>JBKPRL010000043.1:0-3800 GCA_046734535.1 bacterium | reverse complement strand
GTACGCCGCCAGGCCGGCGTCGACGCCCACGAAGACCACCGCTGCGGCGAGCCGCAGCAGCCCGTCGAGACCGAGCTGGACGGCGTAACGCACCAGCCGGCGGCTGCCGGCGAGGTCGCCGCGGGTGGCGAACCACTGGGCGTAGCCGGGGAGCGCGACCAGCAGCGCGACCAGCAGGGAGGGCTCGTCTCCCAGGATGCGGAGCGTGGCCGGGAAGGCGGCCAACAGGACCACCGCGGCCAGGGCCGACGCGGCCATCCCCTGGACGAGGGCCCGGCGGTGCAGGGTGTCGTCCCAGGTGCCGAAGGCTCGCTCGTGACCCCGTCGCCGGGTGACCTCCTGCTCCAGGGGTGCGAACAACCCGGTGGCGGTGCCGGTCAGGAGGAGATACAGGCCGGAGAGTGCGCCGAAGTCAGCGGGGCCGAGCTCCCGGCCGGCTATGACGAGGAAGACGTAGGTAGTCAGCGCCTGCACGCCGAGCCCCACCAGCAGTGGCGCGGCACCCGACGCGACCAGCGGCGCGATCAGTCTCCGGGCCACGCCCGTAGTGTAAATTCCGACGGGCGTCGACTTTCTGGCTGGTAGGGCTGGAAGCCCTCTAGTTCGGGAGGATCGCTCAGTGACGACCGTCGTCGCGACCCGGCGCGCCGCCGCCCGACTTGGTGTCGCTCTCCTCTTCGCGGTCGTGCTGGCGCTGGTGGTGTGGTTCGCCACTCCGTCCGGGCTGCGCCCTCCGATCAACATCATCGGCTACCCGACCTTCGAGAACTTCGACTTTCATCGGCAGTTCCTCCTCTACCGGCTGGTCATGTGGGTGCTGCCCTTGGTCACGCTGGCCGTCTGGTGGTTGCTCGGCCGGGCTGGGCCGTTCGCCGTGGATCGGCGTGCAGTCACCGTCGTACGGCTCACGGACGCAGAGCCGATCGCAGCCGCAGACATTGATGCGACTGACGCGCCGGAGGAGCCGCTCAGCTGGTGGCGGTACGGCCGGCTCCTCCCGACAGCGGCGGTCGTGGCCTTGGTGGTCAGCGGGGGCAGCGGCAGCGATCCGACCCAGGAGATCTCCACGGTCGGCGTCATCGCCGGGCTGGCGGCGGTCGGGGCGCTCCTGGGAGCGGCGTGGTTGCTGGCGCTCGGCACCCGCAGCCACACGAACCGCGACCCGCTGAGGCACTGGGACACCGCGCTGGCGCTCGTGGACACGTATGCGGGCGCGACGGTCGCCGTCGTGGCCCTCGTGTGGTACCAGCGGCACGCCGCTGTCCTGCTCGTCGAGAACGACGACCTGGTCCGCTATCCGTGGGTGCCGTGGTGGGCCGCCGGCCTGGCGTGTTTGCTGATCCTCGGGGCATTGGTGCTCGGCGCCAGGAAGTTCCCGCCGGCCGCCGTGGAGCGGGCGATGGTGCGAGTGGTCAGCGGCTCGGTGCTGGTCTACCTGTTGACCAGCCAGATGGCGGGCCAGCTCGGCCCCATCCAGGGGTTCGACGACATGCAGAGCGTCACAGGCGCGGACCTGCTGTCCCGGGGGTTCTTCCCGTGGAGCGACTTCCTGTTCATCCACGGTCTGTTCGAGGACGCGCTGCGCAGCTCGGCCGGATTCCTGCTTTTCGGGCACACCTTGTGGGCGACCCACGCCGCAGTGTTCATGATCTGGATCCCGCTGACCTGGGTGGGCCTGTACTGGGTCGCCGTCTGGGCCTCCCGCGGCCGGGCCGCTCCGCTGGTCGCGCTCACCCTCCTGCTGATCTGGGCGTCGGTGCACATCTCCCCGTCGTACCGCTGGGTAGGCATGAGCGTTGTCTGGCTGCTGTTGGGTGAGGCGGTACGCCGGAACCACTGGCCGTGGACCGGCGTGATGACCGCGGTGCTGTTCGTCGAAGCGGTCCTGGTGCCCGAGGCGTCCCTCCAGGTGATCGCGGTGACCATCGTCCTGGTCGCGAGCGACCTGGTGCACCGCGGAGCCGGCGTCGGCCGATGGCGGGCTCTCGGGCGCACCAGAGCGTTCGTCGTCGCGGGCCTCGTCTGCACCGTCCTGTGGTGCACCTATCTGGCGACACAGGGCGCGCTGTCCGCCTTCCTGCGCTACTACCTCGTCTTCGGCCCGGGCCACGCCGAGTCCGGGGCACTGCCCATCCCGGACTACGCCGACTGGCTGGCCATCACCTACTTCGTGGTCTGCCTGGTGGTGGCCTCCATGACCATCTGGGCCATGGGGTTCGCCCTGCTGCAACGGCGACCGCTCGGCTCACGACACTGGGTGGCGTTCGGCGCCGCGCTGACGACGGGGCTCTACGCCGAGAAGGGCCTGGGCCGCTTCGACGACGGCCACCTGTTGCAGGTGGTCACCGTGACCCTTCCGCTGCTGGTCGTGTTGATCGCGCTGTTGCTGACAACTCTGGACGACAAGGTCCGGCGGCTGGTCCGTGACCCCGCCACGACGACGACGCGTCGTCGCGTGGACGAGCTCGCGCGGCCACGGGTATCCCTCTCGGCGGCGCGGCAGCCCGTGTCGGCGGTAGTCGCGGCGTTGCTGCTGGTGATGCTCCCGTCCGTGCACGACACGGTGCGGACCGCCCCGGGCAGGAACGTCGTCGAGGTGAGTGGCGGCCGCGTGCCCCTGCTGGGGTGGACCTCCGACGACGCGGTGGACCGGCCCATGCTTCGCGACCTCCGGACCGTCGTCGACACCTACACGCCAGACGGGCCGGTGTTCGACTTCACCAACAGCCCGGGCTACTTCTACTACTTGCTCGGTGAGGACCCACCCACGTCCTACTACCACGTCAGCATGGCGATCCCGGAGTTCACCCAGGAGATCGTGATCAGCGAGCTGGAGAGGAGCCGGCCCGCTCTTGTGGTCTTCCACGCGCCGTTCGGCCTTCCCGCCTGGGACGGCCCGCACAACGAGGTGCGGCACTTCACGCTTTCGCAGTACCTGCTCGACGGCTGGACTCCCCTGCTCGGCACCCACGATGTCCTCTTCCTGATTCGCAACGACCTCGTCGGCTCCGTGCCCGACCCGCCCGCGTTGAACAACGGCCCCGAGCTCAAGAGATTGTGGTTCGCAGGCCCGGTCTGCGACTTCGGGTACACCGCCAACTTTCTGGCCTCCGAGCCGACGGGCCACAAGCTGAGCCTCGAGGTGCCGCCGCCGGTGCCGACCCGCCGCATCTCCTTTCGGGGGTGGGCGTACGACACTGCCAACGACCGCCCGGTCCGGCACGTGGTGGCGGTGGCGGGCGGAGTGGTCGTGGCCTCGGTCGAGTCCAGCCACACCCGGAACGACGTTGCGGAAGAGCTCGCCAACCCCAAGGCTGCGGCCAGCGGATTCGCCGGCGGGAGGGACACGCAGCGCAAGGGCGAGCTGTCCTTCTACGCCGTGTACAGCGACGGGGTCGCGCACCCGCTCCCGGGGACCGAGCCGCGGGTGTCGTTGACGCGCCCCGGCCAGAGTCCTATTCGGGTCTCGCCCGAGCCTGCCACCGGGGACCTCGACGCGGTCGATGACGAGGAAGTCCAGGTCAGCACGATCCACGTTCCAGACGGCACCGACCTGCCGTCGTACCAGCTTGCCGAGCTGTCCAGCAGTCGCGGGAACCTCGGCACCGGCCAGGTCGAGATCACCGACTCGCCCAGCGTGCTTGCCAACCGGGAGCAGCGGATCGTCGCCGGCACCTTACCGGTGACCGGTGACTCGATCCGGGTGCGCGTGGGGTCCTGCTTGCAGTGGCACGGGTACGACCGCGACAAGCTGTACCTCACCCAGCGTGACCTTGCGCACCCGATCGACCGGATGGTGC
>JBKPRL010000042.1:0-12519 GCA_046734535.1 bacterium | reverse complement strand
CAGGCAAGACTAAGCGTCGCGAGAGCTGTTCGACTCATGGCCTCACTCACCGGCGACGCGACCGGGTGCCTTCGCCACGCGAGTCGGTGTGAGCAGCTCGGGAACCACGTCCTGCGCCGTGTCGCCGAGCAGGTAGCGCGGCCCCTGTCCGAGGGCGCGGGCGCGGTCGTCCGGGTTGTACAGCCGGCAGGTGTGCAGCGACAGACATCCACAACCGATGCAGGAGGAGAGCTCGAGCCGCCCGTAGCAGCGACCGCTTGGTACCACGCGTCCGGGGCCGTACTGGAGCGCGCGCTCCCGGAGCTGATCGGCCGCGCGGCGATCCACGAAGACGCGCACGTCGCGAAGTACACGCTGGCGTGCCTCGTCGCCGCCGAGCGGGACCGCGCCGAGCGCTCGCTGTACCTGGCGGCGGCCGCCTCGCTCGTGGCCTGGTGGGCCCGGCGCCCCGACGCATTCCGAGACGACCTGTGACGAGAGGTGGGCACGCAGTTCGGCCAGCGAACATCATCCGAAGGTGAACACGAAGGCCTCGACGCCGCTGTCGAAGAGCTGGATCTCGAACCGCCGGTCATTGACCGGCTGCGGTTGGCGGATCAGCTGGTAGGTCCGCTGGTAGTCGGCGGTGCCGTCGCCGTTCTCGTCGACATCGATGCCGTGCGCGCGGCCCGGGGCTTCGCCGTCCACGCGCACCCTGAAGCGCACCGGTGACCGCGGCCGCGGAGGCCCCATCACCAGGTGCAGGTCACGAGCGTGGAACTGATAGGCGATGGAACCGCCGGGCTCATCGAGCCGCGCCGGCACCGTCCCGACGGTCCACCCGCCCGCCAGCGCCCACTCGTTGCGGCGGAGGGACGACGGTGCCGCATACACCCGGGACTCGTCCGGTACGAGGCCACCAGGTGAGGCGAACCCGTCAGCGCGCTCATAGCCGACGTAGGTCTCGGCCGATCCCAGGCTGTCCCAGTCGGCCGCGGCTTCGATGCCCTGGGGCTCCGGGCGCAGGAGGCCTTGATCGACATCGGCACCGGCCTCGCGCAGGAGCAGCTGGAGGACCATCTCCGATTCCTCGTACTCGCCCTCACCGAAGTGGTGATGCCGGATGCGACCCTGCGCATCGACGAAGTACAGGGCGGGCCAGTAGTGGTTGTCGAACGCGCGCCAGACCGCGTAGTCGTTGTCGACCACGAGCGGGTAGCGGACGTCCATCTCCATGATGGCGCGACGGACGTTCTCGAGGTCGCCCTCGAAGGCGAACTCGGGCGTCTGCACGCCCACCACCGTCAGCCCGTGGGGTGTGTACTTGTCCGACCACGCTCGCACGTAGGGGAGCGAGCGCAGCCAGTTGATGCACGTGTAGGTACCGAAGCTGACGAGCACGACCCGGCCGTGGAGGTCCGCCGCGGTCAGCGGAGCGGCGTTCAGCCAGGCGGTCGCCCCGTCGAAGCCCGGCAGCTCACCCTCGACGGGAAACTCGTTGCGATGACGAAGCACGGTCAGGGAACCTCCTCGCACGACCCCATGGTGGGGTCCCGCTAGATCACAGCCGGATGGTGGTCGGGAAGCTTGCTCGAGGTCTCAGATCGGACCGCGTTCGGATCAGACAGCGACATCACGACCGCGACGTCGGCCCGATCCGGTACACGCTGCTCGATCCCGAGTCCGTGATCCACGCCGAGTCGAAGGCGACCACGATCCGCGCCGGGATGTCGACGTCGTCGGCCGTTGCGTGCCTCGAACGGCAGGGAGCACGGAACAAGCCGCCCACGCTACTGACGGCGCTCAGGCTCCTCCGACGCGACGCGTCGTGCCCCGCAGCGTCCATGAGGGCATGATGCAGGTCCGCCAACGAGTGCCTCGTAGTCGCAGGGTGGGAGGGCTGATGCCGAGGGCCGATGAGATCCGGGAGGCTCAGCGAGCGAGGTGGGCCGGGCTCTCTGCGGGTTGGGAGAAGTGGGACTCGGTGATCATGGATCAGCTGGGCCCGGTCGGGACAGCGATGATCGAGCGTCTCGACATCGCTGAAGATCAGCACCATCTCGACATCGCAGCAGGAACTGGTGAGCCGGGTTTGAGCATCGCGAGGCTGTCGCCGAAGGGGTGCGTCGTGCTGACCGACCTCGCTGAGGAGATGCTGGACATCGCCGTGCGACGGGCCAGCGCGCAAGGGATCGCCAACGTCGAGACGACGGTGTGCAGCGCCGATGACCTGCCGTTCGACGACGCCACCTTCGACAGCGTCTCCGTGCGCTTCGGGTACATGTTCTTCCCCGACGTGGCCCAGGCCACGGCCGAGTTCGCGCGCGTGCTCACGCCGGGCGGACGTCTCTGCTCGTCGGTGTGGGTCGAGCCCGAGGAGAACCCGTGGACGACGATCGCCATGCAGGCGATCGCGACCGAGGCGGTCGTGGCGCCACCCGACCCCGACGGGCCGAACATGTTCCGGTGCGCGGCCCCGGGATGTGTGAGCGCCCTGTACGAGGGCGCGGGGCTGCGCGACATTGCGGAGTGGGACGTCGACGTCGAGCTCGTGACGCGATCGCCCGAGCAGTATTGGGAGATGATCAGCGAGCACGTCTCGCTCGCCGTTGCGGCGCTCCAGCAAGTCGACGAACCGGCGCGGGAGCGGATCCGCACCCGCGCCATTGCGCAGGTGAGCGCGTTCGAGAGGGACGGCGAGGTCCGGGTTCCGGGCGTGGCGCGGTGCATCGCGGGAACGAAAGCACACGAACGGCAGGCCGACGCGACGGCTCGTCGAGTAGGGGCGGGACGGAGAGCCGGTTGAGGTGCGGTCTCGACTTCGCTCTCGGGCGCCCGGCATCGCGGCGACGACAGATGGCAGGACGAAGATCTCCGTGTCATGGATCCACTGGTTCGGCTCGGTGAGGCGGTGCTGCCCGAAGGGGTGGTGCTCGACCTGACGGTCGCCGACGGTGTGGAACGCGTCCGGTTGACGGCAGCTCGGGATCTCACGGGCATGGCTTCGGGTTGGTTCTGGCGACTCGGCGCCCGGGTGGCGGTGGGTGTCGAGGGGGACCCGAGCTATCTCGGGTTCGCGTACACCCAGTTCGCGCTGCCGGTGGTCGCCGGTCCGTCGCTGGAGTTCGACTTCAGCCCGTCCCCCGGCCTGCGCTCGCCGCCGGTGCTCGGCGTGTTGCTGGCCCGGGTCGGGCAGCGCCATGTGTTGTTGGCTCCGATGGATCATCCGCACGAGCAGGTGATCGGCGTCGCCGATGGCGGGCTGGTCTGGGGTTGGCATGGTGACCTGGACGAGGTGCCTTCGGGCTTCTCCACGACGCTGGGGGTCTTCGTGGGGGACTCGACGGCAGCGCTGTTGGATCGGTGGGGGACGGAGGTGCGGGGGGAGCGGCCGCAGCGGTCCAGGGAGGCCAACCCGATCGTCTCGCACCTGTCCTATTGGACGGACAATGGCGCCGCCTACTGGTATCGCACCGAGGTCGGCCGGACGATCGGGGCCAGTGTCGCCGAGGCGGTGGAGGCCTTGCGAGCCGATGGCCTACCGGTCCGCGCCGTCGAGCTGGATTCCTGGTGCTACCAGCACGAGGTGCCCCGGCCGATCACCGAGATCGGCTATCCGGAGGAGGTGCCACCGTCGGGGTTGATGAGGTGGGAACCGCGCCTCGACGCCTTCGATCCGCCGTCGCCGGGCCGCGACCCGATAGAGCAGCTGGCCGAGCGGCTCGGCCATCCACCGCTGGTCATCCACTCGCGTCACATCTCGCCCCACTCGCCGTACCTCAGGGAGGGGGAGTGGTGGGTCGACGCTCTCGCGGCCCATCCTGTCGACCCGACGTTCTTCCGGCGATGGTTCGACGACGCGCGCCGTTGGGGCGTGTGCGCGATCGAACAGGACTGGATGCTGCTCTCCTGGTTCGGTGTCCGGGCCCTTCGCGCCGCACCGGACCGGGCTGCCGCCTGGCAGCGCGGGCTCGATGCGCTGGCCGACGAGTTCGGCATCGAGCTGATCTGGTGCATGGCGACGCCAGCCGACATCGTGCTCGCGGCCACTCTCGATCACGTCGTCGCGGTGCGCACCAGCGACGACTACCGCTTCGCGGCAGACCCGGCACTGCTGTGGACGTGGTACCTGACCGTCAACCGCCTCGTCGGTCCGCTCGGGGTGCGCGCGTTCAAGGACTGCTTCTTCTCGCGTCGCCCGACCCGCGGAGACGACGCGATCGACGGCGACGAGCACGCCGAGCTCGAAGCCTTGTTGGCGTGCATGTCGGCCGGACCGGTCGGCATCGGCGACCGGATCGGGCGCACCGACCGGGAGGTGGTCATGCGGACCTGCGACAGCGACGGACGACTCCGCCACGTCGACCGTCCCCTCGCCTTGGTCGACTCGTGCCTCTTCGGTGAGCCCGCGCGCGGCGAGCGCCTCGCCTGGGCGGCCACGACGTCGACCCGTGACGGCAAGGTCTGGACCTACGTGGTCGCCATCAACACCGCCACCGAGCGACGAGTCATCGCGGACCGGCTCGAGCTGGCCACGCTCGACGTCGTGGGCTCACCCGCGGTCTACGACTGGCGACATCGCGCCGTCGAGGTGACCGACACGCTCCGTGTCGAGCTGGCCCCTCGTGACTGGGCGATGTGGGTGTGCGCCCCACCAGGTGAGCGCGCCGACGCCGGTGAGCTCACGAAGTACGTCACCATCCCCTCCGACCTGCGGTCAGGCCAGGCGCTGGAACGCTGACACCATGACCGGATAGGGCCCCGCAGGCTCCTGGTCAGTGGCGAGCTCGTCGGGAATGACGTTGTGCATGGTCAGGGCCAAGCTGTCGTCGCGCCCGCCGTCGACCGAGATCATCCACCGCCATCCCCCGCCATAGTCCGCTGCGACCTCGAGAACACCCTCGATCAGACTGCCGTTCAGAACCGCGATGGCCGGCTTCTGGTGCCAGCTGTCGCCCCACGCCGCCGTGACCCGCCCCTCGTCATCAGGCGATCCGACGAGCAACACGCCGTCTTGAGGCCCGTCGGCAGGATGCACCCAGGTGTACCTCAACACGAGGTCGTAGCCCGCGGCAGCCACGATCAGCTCTGCCCTCGCTGCGGCCTCGTACAGCTCGTCACCTGGCATCAACCGAAACCCGTTGCTGCCGCTCCAGGACCCTGCGAGTCGCCCGAAGCTCGCGGCCACGATGTCACTGCCCCCAGCTGCCACAGACGAAGGATGCCACGCCTCCCTCGATGTGCGAGACCTGGCGTCCTCGAACATCAGCTCCGATCTGCGCCCGGCCCGGACACGTCCATCCGGCCGGCCCGGACCACGGCGGGACGCCATCACGCGGACCGTCGGTGGTGCCGGGGGGAACGTGAACCAGCCGACGAGGAGCGCGCTCGTGGCGACGGCGAAGCCGACGAGCATGGCGACGCGGATCCCGGCGATGAAGGCATCGTCGGTCTCGGCCAGGATCTCGTCATCCTGGGTCACGTCGTCCGGGAGGGGCTGGCCCGGGCCGATGAGCGAGGTGACGGCTTGGGGGTTGGCCTCGTCGACGACCTGGGCCACGACCTCGTCCCGTGTCGCCTCGTCAGGGATGAGCGGCTCGAGTCGGTTGGGGAGGGTGAGCGACACGGTGGCGGCGAGGACGCTGCCCATGATCGCGAAGCCGGCGGTGGAGCCCAACGCCCGCTGCGAGCTCAGGATGCCCGACGCCATGCCCGAGCGCCGAGGCGGGATGCCGACCATGGCCACGCTCGTCGTCGACGCGACGCCGAACCCGGCCCTGTCCCCATGAAGACCAGCCCGAGCAGCGTCACGGCGAGGTGCGACGCGTTGCTCGCCGCGAGCAGCCCCGTAGCCAGAGCCGCGAACCCGAGGCCGGCCAGGGCCGGTCCACGGCCGCCGTGGGCCGCCGTTCTTGCGACCCGCCGTGGCGCTCGTCGGCGTGTGCGAGGCTCAGCCCATGGCGACGCTCTCGCTCGGCGACATCGACGTCTACTGGGAGCGCCGAGGAGAGGGTCCACGCCTCCTGTTCGTCAACGGCTCGGGCGCCACGATCGAGTCGGCCGCGCCGTTGATCGACGCGTTCGCCCGCAGCTTCGAGGTCGTGGTCCACGACCAGCGCGGCCTCGGCCGCACCACCGTGCCGGCGGACCAGCCGGCGATGGCGGACTTCGCCCGCGACGCCGCGGCTCTGCTCGACCACGTCGGGTGGGAGCAGGCCAACGTCTTCGGCATCAGCTTCGGCGGGATGGTCGCCCAGGAGGTCGCGGTCACGTGGCCCGAGCGCATCGACCGGCTCGTGCTGTGCTGCACGTCGGCCGGCGGCGAGGGCGGGTCGTCCTACCCGCTGGAGGAGCTCGTCGCAGCGCCACCTGACGAGCAGCTCGAAACGTCGTTGAGCCATCTCGACGTCCGCTTCGACGACGCGTGGCTCGCCCAGCACCCGGGTGACCGGGCCATCGCCGAGGTCGCCCGGACGCGCCTGTCCGCGCCGAAGACGGAGGAGCAGCGGCGGGGCGAGCGGATGCAGATCCTCGCCCGTCGCGGCCATGACGTCTGGGAGCGGCTCGACCGCATCACCTCACCGACGTTCGTCGGATGCGGCGCCTACGACGGCGTGGCGCCGCCGTCGAACAGCGAGGCCATCGCCAGCCGGATCCCCAACGCCGAGCTCCACTGCTACGAGGGTGGCCACCTGTTCGTCTTCCAGGACCCTCGTGCGCTGCCCGACATCACGGCGTTCCTCGAAGCAACGAGATAGGCCTGCACGCCGTCGCCTTCGCCCTTGGTGATCTGCGGGTCGCGCCCGCAGAGCGGCGTGCGCCGTCTAGACGGCGGGTGCGAACCGCGCCTGGCACCAGACACGGCCCTGGCTGTCGACCATGGCGACGCTGGTGATGGTCCTCGGGTCGAAGTCGAGCGTCGTCGCCCAGGACGCGTCGCTGCTCATCGACACGGGGAGCACGCGCGCCGGGCCATCTCGCCGATCGATCCGGAGCGAATACGTGTCGTCAGCCCGGCCGTAGGAGCGCACCTGCTGCATCCAGCCGGGCAGCGACATGAACAGGACGGCGGGACGCTCCTGGTGGACGAACACCTCCCCCATGACGGCGCCGTTGGCAGTGCGCATCTGTTCGGCCGCGAGTGCGGGCGGCGTGGACGCGCCGCCTCGCCACACGAGGGTCGCGACGGCGAGGCACGCCGCCAGCGCGAGGGCGGCCACCGCGACAGCCGCGGTCCGGCGCCCGCGCCGGCGCTCGCTTGCCACCCGCGCCGGTCGCGGCGACGCGGTCGAGCCACCGTCCAGGGACGCCAGCACGCGCTGCTCGAAGCCGGGCGGCGGTTCGACCGTCGGCGCCAGGAGCAGGAGCTGGTCCGTCACTCCGGCGAGGGAGCTGACGTGCTGGCGGCAGCCCGGGCAGGCATCGAGGTGCGCGAGGGCGGCGGCCCGCTCGTCGCCCGGCAGGATGCCCAGGGCGAGCTCCGGCGCCGCCTCGGCGAGCTCCGCACAGTCCATCGGTCTCATGTCGGCTCCCATGTCAGCTCGTCCCGCAGCTTGTGGACGGCGAGGCGCAAGCGCGTCTTCACCGTGCCGATCGGCACGGCCCATGCCTCGCTGATCTCCCGAGCCGAGAGGCCGTAGTACGCCGCGGCCATCAGGGTGTCGCGCTGCTCGGCGGGCAGCGAGCGCACCGCGCCGGCGACGGCGGACAGCTCCTCGTGCGCGTTGGTGGGCTCATCGGACGCCGCGAGATCGCCGAAGAGCTCCATCGGCTCGAGGGCCGGCTGGTCGAGGCGCCTTCCTCGCGCTCGCACGTGGTCGAGGGCGGCGTTGCGGGCGATCGCGAGGAGCCAGGCGACGGCCGGTCCTCGACGCGGGTCGTAGCTGGACGAGTAGCGCCAGGCCCGCACGAACGCGTCCTGCGCGACCTCCTCGGCCGCTGGGGGATCGCGGACGATGGCCAGCGCCAACCCGTAGACGCGGCTCTGGAACCGGCGCACGAAGACCAGCGCGGCGTCGGTGTCCGCCGCGCCGAGGCCGGCGACCAGCGCCTCGTCCGACGCGTTCCACATGTCCTCATGTACTGCCGGCGCGGGCGGCGCGGATCTGTCGAACAGAGATCCGAAGAGCACCAAGGTCCAGTACTACCGGTCATGGAGGTCGACGGCACACCGACCCAGGGTCCGTCCTCACACCCAGGGTCCGTCACCACGACGTCACCACAAGGAGAAAGATGACAATGAGACGACTGCTCGTCACCATGGCCACCGCCGGCGCGGCGGTGATCCTCGCCGCCTGCGGCTCGAGCGGGTCCAATGGATCGTCCAACGGTTCGTCCACCGCGGCAGCGGGCGGGAGCGCAGTGACGGTCGCCGCCAAGCAGGTCGACGGCGTCGGCAAGGTGCTGGTGGACTCCTCGGGCAAGACCCTCTACAGCCCCGACGAGGAGGCCAACGGCATGATCCTGTGCACGGACACCTGCACCTCGTTCTGGGTGCCGCTCGCCGCCAACGGCACGCCGACCGCCGGGGACGGGGTGGCCCAGCTCGGCGTCGTCGATCGCCCGGACGGCGCCAAGCAGGTCACCGCCGGCGGCAAGCCGCTGTACACCTTCACCCAGGACTCGGCGGGCGAGGTCAACGGCAACGGCTTCTCGGACGACTTCGGCAACCAGCACTTCACGTGGCACGCCGTCCTCGCCGACGGTTCCGTGGCCGGCGCGCCGGCGGGGACCGCGCCCGCGACCACGGGCGGCTACGGCTACTGACGGGGCGGCGGCCGGTCCATCCGAGCCGCCGCTCAGCGGCCGGCGAGCCGCTCGACGAGGGCCTTCTCCTCGGGCCCGAACCATGGGCCGTCGCCGGCCGCCGCGTTCTCGGCCATGCGGGCCGGGCGGGTGGTGGCCGGGATCGACACCGACACGGCGGGATGGCTGAGCCCGTACTTCAGGAGCGCCTGCGGCCACGTCGTCACGCCGTGGCTCGCGAATGGCATCAGATCGGCCGGCGACGGAGAGCGGCCAACGAGCTCACCGGCCGCGAACGGTCGCATGAGGATGACGCCGATGTCGAGGTCCGCGGCCAGTGGCAGGACGCGGGCCTCGACCTCGCGTTCGTGCGGGTTGTACGGCACCTGGATGGCGCCGATCCTGCCCGTCCGCATGACCTGCTCCAGCTCCTCGAACGCGCCGGCCTGCCAATGCGTGGCCGCGACGACGTCGAGCTCGCCGCGGTCGCGACGGGCCTCGAGCTGGTCGAGTCGGGTGCGCCAGGCGACGAGGTTGTGCACCTGGAGCACCTCGACATGGCCTCCGAAGAACTCGAGCGACGCGTCGATCTGCCGCTCGGCCTCGGCGTCGTCGGCGGTCCACACCTTGGTGGCGACGATCACCGCGGGCCGCCGAGCGCCGAGCGTCGCCCCGAGGATCCGCTCGGCGCTGCCGTACATCGGGGAGGAGTCGACGAAGGTGGCGCCGGCGGCGAGGGCGGTGTCCGTGACCTGCTGCCGAACGTCGTCGACCGCCGGCACGTCGAAGGTCCGTGACGTCCCCATGCCGACGACGGGCACCTGGAGGCCAGCGAGCGGGCGGTGTTCCATGAGGTCGACGCTAGGGACGCGGCTCGTCGCGCGCACAGCCGGCGGCGGGTCGCAACCGGTGGCGGTCGACCAGCCACCACCGCGGTTCGATCAGCTCGATGAGGTCCACGGCCTCGACGCTGACCTCCCAGTCGGCCACGAACCCGTCGAGCGCACGCCACGCCGCCTCGGCCTGCTCCTCGGACACGGTCCGCCCGTGGACGAGCGTGACGTGGGGTCGGTACTCGACGCGGGCCCAGGCCGGCGCCTCCAGCTCGGCGACAGCGTGGTGGAGGTCGCGCACGGCCCCGTCGGGATCGTCGACGTGGAGGTACGCGCCGTAGCGGGACGGCCCCCAACGATCCGCGTGGGTCAGGCGCACCCGGAACGGCCGCCGGTCGGTTGCCCGGCCGAGCAGCTCGGGCGCCCGCTGCCGGTCGGTCACCTCGTGGACCAGCGTCAGGTGGGCGTCGATCCGCGCCGCCATGCCGGGATCGAACCGGCGCCGGATCTCGTCGACCAGTGCCGCCGCCGGCGCGGACAGGGTCACCACGATCGCCTGGCGGGGGACGAGCACGGCCGGCACTCTCCCATCCGGTCGGTGGTTCGCATCCGGCGGATTGGCCACTGCAGTCGAGGTCGTCGCCGGTCGTGTCAGGCCTGGAGGCCGTCCCACGACCACGCGGGCAGGGGCAGCCCGGCGGGAACGTCGTCCGCGGAGTCGTGGTAGCGGCTCATGGTCGTCGTGGTGGCCCACGCGAAGTAGTCGTGCAGGACCTGGTAGAGCTGCGCACCGGGTGCGATCCCGACGTCCTCCAGGGCCTGGTCGAAGCACGCGATCGCACGCCGGTCCATCTCCTCGTGCGGGCCGTTGCCGCTGTGCAGCCGCACGACGGTGCTCTCGTCGCCGAGCTCGGCGGTGTAGCGCGGCGGGCCACCGAGTGCCTCGGCCCAGTACGCGGCCAGTCGCTCGGTGTGGTCTGGATGGAAGCCGTGGCTGAACGCGTGGCTCACGACTTCGTCGGCCATCACCCGTTCGTGCCACGCGGCGGCGAGCCGACGCATGCCCTCGTCGGCGCCCGCCGCCTCGTACACGCTGGTCACTCGGGTCACCCTACGGCGGGCTCTCGCCCGGCCGAACATGGGGCCCGCTGATCGGGGATGGTACCGACACCTAGGGTTCGTCCCGATGAGCGTGATCTGCGATGGCGCCACGGATGCGGATGCGGTGGTGGCGGAGCATGGCTGACGTCGTCGCCGGGATCATCACCGGCAAGGAGACGGTGGAGTTCCTCACGTTCGAGCACGAGGACCCGCCGCCCGGCTGCCTGTCCGTCGACATCAGGTTGTGCGGCATCTGCGGGACGGACATCGCGTCGTTCCGCAGCGGACACCTCCACCAGCCCGCGGTGTGCGGCCACGAGTGGGTCGGCACGGTCGGCGGCATCGGTCCGCGGGTGGAGGGGTTCGACGCCGGTGACCGGGTGGTCATCGCCGTACCGCCGCCGTGCGGCGTCTGTCCTGACTGCACCAGCGGGCTCACCGAGTTCTGCCGGACGGTGTCGTCGGTGGCGCGGGGCCGAGACGCGCTCGCCCCACCGCATGGTGGGTTCGCGCCCAGCATCACGGTGGCGGCCGGCCGGGTCCTGCACGCCGACCCTGGCCTGACCGACGAGGAGGCGGCCCAGGTGGAACCGGCCACGGTGGCCCTTCACGGTGTCCGGCGGTCGAGCATCACGCCCGGTGACCTCGTCGTCGTCCAAGGGGCGGGGCCGATCGGGTTGTTCGTCGTGCAGCTCGCTCGGGCGGCGGGAGCTGGGCACGTGCTGGTCGTGGAGCCATCGGCGCTGCGTCGGCGGGTCGGGCTCGAGGTGGGGGCCTCGTCGGCGGTCGGTCCGGACGAGGCCGCCGACGCCGTGCAGACCCTGAGCCGCGGCATCGGGGCCGACGTGGTGTTCGAGTGCGCCGGCGTGCCCAGCCTGTTGCAAACCGCCGTGGACCTCGCTCGCGCCGGTGGCGTGGTGTCGCTGATCAGCTTCCTCGCCCAGCCCGCGACCATCAACGCCGCACGATGGTTGGCCAAGGAGATCACCGTGGTGGCGTCGAACGCGTTCACCCACGACGACTTCCGCAGGAGCATGTCGTTCCTGTCAGATGGACGGGTCAAGGCAGGACCGCTGCACACCCGCACGGTCCCGCTACACCACTTGGAGACCGCGCTCCATGACCTGTCGGCCGGCCCGTCGGACGACATCAAGGTCCTCGTCGACCCCCGAGCCTGATCCGGAGCACATGCCGAACGCGCGACGAGGTCACGCGGCCTGACCGACGTCCGCTCGCCGAACGAGGTGAGGAGAAGTGTCCGTATGGACCACGATGAGGTGATGCGCTGGGTTGCCAGCTACGAGCGGGCGTGGCGTGAGGGCGACCTCGCTGGGGTCGAGCTGCTCTTCACCCAAGATGCGCACTACCGGCCGTCGCCGTACGACGAATCCGAGGTCGGCCACGATGCGATCAAGGCGCTCTGGCTGGACGACGAGGACGAGGTGTTCACGGTCAGCGCAGAACCAGTTGCGGTCGAGGACCGCCAGGCCGTCGTGCGCGTCGAGGTCCGCTACGGCGATCCTGTTCGTCAGGAGTATCGGGATCTCTGGGTGCTCCGGTTCGCCGACGACGGCCGAGTGGATGACTTCGAGGAGTGGGCCTACTGGCCCGGCCGGCCGCACGTCGCCGCAGACCGCTGACCGCGCCGGCAGACGGTCGACACGGCGAATCCGGCGCCAGGCGGTCAGGCGATCGCGGGCTCTCGTCTCGTGATCGGGCTCTCGGGCCTGAAGCCCTTCCACGCGCAGTAGATGGCGAGTGACGCCTCCCACGCGATCTCGGGCAATGACAGCAGCCCCGAGGGGGCCGACCCGTTGTCGTAGACGTCGAACAGCTGCTGCACGAAGGAGAGGATCAGCAA
>JBKPRL010000041.1:0-4351 GCA_046734535.1 bacterium | reverse complement strand
GGTCCGGCTTGTTCCACGTGAAGGGCATCTTCATGGTGCCGAACTCCATGCCGTTCAAGCTCAGTGGCGGGGCCGGCATGAAGCTGACCAACGCGCAGTACATCGTCAACAGCATCGAGCTCAACGGCGGCACCCAGATCGAGATGTCGGTGAACCCGGACTCGGCGGTCGTTTTGCCGGACCTGGGGCCGGTCGGGTTGGTCAGATAGCCGGACCGAGGAGGTCGACCCGCGCTGAGTCACGCCCGCGGGTGGGCCTGCCGGTAGGCCTTGCGCAGCCGGTCCGTGGAGACATGGGTGTAGAGCTGTGTGGTCGCCAGCGACGCGTGGCCGAGCAGCTCCTGGACCGAACGCAGGTCGGCGCCGCCCTCGAGCAGGTGCGTGGCCGCGGTGTGCCGGAGCCCGTGCGGCGCGATGTCCGGCGCACCGGGCACGTCGGCGATCCGGCGGTGCACCAGCGACCGGACGGCCCGCTGGTCGATCCGGCGGCCGCGGGCGCCCAGGAACAAAGCCGGGCCGGCACCCTCGGCCCGCAGCGCCGGCCGGCCCTCAGCCAGCCAACGGTCCAGGGCGCGCGCCGCAGGGTGCCCGAACGGCACAGTCCGCTCCTTGCGGCCCTTGCCCAGGACCCGCACCACGTTGCGGTCTCGGTCGAGGTCGTCGATGTCGAGCCCCACCAGCTCGCCGACCCGGATCCCGGTGGCGTAGAGCAGCTCCAGCATCGCCACGTCACGAAGTCCCACCGGGCTGCCGTCGTCGGCGAGCTCGGCGGCCGCCCGGATCAGGTCGCGCGCCTCGTCAGCCCGGAGAACCGGCGGCAGAGTGCGCTGGGCCTTCGGCGAGCCCAGGGTCGCGCCGGCGTCGAGCGGTGCCAGTCCGGTCCGGTGCAGCCACGCGGTGAAGACCCGCGCCGCCGTGGCCCGCCGGGCCAGCGTCGTGCGCGACAGCCCGAGCGTCTGCTGCTTGGCGAGCCAGCTCCGCAAGGTACGCAGGTCCAGCTCCGCGACGTCGCCCACCCCCAGCCGAGCGGCGTGCTCGAGCAGGCCGGCCACGTCGCCGACGTACGCGCGGACGGTGTGTGTCGTGAGGTCGCGCTCGGAGGCCAGGTGGCGCTCGTACGCGCCGAGCACGCGCGCCAGTGCCTCGGGTAGCTCGTGGGGGCCGGCGTCGGCCGCGGGGGTCGCGGTCACCGTCCCAGCGTAGGAACTCCAGGCCCTCTCACCTCTGATCCACGTCTTCGGCGAGCCGCCAGCCGGTCGGAAGCCGCTCCACCAGGCCACGGTGCTCGAGCTCGTCGAGCGTCGAGCGCACTCGGACGACGCCGAGCCCAGAGGTGCGCGCGATGGAGTCCGGCGGCGCCGGGTTGACGAGCGGCACCGCCTCGAGCACCTGCTGCTGCGCTCTGCTCAGCCGGTCGCGAGGCGTGGTGGGCGCCCGGGTCGGCTCGGGCAGGTGCTCCCCCATGGAGCCGGTCAGCTCGAGGACGTCGTCGGCCCCGGTGACCAGGGTGGCCGCGCCGGACCTGATCAGCTGGTGCACCCCCTCCGACGGAGCGCTGGTCACTGGCCCGGGCACGCCCATCAGGGGCCGGTTGAGCCGGGCGGCCCAGCTGGCGGTGTTGAGGGCACCGCTGCGAACCGCGGCCTCGACCACCACCGTGCCACGCGTCAGGGCCGCGATGAGCCGGTTGCGGGCCAGGAACCGCAACCGGGTCGGGGCGCATCCCGGCGCCAGCTCCGAGACCACAGCGCCGCCGTCGGCGAGGTGGTCGAGGAGCCGCTGGTGGGCGGCGGGATAGGCGCGATCGACGCCGCAGGCCAGCACCGCCACCGTGGGGCCACCACCCGCCAGCGCACCGCGGTGCGCCGCCTGGTCGATCCCGAACGCCGCGCCCGAGACGACCGCAGACCCGGCCCTGACCAGCCCGGCCGAGAGCTCGGCGGCCACATCGGTGCCGTACGTCGTCGCGGAGCGGGACCCGACCACCGCGACCGGCGCGGCGAGCTGGTCGAGCCGGAGCGGGCCGCGCACCCAGACGCCCAGCGGCGCCCGGCCCATCCTGTGCAGCGGCTCTGCACCGTCGAGCTCGTCGAGCGCCGTCGGCCACTCTTCGTCCCCCGGGACGACCCAGCGGATGCCGAGCCGGGCCGCCCGCTCGAGGTCGCGCTCGGGCTCGATGACCGCGAGCCGGGCGGCGACCTCGGTGCGGAGGCCGCGCGGGTCGCGGCCGGCGAGCAGCTGGTCGTGGAGCGGCTCGGCACCCAGCTCGGCGACCAACCCGGCCATCTTGAGGCTGCCCGGCTCCCCCAGCTTGCTCAGCGCGAGCCGGGCGAGACGGTCGGCGGTCACCCGGCCGCCCTGCCCTGATCGAGACGGGGCAGGGCGGCGGCGAGCAGCGGGGTGCCGCTGCGGAGCCGCAGCGCGACGTCGGTCTCGGCGATGCCGGGCTGGTCCACGCCGGCCAGGTCGGCGACCGTCCAGGCAAGTCGCTGCACGCGGGTCACCCCGCGACGGGTCAGCCGCCCCTTCCAGAGGTGGTCGTCGACCAGGTCGGTGGCCTCCGTCGTGAGCGGCCAGCGCGCCGCGAGCGCCGGGCCGGGAGCGTGACCGTTGAGCCGCCACGCTTCTCCGTGGTAGCGCTCGGCCTGCCGCTCGCGGGCGGCGGTCACCCTGGCCCGGACCGTGGCGCTGCTCTCGCGCACCGCAAGCGGGTCACGGCTCGCGGTCGGGGTCACGGCCGTGAGGTGCCGGGTGATGTCGATCCGGTCGGTGATGGGACCGGTCACCTTGCGGCGGTAGTCGCGACGCTGCACCTCGCGGCACTTGCAGTGGTCGAGGCGGGCGTTCGCGTGGTAGTCGCCGCACGGGCACGGATTGGCCGCGAGGACGACGATGGACCGCGCCGGCAGGACCACGGACTCCTCCGCCCTGGCGACGCTGATGTCGCCGCTCTCGAGCGGCTGTCGGAGGGCGTTGATGACGTCAGCACGGAAGAGCGGGAACTCGTCGAGCAGCAGGACACCGCAGTGGGCGCGGCTGATCTCGCCCGGCCGGACGGTGCCCGAGCCGCCGCCGACCAGGCTGGAGGTCGACGCGTCATGGTGGGGCGCGGCGAACGGCGGGCGGGTCAGCAGCCCGTCGCCGGGCTCGAGGGCCCCGGCCAGCGAGTGCACGGCGGTGAGCTCGAGGGCCTCCTCGCGGGTGAGGTCGGGCAGCAGGCCGGGCAGCCGCTCGGCGATGCTGGTCTTGCCGCAGCCCTTGGGCCCCGACAGCAGCACGTGGTGGCCGCCGGCGGCCGCGACCTCGACGGCGTACCGGGTCTCCTCCATCCCGACCAGGTCGGCGAGGTCCAGCTCCTCCATGCGGCCGGCTCCGCGCCACGCGAGCAGCCGCGTGCTGGACATCGCTGCCACCGGCGGCGCCTCGGGAACCGGCTCGTCGCGCAGCTCGGCGACGACCTGGCCCAGTGAGCGCAGGCCGAGGACGTTCATGCCCGGGACCATCGAGGCCTCGTGGGCCTGAGGCTCGGGAACCACCACGTGGCGGAAGCCCCGCTGGGAGGCGGCCATCACCATGGGCAGCACACCCGGCACGGACCGCAGCCCGCCGGCCAGGGTCAGCTCCCCGATCAGGACCACCCCGCTGAGGGCCTCGACGGGTACGACGCCGGTGGCGCCGAGGACGGCGACGGCGATGGCCAGGTCGTAGTGGGTGCCGCGCTTCGGCAGGTCGGCCGGGGAGAGCAGGATCGTCGTGCGGCGCGAGGACGGCCAGTCCAGGCCACTGTTGATGATCGCCATCCGGCAGCGGTCACGGGCCTCGTGGAGCGAGGAGTCCGGTCGGCCGACCAGCACGATGGCGACCTGGCCCGGGGACACGTCGGCCTGGACGTCGATCACATGGCCCACGGCCCCCGACAGGGCGATGGTCCGGGTGGTGGCGAACGGCATCAGACCAGCCCCACGACGTGCTCGACCATTGCCGCTCCGCGCAGTGGCCGCTGGACGGCGACCAGATCCACGCGAGCCTGGTCGGGGTGGACGTCGTGTTCCTCCGCCCATCGCCACACCAGCCGGTGCAGCCGCTCGAGGCGCACCGGGTCGACCGCCTCGTGCGGCGTGCCGCAGCTGTCGCCCCTCCGGGTCTTCACCTCACACGCAACCAGCACGTCCCCGTCGCGCAGCACCAGGTCGAGCTCGCCCTCGGGACAACGCCAGTTGCGGTCGAGCAGCACCATGCCGAGCTCGAGGGTGAGCAGGCGGGCGGCGACGTCCTCGCCGTAGGCACCCAGGGTCCGGCGGCTGGCCGCAGTCGTCGTCATGTCGTGACCTCCTGGCAGGAGGATCACGCGC
>JBKPRL010000040.1:0-3772 GCA_046734535.1 bacterium | reverse complement strand
GTCCCGCGGTCGCCCGGCACGGGGTCATCGAGGGCGTCGGCCCCATCACCCTCGTCCGCGCCCACGGCAGCGTCCGGCCTCACCCCTACACCCAGCCCGACGGCACGGGCTGGCCGGACAACGACCGGCGGTTCTTCGCGTTCTCGACGGCCGTCGCGGCCCTGGCCGAGCTCGAACGGCCCGACATCCTCCACCTCAACGACTGGCACACCTCGGCCGTACTCGCCTTCCTCCTCCCCCGCCCACCGACCGTCCTGACCATCCACAACCTCGCCTACCAGGGCGTGACGAACCCGGGCTGGCTCCCCGGCCTGCCCCACTTCCGTGAGGCCTTCGCGCGGCGCGGGGACTGCAACGCCTTGGTCGGCGGCATCCGCCTGGCCGACGCCGTCGTCGCCGTCAGCCCGACCTACGCCCGGGAGATCCTCACCGAGGAGTTCGGGATGGGCGTCGACGACGTGCTGCGGGCCCGCGAGGACGACCTCGTCGGAATCTTGAACGGGATCGACACCACCGTGTGGGACCCGGCGCACGACCGCCACCTGGCCGAGCCCTACGCGTGGGGGGACATGGCGGGCAAGGCCGCGGCGCGCCGCGCCGTCCTCGACGAGATGGCCCTTCCCGACCTCAACGGCCCGCTGCTGGTCATGGTCTCCCGGCTCGTCGAGCAGAAGGGCGTCGACCTGCTGGTACCGGCGCTGGACATGATCGAGCGGATGCCACTGCAGGTGGCCGTGCTCGGCGACGGCGACCTGGCGATCGCCGAAGCGCTGGCCACCGCGGCCGGCCGCCAGCCGCAGCGGATCGCCTTTCGCCAGGCCTATGACGATGGCCTGGCCCATGCCCTCTTCGCCGGCGGTGACCTCCTCGCCATGCCGAGCCGCTTCGAGCCGTGCGGTCTCGCGCAGATGCAGGCCATGCGCTACGGGACGTTGCCGGTCGTCACCGACGTCGGGGGGCTCCACGACACGGTGGTCGATGGGGACGAGTCCCCGCGGGATGGCACAGGGATCGTTGCAGGATCACCGACCTCACTCGCACTGCTCGACGCGCTGCACCGCGCCGTCCGGGCGCACGCCGCGCCGGCCCGCCGCAAGGCCATGCAGAAGCGGGGCATGGACCATGACTGGTCGTGGGCGGCGCCGGCGCGACAGCACGTCGAGCTGTACGAGCAGCTCCTCGTCGACAGGGGGTCACCACCGTGAGCCAAGCGCCCGTGTTCCGCACCGAGCCCCACGTGCTCGTGATCGTCCTGGCCGGCGGGGAGGGCAAGCGCCTCGCCCCGCTGACCGCGGACCGGGCGAAGCCGGCGGTCCCCTTCGGTGGCTCGTACCGCATCATCGACTTCGTCCTGTCGAACTTCGCCAACGCCCGCTACCTGAAGATCGTCGTGCTGACGCAGTACAAGAGCCACAGCCTCGACCGCCACATCACGCAGACGTGGCGCTTCTCGACCCTCCTCGGCAGCTACGTGACCCCGGTCCCGGCGCAGATGCGGCGCGGGCCGTACTGGTTCTCCGGCTCGGCGGACGCCATCTACCAGAACCTCAACCTCATCAGCGACGAACGCCCCGACATCGTCTGCGTGTTCGGCGCCGACCACATCTACGCCATGGACCCCCGCCAGATGGTCGAGCACCACCTGGACACCGGCGCCGGTGTGACGGTCGCCGCCATCCCGGTACCCCGGGAGCAGGGTCGCGAGTTCGGCGTGATCGAGGCGGATGCCGACGGGAAGATCCTCAACTTCCACGAGAAGGCCGAGTCGCCGCCGACCATGCCCGGCGACGACACGCGCGTGCTTGCTTCCATGGGCAACTACGTGTTCACGACCTCGACACTTGTCGACATCGTGACGCCGTCGACCTCGAACCCGGCGGCGAAGGATCTCGGCGGCGACGTGATCCCCGCGCTCACCTCCAGTGGCGTCGCCCACCTGTACGACTTCTCGACCAACGTCATCCCCGGACAGGAAGAGAACGAGCGTGGGTACTGGCGCGACGTCGGGACGCTCGACGCGTACTTCTCGGCCAACATGGACCTGCTCGGCGCGCTGCCGTCGTTCAGCCTCTACAACCCGGAGTGGCCCGTCTACAGCCTGCAGCTGCCGCTGCCCCCGGCCAAGCTCTGCTACGGCAGCAACGGCGCCGCGGCCAGCGTCGACAACAGCCTGCTCTGCACCGGTGCCATCGTGTCGGGGGGCATCGTCGGGCGCTCGATCATCGGCCCGGACGTGCGCATCGAGGCCGGTGCCGAGGTCACCGAGTGCATCCTGTTGCCCGGAGTGCGGGTGGCGTCGGGCGCCCGCCTGCACCGGTGCATCATCGACAAGAACGTCCAGGTCCCGGCGGGCTACCGGCTGGGCGTCGACGACGGCGTCGACCCGGAGCAGTTCGCCCGCTCCGACCAGGGGATCATCGTGGTCGAGAAGGACCGCGTCCTCGACTGATGGGGGTCGGGCGTCGTTCTTGGGCGGGGTCGATCGGGCTCGTCCGCCCAGCGTGCGGCGGTGGTGACAGCCCCACCGTGGCTCGGGTACCAGCCTGGTGGTCGCCATCACGGTGATCTGTCACCATCTCAACAGCGAGCCAGATCCCAGTCTCGTCAGAAGGAGTGCCGAGGAGGCAATGGTGCAGGTGTTGGTGGTCGACGACCAGCCCCCGTTCCGCGCCGCCGCACGCGCTGTGCTCAGCCGCATCTCGGAGTTCGAGCTGGTCGGCGAGGCTGCATCGGGCGAGGAGGCGGTCAGCATGTCCGACTCGCTCCACCCGGACCTGGTGCTCATGGACATCAACATGGGCGAGATGAACGGCATCGAAGCGACGCGGCGGGTCACGTCGACCCACCCGACGACGATGGTGATCCTCGTCTCGACCTATGCCGCCGAGGACCTGCCGGCCGATGCACGCTCCAGCGGAGCGGCGGCCTACGTCCACAAGGACGAGCTGAGCCCCCGGCTGTTGCGACGGTTGTGGGAAACGGGGGGCGACCCGGCCTGGCCGGTGTCGGCCTGATCGAAGGAGGGGGCGCGGATGCGCATCGAACGCGCGGTGACCACGGTCTCGTGGATCCCGTCGGATTCGCTGTCAGGGATGTTGAAGGCGGGCGAGAAGCTGCACGTGGCGCACCACGACGAGCCGCCGCCGGACCAGCTCGGCTCACCGGCCGAGCCGCTGCTCGAGGAGCTGCGCGATGCGGACCGGTTCCGGTTCGCCAACCACCTCCGTGCCTGGGTCGAAGTTGAAGACGGAACGATCGTGGCCAGTGGCTACGGCGGTGGCGGCCACATGGGCTCGACCACCCTGAGCCTGGGCGTCGGCGACGTGACCATCGCGGCCGTCTCCTACCCGGACCTGCCGTCCGAGCCGGAGGTCGGTGAGGGCTGGGTCCGGTTCCGCCAGACGTCCGGCGGCCGCACCGGTGTGCCCCTTCCCCGTCCCGTGAAGCGGGCGCCGTTCTTCCAGTTCATCAGCCCGACCGTGTGGACGACGCTCGAGCTGACCATCTGGGCCGACGGCCGTCACGAGGGCCGGCTGGTCGGCGCGAGCGGGTTCCCCCGCCACTGGCTCTACGACGATGCCGGAGCCTTGGTCGCCAAGAGCGGGCTGACCGACCTCAAGTCGTGGATGAACACGAACTTCGGCCAACAGACGCCGTGGGGGACCCACGACGCCGAGGTGCTCGTCACCGAGGTTGAGACGGCGCTGGAGCGCGAGCTCTCCACCCAGCTCATGCGCAGCGGCGCGGCCGACGTCATCCGCCTCCACGAAGG
>JBKPRL010000039.1:0-11492 GCA_046734535.1 bacterium | reverse complement strand
GAGGGTGGCCGCCTGGTCACGCGTCACGAGCCCGTGCTGGCGCGATGCCAGTCGGTGAAGAGGCCGGTTGTCGATCACGACCTCAGGTCGTGCTTGAGAGCTCGCGATCCGGAACGTCGAGCTGCCGGTCACCTGGCGGCTTCCCGCGGGATTTTGTGCGGCGAACGGCCACGCGATCCCGCGGGAACGGCCGGACGGGGGTGCCTACAGGTCGACGTGGGTGGAGTGCCACTGCCAGGCGGTGGCGATGATCTCGTCCAGCCCCTGCGTGGCGTGCCAGCCCAGCGTCTCGGTCACCAGCGCGTTGTCGGAGTAGAGCGCGACAGGATCACCGGCCCGCCGGCCGACGTACTCACGCGGGACCGCCCGCCCGGTGATGCGCTCGGCCGCGTCGATGACCTCCTGCACCGACGATCCGACGCCCGTGCCGAGGTTGAGGGCGGCCGTGGCTCCACCGGCGGCGAGGTGGTCGAGGGCCCGGACGTGGGCGTCGGCGAGGTCCACCACGTGGATGTAGTCGCGGATGGCCGTGCCGTCCGGTGTGGGGTAGTCGGTACCGAACACCTGCAGCGGCGGGCGGCGGCCGAGGATCGCCTTCATCGTGAGCGGGATCAGGTTGTACGACCACGTCCAGTCCTCGCCGATCACCGCGTCCGCCGACGCGCCGGCCGCGTTGAAGTAGCGCAGGCTGACGGAGCGGAGACCCCTGGTCGCGCTGTACCAGCGCAGGATGTCCTCGGTCATGCGCTTGGTCTCGGCGTAGACGCTCTCGGGGTGCAGCGGCGCGGTCTCCCGGACGGGCACCTCGGCCGGCGTGCCGTAGACCGAGCAGGACGACGAGAACACGAGGTGCTCGACGCCGCGCCGTTCCAGGGCATCGACCAGGCGCTCGGCGCCGGTGACGTTGTTGGCGAAGTAGCGGCCCGGCCGCTCCATGGACTCGCCGACGGCCTTGTACGCGGCGAAGTGGATGCAGGAGTCGACGTCGTGGTCGACGACGAGCTGCATCACCAGGTCCTGGTCAGAGATGTCGCCGACGACGAGCGGGGCGTCGAGCACGGCCTCCTTGCGACCGCGCTCCAGCGTGTCGAGCACGACGACGTCGCGGCCGAGCTCGCGGAGCCGGCGGACGGTGTGGGAGCCGATGTAGCCGGCACCGCCGGTGACGAGGACGGTCATCCCGGGGAGCATAGGAGTGGACCCTGCGTCGCTACCCTCGGGCGACGTGGCCCTCGTCGTCGTCATCCTCGTGCTGGCGGCGGTGACCGTGTTCGGCATCGCGGCGGTCACGGTGGGTAGGGAAGCCCACCGCCTCGACGCCGTCGCGCCCAGGGCCGTGTACGTGCTGGACGAGGCCGTCGACTACGTGTCCGACGAGCTCCCGGCCGCCGCGCAGGCCCGCCTGACGCCGGACGAGGTGCGCACGTTGCTGCGGGCTCACATGGCCCAGATGCGCTCGAAGGGCCTGCAGCCTCCAGTGGCCGCGGACCAGGTCCAGGAGATCGTGGACCCGGTCGTGGTCGACGAGACCGACGCGGTGGCCTACCTCATCGACCAGGCCGAGCGGCTCCACATCGACGTGACCGACGAGGACGTGGCCCACGTCGTCGACGCGCACCTCGCGTACCTCGCGGCCATCGGCGCCGTCGGCCCCGTGGCCGAGGACGACCTGGCCTGATCGGCGCGACCCCGCCGTGGCTAGATCATCATGTTCAAGTTGTCCACGATCGCCTGACCGAGCTGGGCGTCGCCGTCGATGGCGATCTTCCCGGCCCGTTCCTCGGCCGTCTGGCGGCCCACCGCGAGCACGAGGAACGTCTCGGTGTCCATGGTGACGGTGGCGATCGGCGCCCCCGCCGCGGCGGCCTCCACGACCTTCGCCCGGCCGCCCTCGACGACGACGGGGATGGTCCGCGTCACCGGGCCGGTGATCTCGATCACGGTGGTCGACCCCTCGGGCGCGGCCGCCCGCTTGCCGACGACGATCGGGATGGTGCGCAGCAAGCGGTCGATGGTGTGCTCGGCCGGTCCACCGCCCAGGTGTCCGGGCCGGTCGACCGCCCGGCGGATGTCCTGCTCGTGCACCCAGCAGTCGAGGATGCGGATGGAGAGGAAGTCCAGCATCGTTCCCGGGCCGGTCGGCGTCATCCGCTCCTGCCCGAAGTAGACCTCGTCACCGGACCGGAGCGTGTCGAGTCGGAGGTCCGCCAGCTCCTGCAGCTCGGCCAGCACCTCCCGGCCGGACCGCTGGCGACGAAGTGCGACCTCGCGCTCGTTGAACTCGCCGATCGGGTTCTTGACGTGGGGCACGTCCCCGAGCTCGGTCTCCGCCGGCGACAGGCCCTGAAGCATCCGCTCGGTGCCGATGACGTGGGACACGTGGTCCTTGACCGACCAGCCCGGGCAGTCGGTGGGACGCTCCCAGTCCTCCTCCGAGAGCTCCTGACCGAGAGCGATGATCGATCGCCAGGTCTCCTCGAGGAGGTCAGTGGTCGCGGTCGGGTCCATGGCCCGGACGGTAGCCGTCGCCCTCGCCGTCGCTCTCGGGTCGGCGACCGGCTGTCAGCCGGCGACGAGGGCCACGCTCGTCTCGTCGACCCGGCTCCCGTCCTTCGCCGACAGGGTGTAGGCCGTGAGCGTGAGCGGTCCCGGTGCCGACTGGAACGAGACGGTGGTGTCGAACGTCCCCGGGCAGACGGTGCCACACGGGACCATCAGCCGCTGTGTGGTGAGCACCGTGCCCACGCCGTCGGTCACCTCGAGGAAGAAGACCGCCTCGAACACCTCGGCCTTGCCGGTCACGTGCATCGGACTGGTAACGGTGGTGCCGGCGACGGGTTCGGCGATCGTCACCGCGGGGACGTGCGGCGGTGGCGGCGGCACGCAGGCCGCCAGCGACACGGCCAGCGCGGCCGTACCCATCATGATCCGCCGTCGAACCGCGCCTCGCACCGCCATCCCTCGATGGTGCCCGAGTGGACGGTCGAGCACAAGGGGCCCGGCTGCCACGTCGCCCGCTATCGTCCGCCGCCATGCAGCGTCCGTCCCGCTTCGAGCACCAGCGCTACGTCGGGGACAAGCGGTCGCAGCTGGTGTACGACCTCGACGAGTGGGACGACGAGGCCGTCATCGACGAGCTGATGGCCGCCGAGACGTTCCTGTGCTTCGGGCCCGACCGCCTGTCGGAGGCCCGCAACCGGGGGTACCGGCTGGCCCGCCCGGGCCACCACCGCCGGCGCCGGTCGCCCCGCTGACGGGCCGCCGCCGGTGAACGGCCGCTTCACCTCCGGCGGCCTGAGCCTGTCGTGCCACGTGGCCTTCCCGGCCGGCCGGCCGACCACCGGGCTTCCCGGGTTGATCCTGTGTCACGGCTTTCCTCTGGGACCGCTGGACGCCCGCCAGTCGGGCGGCACCTTCCCGGAGCTGATGGACCGGATCGCCAACGAGCTCGGTTGGGTGGCGATGACGTTCACCTTCCGCGGCTGCGGCCAGTCGGCCGGCGACTTCTCGTTGCAGGGGTGGATCGACGACCTCCGGGCGTCCATCGGCTACCTCGAGGCCCAGGCCTCGCCCGACGGGATCTGGCTGGTCGGCACCAACACGGGTGGCTCGCTGGCCGTGTGCGTCGGCGCCGAGGACGCCCGGGTGCGGGGCGTGGCCATGCTCGGGGCACGGGCCGACTTCGACGACTGGGCCGCGCAGCCCCGCCGCTTCCTGGAGCACGCCCGGGAGCTGGGCGCCATCCGCCATCCCGCCTTCCCGGCCTCGTTCGAGGCGTGGGCCCGCGAGTTCCGCCGCTTCCGACCCCTCGACGCCGCCCGCCGCCTGGCGCCGCGGCCTCTGCTCGTGCTGCACGGCGAGGACGACCCCTACGTGCCGGTCGTTGACGCCCGCCTGTTCGCGGAGTACCACGGCCGGGCCGAGCTGCGCCTGCTGGAGGGCGCCGGTCACCGCCTCCGCCACGACCCGCGGGCGATCGCCGTGCTGCTCGGCTGGCTCGATCGTCAGCGCAACGTCGTCAGGAGCTGACGGCTGCCGGGCGTCGTCCCAGTCCGTCGAGCTGGCCTCGGACTCTGGCCTTCCGCTCGTACGAGCGCAGGTACGACACGACGAACTCGACCAGTACGAGCCACGCCACCAGCCCGAGGACGGTCGCCGGGGCTGGATAGCCGCGCGAGGAGAAGATCGACTCGATCGGGTTCCAGGACACGACGAAGCGCCAGTAGACGTAGCCGATGAACAGCCCTGAGGCGACGCCCCAACGGATGGCGGCTCGCAGATCGACCAGGCACAGCAGGGGGGTCACGAAGGCCACGTACTGGACTCCGAAGCCCGGCGCGAGGATCAGGAACAAGCAGGCGCCGACGGCGCACTGCCCGGTGATCGGCAGGTGCCAGCGTCGCCGGGAGAGCAGCGCCAGCGCGATGACCGAGAGCACGACCACGTAGCGACCGTTCTGCATGTACCAGCTCCGGACGGCGCCGGCGGCATCGGCCATCGCGGGATGGTCGACGGCCGGGTTCAGCACGGCCAACAGCCCCCAGCTCTCGGGGTTGGGCTGGTACTCCACCATGTTGCGGTACATCGCCGGCCCGGCGCCGAGCACGGATGGCAGGAACGGGAGGAGACCGAGCAGGCAGCCGACCGTGAACCGTGCCAGCGACCGAATGCTGGGGAGCGAGACGAGCAGGAGCGGCAGCAGCACGAGGGGCACGATCTTGACGTTGAGTGCACAGGCGAAGAGGAGCCCGGCCAGGGCGAACCGGCTCCGCTCGTGGGCGATGGCCGCGCAGAGGACGAAGGCGGCCATCAGGCAGTCGGTGTTGGCGTGGAACGCCGACACGAGGATGGCGGCAGGCAGGCAGGCGTACACCGCCGCGGCCCGTGGGCTGGCCCAGCGCCAGAGCACCCAGAGGATCAGGACCTCGCCGAGCAGTGCCGGCACCTTGATGAACAGGGCGAAGAGATGCAGGTTGTCCCCGAAGAGCGACCAGCCCCAGCGCGCGTAGAGACCCATCAGCGGCGGGTGGTTGAACCGGTGCATCTTCTCGTAGGTCCCGTTCAGGCCGAGCTGGGCGACGTGCCGGCCGTGCGAGAGCCACGTCGCCGCGTCGTTCGTGCCGATCGAGCGCCACCAGAGGACGAGACGCACCGCGATGCCCGAGACGACGATGGCCAGGGACACCTCGTCGGCTCTCGCGGGCGCGCGAGCGGCGGTGGTCACCCCGAGGAAGGAGCGAGCTCGAACAGGAACTGGTAGGCGAACATCGTCGGCCACACCGTCCGCGCGCCGCGCTCGACGTTCCCGGCGGCCCGAGCCAGGCGGCCGCCGGTCAACAGCTCGAGCGGGACACCGGTGGTCCGAGAACGAACGAGCTCCCAACCAGACCGGTCACAGAGCCGCAGGAAGCTGCGGCGGGTGAAGAACCGGACGTGGTCCTCGTCCAGGATCCCGCGCTGGTCGTAGTCGAACCGGCCGAGGGCTGTCCGGGTCCTCGGATACCAATGGCCGAAGTTCGGCACCGAGGCGATGAGGTGACCCCGGGGCGCGACGGCCGACGCCAGCTCGGTGAGGAGGACGTCAGGGCGGCGGACGTGCTCCAGGACGTCGCCGCAGATGACGACGTCGAAGTCGCTCGGCAGCCCGGCCGGGAGGCCGTGGTCGAGGTCCGCTTCGTAGAACTCGTCGGTTCGCTCCTTGACCTCGGGAAAGGTGAGGACGTCCACGCCGACGACGTAGTGACCCCGGGCCCGCAGCTCTTGGCTCAGGAGTCCGCTCGAGCAGCCCAGGTCCAGCACCTTCGCCGGTGGTCGCTCCATCCAGTCGAGCATGGCGCGGTGTGAGCCGTCCAGCGAGTCCTTCAGCGCGTACTCGCGCTGGACCGATCGTCCCGGCCTTCCCAGACCGGCCTTCTCCGCCCGGTAGCGGATCACGTCCGCGGTGACATCGCGTGCGTAGCGGAGGCCGTTGACGTAGCAGATCTCGTCGCCGTAGTAGGTCGGGATCGCGATCTCCTTGATCGTCATCCCGGCGTCGACGAGCCCGATGATGATCTCCGTGTCGAAATCGAACCCATCTGAATAGGTGCCGAAGTCGAGCTGTTGCAGGGAGGTCACCCGGTAGGCGCGGTAGCCCGAGTGGAACTCGCTCAGCTGTGTGCCGAGGGCAGCGTTCTCGAACCGGGTGAGGATCCTGTTGCCGACGTACTTGTAGAAGGGCATGCCGCCCTTCCGAGCCGCGCCGGGCTCGAGCATCCGGGAGCCGAACACCGCGTCGCACTCGCCCCGCTCGAGGGGTGCGACGATCTCCGGCAGGAGCTCCGGCGCGTACTGGCCGTCGGCGTGGAGCAGCACGACGATGTCGAGATCGAGCTCGACGGCGCGCCGGTAGCCGGCCTTCTGGTTGCCGCCGTAGCCGAGGTTCCGCGGGTGGCGGATGACCTCCAGGGACAGGTCGGTCGTGAGCTGTCGGTAGCCCAGGCCCACGAGGTAGGTCGAGTCGTCGCTGTGGTCGTCGAACACCATGACGGTCGTGACCCGGTGACGGAAGTCGGTAGGGATCCGGTCGAGGACACCGGCCAACGACGACGCGGCGTTGTAGGCCACGACGAGCACGCCGATCCGAGGATGGGGTTCAGTCTCCGGCACCGGCGCGGACGCTAGCGGCCGACCGCCGCTGGTCCGCAGTCAGCCCTGCCGGATGGCCTTCAGCACGGCCGGCAGCGACTCCCGAACGTCGGGGAGCAGACGGAGGCCGGAGGCCTTCAGGACCGCGTTCTCGAGGACGGAGTTGGCGGGACGGTGGGCCAGCCGGGGCGGGTCGAGGTCGGCGGTGGCGATCGGTCGCACCCGCTCGGGATCGTGGCCCGTCTGCGCCGCGACCTCCCGTGCTAGCTCGAACCAGGTGATCGCTCCCTGGTTGGTCACGTGGTGGATGCCGGGCCGTCGATCGACGGCCAAACGGCGGATCATCCGGGCGAGGTCGGCGGTGAACGTGACGTGCCCGCGCTGGTCATCCACGAACGACAGCTCCGGCTGCTCGTCGAGGAGCCGCATGATGGTGGACAGCATGTTCGGCCCGTGCTCCCCGACCACCCACGACGTCCGGACGATGGTGGCGCCGATGCCCGCGCCAGCCACCTCCTGCTCGCCCGCCAGCTTCGACGCGCCGTAGACGTTGAGTGGGCCGGTGGTGTCCCACTCGACGTACGGCTGGGCTTGCTCGCCCGAGAACACGTAGTCGGTCGAGAGGTGGACCAGGTGGCTGTCTGCTCGTCGGCACCCCTCTGCCACCCAGCGGACCGCTAGGGCGTTGTGAGCGAAGGCCCGGGCCGGATCCGTCTCGCACGCATCGACGGCGGTCCATGCCGCGCAGTGGATGACGACGTCGGGCCGCACGGTGGTGACGACCGCGAGGACCGCGTCGCGGTCCGTCACGTCGAGCGCGCCGTGACCGAGGCCGAGCACGTCGTCCCCTGCCTCCTGGCAGCATCGCACCAGGTCGGTGCCGACCTGGCCGCTAGCGCCGGTGACGAGCACCCTCATGGTTCAGACCGCAGGCGCGATCACCACGCGCTCCTTGAGCGGCTCCCACCACTCGCGATGGTCTCGGTACCAGGCGACGGTCTGGTCGAGTGCCGTGTCCAGGTCGTGCTCTGGTCGCCAGCCGAGCGCCTCGATCTTGCTGGTCCTGATCGAGTAGCGGCGGTCGTGACCGAGTCGGTCGGCGACCGGCTCGATGTAGCTCTCGTCCCGCCCGGTGTGGGCCAGCAGCTTCAGCGTCAGCTCGCGGTTGGTGATCTCGTTGCCCGCGCCGATGTTGTAGATCTCGCCCACGTCGCCTTGGCGCAAGACGAGGTCGACGGCGCGGCAGTTGTCGTCGACGTAGCACCAGTCCCGGACGTTGCCACCGTCGCCGTAGAGCGGGACCTTCCGTCCGTCGAACAGGTTGGTGAGGAAGAGCGGGATGACCTTCTCCGGGAACTGGTACGGACCGAAGTTGTTCGACGAGCGGGTCACGATGACCGGCAGCCCGTGCGTGGAGTGGTGGCTGAGGGCGATGAGATCGCTCCCGGCCTTCGACGCCGAATATGGCGAGCGGGGGCTCAGCGCGTCGGTCTCACTGAACGAACCCTTCTCGATCGAGCCGTACACCTCGTCGGTGGAGACGTGGAGGAAGCGACCGACGCCCACCTGTCGGGCGACCTCGCACAGCACGTTCGTGCCGGAGCAGTTCGTGCGGACGAAGGCGTCAGGGCTGACGATGGAACGGTCGACGTGGCTCTCCGCGGCGAAGTGCACGACCGCGTCGTGGCCGTCCATGGCGGTCCGGACGGCATCCCGATCGCAGATGTCGCCTCGCACGAAGCGGAAGCGGGGATCGTCCTCCACATCGGCGAGGTTGTCGCGGTTGCCGGCGTAGGTCAGGGCGTCGTACACGGTCACGCGGTCGTCGGTGCGTTCGAGCACGCCACGCACGAAGTTGGTGCCGATGAAGCCGGCGCCGCCGGTCACGAAGAGCTTCACGTGTCAGGTCCTCATCGGCCAGTAGGGGCGGCGGCCGATGGGCAGGTCAGCTCGTCGCGGGTTGGTCCGGTCTCGCTCGGAGAGCTCGGGCTCGGTCACCCCCCAATCCGCACCGACGACGGGGTCATCCCAGGCCACGCCGAGCTCGTCCGCGGGGTTGTAGTACGCGTCGACGAGGTAGGTGACCGTCACGTCGGTGACAGCCGCAAAACCATGGGCGACCCCTGGCGGGATGAAGACCCCGAGGTGGTTGTGGCCGGAAAGCTCCAGCGTTTGCGTGGTTCCGTCGGTCGGGCCGTCGGTCCGGAGGTCGTGGAGGACCACGCGTGCGATACCAGCACTGACCGACCAGTAGTCCGCCTGATGAATGTGGTAGTGCAAGCCGACCACGGCGCCTCGACGGCGGTCGGCCCTGTTGGCCTGCACCATCTCGCGCCCGTGAGGGAACCAGCTCCGGCGGTACATCTCGACGAAGAAACCTCGCTCGTCAGCGTGGATCGAGGGCTTGACGAGCCACACGTCGGCGATCTCGTTGGACTCGCTCACATGCGGCATCGGCTACTCCACGTCGATCTGGCAGTGGTCGCCGACCATGAGTCGGAGGGCCCGCGGCCGAGCGTGCGATCGGGTCACGATCGCCTCCTTCCCGATCAGAGAATCCTCCAATCGAGGAATGTCGGACACGCAGCTGTCCGCCATGACCACTGAGTGCTCGATCTCCGAGTTCGTGATCTTGCATCGCTCGCCGATGGTCGTGAAGGGACCGATGAAGCTGTCGGCGATGCAGGCGCCGGTCGCGATGGCGGCGGGGCCGCGGATCCGGGACCGGCGAACCGTGGCCCCGGCCTCGATGACCACCCTCCCGTCGACACTGCTCTCGGCGTCAACATCTCCCTCGAGGGCTGGCTCCACGTTCTCCAACAGCAGTCGGTTGGCCTCGAGGAGAGGAGTCAGCTTGCCGGTGTCGATCCACCAACCGACCAGCTCCTCCCCCTGCACTCGGTGACCGTGGTCGATCAGCCATTGGATCGCATCGGTGATCTCCAGCTCGCCCCGCGCCGATGGCGTGATGGCGCGCACTGCATCGTGGATGCGGTGATCGAAGAGATAGACGCCGACCAGCGCCAGGTTCGTGGGTGGATCGGCTGGCTTCTCGGTCAGGCGAACGACGTTGCCTGCGTCATCAAGCTCGGCGATGCCGAAGCGGTGTGGATCGGCGACCGGTTTCAGGAGCAGATGTGCGGCCGCGGCCGTCGGCTTCCCGCTCGCCGACGCGAACTGGTCGACGAGGGGCCGCAGGTCCTGCTCCAGCAGGTTGTCGCCTAGGTACATGACGAAGTCGTCCTCGCCGAGGAAGTCGCGAGCGATGAGCACGCAGTGCCCGAGACCTCTCGGTGCGTCCTGGCGAAGGTAGGTCACGTCGGCCCCGAAGCGGCTGCCGTCTCCGACCGCCTCCATCACCTCGTCGGCTGTGTCTCCGACGATGACACCGATCTCACGGACGCCCGCCGCCACGAGCGAGTCCAACCCATAGAAGAGGATCGGCCTGTTCGCGACCGGTACCAGTTGCTTGGCGCTGGTGTGCGTGATCGGCCGAAGTCGCCGACCGTTGCCGCCTGCGAGCATCAGACCCTTCATCGCTCGCGCAACCCCGCGTTCCGATCTGCCCCGCCTGACCGTAGCAGTCACGATCGCTGCTCGGCGCTCGGCGGATGCAGCGCTACGCTCCACGGCCGGTGGCGGCCGAGCCGTCCGAGAGCTCGATGCCCGCTGTCAGTCTGAGAGGTCCTGTCCATGGGTCGCGAACACCCGCTGGTTCATCCGTGCCTTTCGGTAGTCATGCCGTGTTACAACGAGGAAGCGACCATCGAGACCTCCGTCAAGAGAGTTCTCGAACTGCCGTTCGTCGCCGAGCTCATTGTCATCGATGACGGGTCGACGGACGGCAGCAGTCAGCGGCTGGCCTCGATGTCAGACCCACGTCTCCGGGCCGTAACAGTGGCGCGAAACCGTGGGAAGGGCGCCGCGTTGAGGGTTGGGTTCGAAATGGCTCGGGCTCCGTATGTTGCGGTACAGGATGCAGACCTGGAATATGACCCGGTCGAACTGGAGTCGCTGTTGCAGCCGCTGTTAGAGGACAAGGCGGACGTTGTCTTCGGATCACGGTTCATGACAGGTGAGGCGCGGCGGGTGCTGTACTTCTGGCACAGCGTGGGCAATCGCATCCTCACAACCTTGTCGAACATGACCACAAACCTGAACCTTACGGACATGGAAACCTGCTACAAGGTCTTTCGACGGGAGGTGCTGCAACAGATCACCATCGAAGAGGATCGATTTGGTGTGGAGCCGGAGCTGACCGCAAAGGTCGCTGCGCTCGGCTGCCGCATCTATGAGGTAGGCATCTCGTACAGCGGCCGCTCGTACTCAGAGGGCAAGAAGATCGGTTGGCGTGATGGTATGCACGCACTTGTGGCCATCAGCAAGTATGCGGTGGTCGCTCGGTCGCTCCGACGACGGAGGACGTCAGCGATCCGCGGGCTCCGAGAAAGCAGATGCCGAGAGCAGTAATACCTCGCGTTCGCGCGGCGAGACCAAGGACCACGCTCGTTGGCTGGTTTCGTTGATAGTTCAGTTCGAAAGTAGTCAAGTCAAGGACGTCACCCCGGCAGCGACACGCCGGCCGTCCAAGCCACGCCGGCGACGACGTGCGCGGTGAAGATCGGGTCGGCCCAGAGGTTGTCGGGGTGCCCCATCGCCGTGTACCACATGCGACCGGAGACGCCTGTCGGCTCCCGGGACCACTCGATGGGATGATCGGATCCCATCACGCCGCCTGCGTACGTTCTCTCGTCAACCGTCGCCAAGACGTGGACGCGGTCCCGCGGGTTGCGCGTGAACGCGTACCACTCGTCCGTCACCGTCCAGCGCACGGGCAGTCGGGCGGTTGCCGGATGCGTGGGGTC
>JBKPRL010000038.1:0-32004 GCA_046734535.1 bacterium | reverse complement strand
GTGTACGTGTGGGGCGACGTCGAGCTCCTCGGCGACCCGGAGACCCGGCGGCGGCTCTGGGAGAAGGCGCCGATGCCCTACGACAAGGCCGCGTTCTTCGGCGATCCGTACAACGAGCGGGTCGTCTGGGGCCGGGTCACGCCGCGGCGGGCGACCGTCGTGCGCATGGGCCCGAACGGTCTCGGCCGCGAGCGCTGGTCCACCGCCGGCTGAGCCGCCGGGCCGCCACCCGGGCTCGTGCCTGGTGAGGCGGCAGCCCGCGAGCAACACTGGCGGCGGATGGATCCCAGCTCTCCTGCCTTCCGGACCGACGCGCTGAGCAAGGTCTTCCCCGGCGGCGCCGTCGCGCTGCAGGAGCTGACGGTCACCGTCCCCCGCGGGTCGGTCGGCCTGGTCGGGGCCAACGGCGCCGGCAAGACGACGCTGTTCCGCCTGCTCCTCGGGCTGATCCGCCCGACCGGCGGACGGGTCGAGGTGTGCGGGCAACCGGTCGCCGAGGACCCCATCGGCGTGCGCAGCCGGCTCGGCTTCATGCCCGAGCACGACTGCCTCGCACCGGATCAGACCGCGGCCGACCTGGTGTCCAGCTTCGGCGAGCTGAGCGGCCTGCCCATGCGCGCGGCGCGCCAGCGCGCGTCCGACGTGCTCGACCTCGTCGGTCTGGACGAGGCCCGCTTCCGGCCGGTAGAGGGGTTCTCGACCGGCATGCGCCAGCGCACGAAGCTGGCCCAGGCACTCGTGGCCGATCCCGAGCTGGTGCTGCTCGACGAGCCGACGGCGGGCCTGGACCCGATCGGGCGGGAGGAGATGTTGGCCCTTGTCGGCCGCCTCTCCACGTTCGGCATCTCGGTCGTCCTCGCCACCCACCTGCTCGACGACGTCCAAGCGGTGTGCGACCACGTCGTCATGATCGACGCCGGACGGCTCGTCCTCGCTGGGCCGACCACGCAGCTCCTGGAGCGGGCGGGGACCGTGCGGGTCGACGTCGGCCGCTCGAGCGATGGTCTCGTCGACGAGCTGGCCCGCCGCGGACTGGCGGCCACGATCCTCGACGACGCCAGCCTCGAGATCAGCGGCAACGGGCACTCGGGCGACGAGGTGCTCGACACGGTCCGCGACGCCGTCGCGCAGCTCGGACTGCCGCTGCACGCACTCTCCACCCGTCACGCCTCCCTCGACGAGGTCTTTCTCCGCACGGCCGGTGAACGGTGAGCTCGTCGTCGCGGTCGCTCGGCGCGGTCTACGACCGCGGCTACCGGCCCTACGAAGGCTCGCTGGGCAGCGAGCGCACTGCCACCTTCGCGCTCTACCGCACCTCGATCCGTCGTGCCCTCGGCATCCGCCGGTCGTGGCGGCAGAAGGTGCTGCCGTGGACGCTGCTGGCCATCGTCACCGTGCCGGCCATCGTCAACGTCGGGGTCGGCTACGTCACCCGCAACACGCCGGCCGAGGGCTTCAAGTTCATCACCTACCGGGAGTACGTCGGCGTCTCGAGCGCGCTGCTGCTGTTCGTCGCCGTCACCGCGCCGGACGTCGTCTGTCCGGACCGCCGCCACCGCGTGCTGCCCTTGATCTTCGCCCGGCCCCTCATCGGCCGCGACTACGTGCTGGCCAAGGTGGGCGCCATCGCGACCATCGTGTTCGGCTTCAGCTTCCTGCCCCAGGTCGTGCTGTTCGTCGGCCAGATGCTGGTGAGCGACGCCGCCCTCGACTATCTGCGCGACAACGCGGACGTGCTGTGGAAGGTGCCGGTGGCCATCGTCCTCCTCGCCGTCTACTACGCCGCGATCGGGGTGGCCGTGGCCTCCCTGACCACCCGCCGCATCGTCGGCGGCGTCGCGCTCCTCGCCCTCGCCCTGGTCCCGTCGGTGCTCTCGGGCGCGGTGCTCGGCAGTGACGCCGACGGGCGGGGGCCCATCGCGCTCGTGAACCTGCTGGCCCTCCCCCTCTACCTCCGCGACATCGTCTTCACCGGCCACATCGAGGACACGAGCCCGCTGGGCGGTGTCACCAGCGGCGGCCTGCTGGCTGCCTTGATCTACCTCGTCGTGGTGCTGGCCGCGATGGGGCTCCTCTTCCTGCGCTACCGGGAGCCCGACGCGTGAGCGACACCGCCCTCGCGCCCGCGGACGATCCCGCCTTCGTCGACGACCCCACCGTCGAGGTCACCGAGCTCTCGGTGTGGTTCGGCCCCAAGGTGGCACTGTCCGAGCTGAGCTGCTCGTTCGGGCCCGGCGTCACCGGCCTCCTCGGTCCCAATGGCGCAGGCAAGACGACCCTGATGCGGGCCATCACGGGCCTCCTCGGCCCGAACTCCGGTGCCGTGTGGGTCGACGGACGCAACCCGAGGACCGACCGCGGGGTGCACCGAGCGCTGGCGCTGGTGCCCGAGGACGAGGCGGTGCCCGGCGTGCTGACGGCTCGGCAGCTCGTCCGCTACGTCGCCCGGCTGCACGGTGTGGACGACCCCGCCGCCGTCGATGGCGCGCTGGCCACCGTCGGGCTGCTGGACGTGGCCGATCGACGGGTCCGCGGCTTCAGCAAGGGCATGCGCCAGCGGACGAAGATCGCCGCCGCGCTCGTCACCGCGCCCAGCATCCTCGTCCTCGACGAGCCCCTGAACGGGGCCGACCCGGTGCAGCGCGCCCACCTCATCGCCTTGTTCCGGCGGCTGGGCAACGAGGGTCGCACCGTCATCGTCAGCTCGCACGTGCTGCACGAGGTGGAGCGGCTGGCCGAGCGCCAGATCGTCCTGCTCCGGGGGCGGCTGGCCGCGGCGGGCGACCACCATGCCATCCGCGACGCCATGGCCGATCGGCCCCGCCGCGTCCTCGTCCGCACCACCGCCACCCGGCCACTCGCGGCGGCGCTGTTGGAGCTCGACGCGGTCAGCAGCGTCAGCATCGACGGCGACAACCTGGTCGTGTCCTCGACCCGGGCGCGAGACGTCGCGGTCGCGATCCCCCGCCTGGCCCGCTCGGTCGCTGCCCGGCTGGAGGAGGTCCGTCCGCTCGACGACTCGCACGAGAGCATGTTCCGGGAGCTGGTCCGATGACGGTGGCCACGGCCGTGCTCGGCTACACCTTGCGGGCCTGCCTCCCACTGCGGCGCTGGTGGCTCCTGGCGCTGCCGTGCGTGGGCGCGGTGCTGTTCGGCCTGCTCGCCCGGGTCTCCGAAGACCCACCGGAGCAGGCCTTCGCCCAGATCGCGGCGTACGGGCTCTTCGCCCTCCTGATCCCCATCGCCTGCCTGGTCATCGGGGACGCTGTCCTCGGAGCCGAGATCAGGGCCGGCACGTTCCACTTCACGTGGCTGTCCCCGGCACCGGTCCGCACCATCGTGGCCGGGCGGTGGCTCGGCGGGTGGCTGGTCGCCCTCGTGACCCTCGTGCCCGCGGTCGCGCTGTCGGCGGTCGTCGCCGGGAGCCCCCAGTCGGCAGGGGCGATGGTCGTCGCCACGGCCGCGGCCTCCGCCGCCTACCTCGGATTGTTCGTGCTGGTCGGCTGCGTGGCACGGCGGGCCGCAGTCTGGTCGCTGGCGATCGTGTTCCTGATCGAGCGGCTGCTCGGCGCCGCCCTGTCGGGCATCGCGCAGCTGTCGCCGATGTGGGAGGGACGGGCGGTGTTCGCCGGTCTGGCCCCCGGCGCCGAGGACCTCGAGCGCAAGGGCGTGCCGGACGGCTGGGCGGGTGTGGTGCGGTTGGCCATCATCACGCTCGTCACCCTCGCCCTCGCCTCCTGGCGCCTACGCCACCTCCGCCTCACCGGCGCCTCGGATTGACCGTGGGCTCAGCCTCGCGGGGTGATGGGGGCCGTCAGCCCAGGGCGGCGTAGGCCCTCGCGACGGCGTCTCGGAGCGCGCCCGGCGGGAACGGCCACCGATCGCCGCCCTCGGCCAGTGCATCGGCGGCCGGGACGCCCGCCGCGTGGAGCGCCCGGATCAGATCGGCCACCGCCGCGATGGCGCTCGCCTGATCGGCCGCGGCGACCAGACCCATCACATCCCCATGGCCGGGGACGAAGGTCGTCGCGGCGCAGGCCACGAGCGCGTCGGCGGTGCCCGGCCACTCGAGCGGGAAGCAGTCGTCGCCGAAGGCCGGAGCGGCAGACTCCTCCAGCAGGTCCCCGGCGTACACCACACCGGTACCGGGGACGGAGACCACCAGGTCGTTGTCGGTGTGACCGCGTCCGAGGTGGGCCAGCTCGACGCCGCGGTCCCCGAGGTCGAGGACGTGGCGCTCCGCCACCAGGTGGTCGGGTGGGGTGAGGACCACGCGGTCGTACTCGTCGCCGGCGTCGTCGCCGTACGCGGCGCGGAGGTCGGCCCGAAGGCCGTTCGCCTCGAACCGCGCCAGCGTCGGCGGGAGCGCCTCGTGGCCCCACAGCTCGAGCTCGGCCGCAACCTCCGCGTCGGTCGGACGGCCCGATCCGTGTGCAGCCTCGCGGAAGCGTTGGTTGCCGAAGAGGTGGTCGAAGTGCCAATGGCTGTTCACGACCCAGCGCACGGGCTGACCGAACGCGGCGAGGTCGTCGAGGAGCTCCTCGGCCTGGCGCAGGTCGGCCCGGGTGTCGAGGACGAGCAGTCCGTCGCCGCCCCGCACCACGCCGATGTTCAGGTCGAAGGCCCGGTACCGCCGCCGGAAGCAGCCGTCACCGACCTCCTGCCAGCCGGCCGTCAACGGGCAGCCGGCCCGATCAAGCCGTCGCGCTCAAGCCCGCGTCGCGCTCGATGCGGGCGAGATCGGCCCACGCCTCGTCACGGGCGTCGAGGTAGTCGCTGATGCGACGGAGGGCGGCGTCCATCGACTCCAGCGCGTTGGGAGACCCCGCCCGAGCCTGCGCGGCCAGCCGGTGGGCGCTGCGCTCCAGCTGCTCGATGTGGCCGGTGAGCTTCGCCCACTCGGTGGTTCGAGCCGGTCCCCGCAGGTGGGGCACCACCCTGAGATCGCAGTCGAGGGCCACGGCGTGGCGCTCGATCTCCGTCGCCAGCGCGTCGAGCGGCGACTGGTCCTTGGCCCGCCGACCGCGGCGCACGGGAACGGCGTGGCGCAGGACGATGACCGCGTCGCGGAGACGGCGGTGGAGGCGGGCGGCCCGCTCCGGCGACCCCAGCCAGCGCAGCGGCGGGCGGGTCGGGCTGGCCGGGCTGACCTCGTTCCGCCGCCGCACGCGGCGCCATGCCGACCACACGAGCATCCCGAACCCCACGAGTACCAGACCGGCCACCATCAGCCCGCCGACAGCCACGTCGCCCATGCCCGGAGCCTACCCACGCCCGGTCGCCCCGGTCATCGGCGGGTCGGTTCAGCTGGTCAGACCGTGCGGGCCGGCGCCTGACGGCTCCCAGTGGTCGTGCGACCGTGGTTGCAGCGCCGCGACGCGGTGCTCGAGCTGATCGAGGCGGTGGGACAGCAGGGCCACCTGCGCCTCGAGGCTGATCCCCCGCTCGGCCCGGCGCTGGATGCGGGGCGAGCGGGCGGCCCGCTCGACCACCGCATCGAGGGGGACCAGGCGCTCGGGCCCGTTGGGCCCGTCGACCAGGCGCGACGGCAGCTGGCCGCTGCGGTACCAGGAGCGGAGGGCCGACCGGGAGGCGCCGGTCTCGGCCTCGGCGACGGCCAGGGGCACCCAGGGCAGGTCGTCGAGCTGGGCGAACAGCTCGACCTCGGCCTTCCACCGGCTCAGCCGGTCCTCCCACGACGTCACGCGCTGACCCTATCACTGATAGTGCATTGACAGGGGCGCGACCCTCTCATCATGTTCGAACGATTCTCCTCCTCGGCCCGATCCACGGTCGTCTTCGCGCAGGAGGAGGCCCGCCGGCTGAACCATGCGTACATCGGCACCGAGCACGTCCTCCTCGGCCTGCTCTGTGAGCCGGACAGCACGGCCGGGCGGTCGCTGCGCTTCCTCGGCGTCGGGCTGAGCGGCGTGCGCAGTGACGTCGAGGCCATCATCGGCCGGGGCAACGAGAGCCCGGTCGGCCACATCCCCTTCACGCCGCGGGCCAAGAAGGTGCTCGAGCTCTCGCTGCGCGAAGCCCTCCAGATGAAGCAGAGCTACATCGGCACGGAGCACATCCTCCTCGGCCTCGTGAAGGAGGGGCAGGGGGTCGCCGCGCAGATCCTCGTCAAGCGGGCAGGGTCGCTCGACCGGGTTCGCGCCGCGGTGGCGGCAGAGCAGGGCCGGCCGCCTGACGAGCGGTCGATGGCCGAGACCCATGAGCGCACACCAGGTGCAGGTCAGGTGCTGGCTGCGGCGGAGGACCTGGCCGGCGGTGGCGCCGTCGGCACGCAGCACCTGCTCGAGGCCCTGGCCCGGTCCGACGACACCGCCGCCGCGAAGGCCCTCCTCGCCGTAGGGGTCGACGCCGATGCCCTCGCGGCCGCGCTCGACGAGGTGGGCATCGAGGGCACGGCCGATGTCGTTCCGGAGGAGGCCGCCGCCCGGGCGATGGAGGTCCGCGTCGAGGGTGATGCCGTGCACGTCGTGCTGCAAGACGCCAACAGCCTCGCCGTCGCTCGCAGTGTCGTCGAGGCCACCGGCGGCCCGCTGCGGGGAAGCGACCCGGTCGGCGCCGGTGCCGTCGTGCCCTGGAACGCGATCGTCCGGTACCTCCTCGACGTGCAGACCCGCGTCACGCCGGTCGCCCAGGGCCCGCTCACGACCGATCCGGCGAGCGACCAGCGCCGCACCATCGTCCAGCGCGCCCTGCGCAGCCGCATCGGCCGGCGAGGCGGCGAACCGCCACCGCGGTGACCGGCGACCTCCGTCATGACCCGTGCGGGAGGGAACGGCACCGCAGTGAGCGGCGGCGTCCGTCAGCGCCGTGATCGAGGACGGCGCGATCGGGTGCGCTTGCCCTGCACAGTGGCCTCAACCGCCCCTCCGGCGGTGGACGGCGCTAGAACGTTGACGTGAGCATCTCTGCGATCGTCTTGGCGGCGGGCCAGGGCACGCGCATGCGGTCCGAACGTCCGAAGCCCCTCCACGTCATCTGCGGTCGCCCGATGGTGCTGCACGTCCTGCACGCCCTCGAGGGCCTGGAGATCGAGCGCACCGTCGTCGTGGTCGGTCACGGCGCGCAGCGCGTCACCCAACGGGTCCAGGCCGACTGCCCGCCGAGCCTGCACGTCGCGTTCATGGAGCAGCGGGTCCAGCGGGGCACGGGCGATGCGGTGATGGTCGGCATGACCGCGTTCGCCGACGACGACCTGGACGACCACTCGACCGTGCTCATCGTCCCAGGGGACACGCCGCTGCTGCGGCCCGAGACGCTCGCCAGCCTGGTCGCGTTCCACGAGGCCGGCGGGCACGGGGCCACGATCCTCGCCGCGCACATGGGCCAGCCGACCGGCTACGGCCGGCTGGTCCGCAACAAGCACGGGCTCGTCGCCCGGGTGGTCGAGGAGGCTGACGCCACCCCGGAGGAGCGCGCCATCCAGGAGGTCAACACCTCCATCTACTGCTTCCGGCGCGATCTGCTCGGCCCTGCGCTCCGCAGGGTCTCGCCCGACAACACGCAGGGCGAGTACTACCTGACCGACGTCATCGCCGTCCTCCACGACACCGGCCACGGGGTCGACGCCTTCACCATCGAGGACGCCGAGGAGGTGCAGGGCGTGAACGACCGCTGGCAGCTGGCGCTGGCCGAGCGGGAGCTGCGCCGCCGCATCAACCGAGCCTGGTTGCTCGAGGGTGTGACCATGCTCGATCCCCGCCAGACCTTCATCGACGCCACGGTCCGGCTCGGGCGGGACGTGACCCTGTACCCCGGCACGATGCTCCAGGGCGCCACGGTCGTGGGCGACGGCTGCGAGATCGGCCCCGACAGCCGCGTCGTCGACAGCCGCATCGGCGACGGCGCCGTCGTCGAGCACGCAGTCGTCCGGGAGAGCAGCGTCGGCGCCCGGTCGCACGTGGGTCCCTACGCGGTGCTGGAGCCGGGCACCGTCCTCCGGTCAGACACCGTCACCGGCGCCTTCTACACTGGCACCGGTCGGCGAGCGGAGGCCCAGGAGTAGATGGAACGCGTCACCACGAAGCGGATGGCCCTCTACTCGGGCCGGACCCACCTCGCCCTGGCCGAAGAGATCGCCGAGCACCTGGGCGTCGAGCTCGGCGACGCCAACCTGGTGGAGTTCGCCAACGGTGAGGTGCGGCCCCGCTTCGCGGAGAGCGTCCGCGGCACCGACGTCTTCATCATGCAGACCCACTACGGCTGCGACGGGCGCTCCATCAACGACTCGATCATGGAGCAGCTGATCATGATCGACGCCGCGTACCGCGCGTCGGCCAAGCGCATCACCGCCGTCTGCCCCTTCTACGGCTACGGCCGGCAGGACCGCAAGGCTGAGGGTCGGGAGCCGATCACAGCCCGACTCGTGGCCGACCTCTTCAAGGCCGCGGGCGCGAAGCGGATGGTCAGCGTCGACCTCCACTCCGGGCAGATCCAGGGGTTCTTCGACGGCCCGGTCGACCACCTCACCGCCATCCCGGTGCTCGAGGGCTACATCCGGGAGCACTGCGAGCCCGGGGTCGTCATCATCGCCCCCGACGCGGGCCGGGTGAAGGTGGCCGAGCGCTTCGCACAGCACCTCGGTGACCTCAACGCCGACTTGGCCTTCATCAACAAGCGCCGGCCCAAGGGCATGGCCAACGTCGCTGTGGCCAAGGAGGTCATCGGCGAGGTGGCCGGCCGGCACTGCGTGATCACCGACGACATGATCGACACCGCGTCGACCATCGCCTCGGCGGCCGAGATCCTCCTCGAGCGGGGCGCGACCGAGGTGTGGGCGATGGCGACCCACGGCGTGCTGTCCGGGCCGGCCATCGACCGGCTGAAGAACGCCCCCATCAGCCGCGTGGTCATGACCAACACCCTGCCCCTCCCACCCGAGAAGCAGCTCGACAAGATCGAGGTCCTGTCGGTGGCGCCGATCATCGCCGACGCACTGGCCGCGGTGTTCGACGACACCAGCGTCAGCGAGATCTTCGGCGGCGAGAACCAGGCCTAGCCCTCCCGTGCGCCGGCTCGGCCGGCGCAGCCGGCGCACCGCAACCTCGCCCGACGCGTTGCCGAGCGACAGCGAGTAGGCCCAGCCAAAGCGTTCTGGTCGGGATTTTGCCGCCCCTGGCGGATATTTCGCGACCAGAACAGAGCTCGAGACAGGCGGCCATGTCCGACGCCCACGGTTCGGAGAACTCGAGCTCCGCCCGCCGGCGCAGCTCGACACCGGTGGGCGCTACACCGAGCTCGGCCACCGTGGCGCCCTCGGGCTCGAGCACACGAACATCAGGCGACGTCGTGACAGATCTATCCCAACGTGCAACATGATGTGAAGGGGCCTCCTCGGTTGAGCTGGTTCCAGCGAGAACCCACATGGTCTCGCCGGGGAGGCCTCACTTCATGACATTCAGAGCGAGACGGTCGAGCCCTCTGCGGCCACCATCACCTCGAGGTCGAGGCACGAGGCCAGCTCCTTCGTCTCCCGGGCCAGCTCGTCGAGCGCCTCGTCGTCGCGCAGGGGGTCGTGGTGGAAGAGGGCGAGCCGCTTGGCACCGGACTCGTGCGCGACGCGCACCGCGAACTCGACCGTGCAGTGGCCCCACGTGCTCTTCCGGGCGAACTCGCTCGGCGTGTACTGCGCGTCGTGGATCACGAGGTCGGCACCTTCGCACAGCTCCCGGGCGCCGAGGCCGATGCGATGCGACCCGTCCGGCGGCTGCTGGTGGTCCGACAGGTACGCGACCGTGACCCCGTCCCACGTGACCCGGTAGCCGACGGTGGGCCCGCAATGCGGGATCAACCGGGACACCACCTGGGCTCGGCCGACCTCGAACTCGTCGTCCTCCACGTCCTGGAATCTGACCGTGCCGACGAGGTGCTCCAGCGTCACGGGGAAGTAGGGCGGGCGGAGGAACGTGTCGAAGGCCTCGTGCACGCTCCGGCCGTCCTCCTGGGTGGGGGCGTAGACGTCGAGGTGCGCACCATCGCGCAGCAGCGGGACGAAGAAGGGCAGGCCCTGCACGTGATCCCAGTGGAGGTGGGTGAGGAGTGCCGTCCCCTCGAAGCGACGGTCGCCCGGCCAGCTGGCGCCGAAGTAGCGCAGCCCGGTGCCGAGGTCGAACACGATCGGCGGCTGGTCACCGGAGTGCATGGAAACACACGAGGTGTTGCCGCCGTAGCGCATCGTCGCCTCGCCCGAACAGGGCGTCGATCCGCGGACTCCATGGAACTTGATGTCGACCAACTCGGTTGACCCCCTGTTGAACGTCACGCTACCTCTGCATGGACGGACGATGCCGCTGGTCGTGACGCATATCTCATGGTCAGCCCACCGTCGGTAGGGTTCGCCCGTGCCCGCGCCCTTCGAGATCGGCGCCGCCACGGCCCACGGCGTCGAACTCCGCTACCTCGCGTGCGGAAACGGTCCCCTCGCCCTGTGCTTCCACGGCTTCCCCGACTCGGCCCACACCTGGCGGCACCTCCTTCCGCTCCTGGCCGATGCCGGTTTCCGAGCGGTCGCTCCCTTCCAACGAGGGTATGCGCCCTCGGAAGTACCCCGAGACGGCATCCTCCAATCGGGCGCGTTGAGCATGGACGCCATCGCGCTCCACGACGCGCTCGGTGGTGACGGGCGCGCTGTGCTCGTCGGCCACGACTGGGGGGCCTCGACCGTCTACGGCGCGGCCGGGCACGCGCCCGAGCGCTGGCGTCGGGTCGTCGCCATGGCCGTCCCGCCCGGCGGCGCGCTGGCCCACGCGTTCGTGACGAACCTCGCCCAGGTCAAGCGGTCGTGGTACATGTTCTTCTTCCAGCATCCTCTGGCCGACCTGCTCGTCGGCGCCAACGATCTCGCGTTCGTCGACATGCTCTGGAGCGACTGGTCGCCCGGCTTCGATGCCACCGAGGAGCTGGCCCTGTTGAAGCCGTCGTTGCGTGATCCGGACCACCTGGCCGCGGCGGTCGGCTACTACCGGGCCCGCCTGGGCGACGGCAAGAAGGACCCGGCGCTCGACGCGGTCCAGCAGGCCACGCAGGAGGTCCCGCCCCAACCGCTGCTCTACCTCCACGGCGCCGGTGACGGCTGCATCGGCGTCGAGGTCGCCGAGGCCGCGCGTTCGATGGTGCCCGACACCGTCACGGTCGAGATCGTCGACGGTGGCGGCCACTTCCTCCACCTCGAGCAGCCCGCCGAGGTCAACCGCCGCGTCGTGGAGTTCCTCACCGCGTGAGCGATCGACCGACCCTCCCGGACGGCCTCGTCGCGGTCGTCAAGCGGGACTGCGCGACCTGCCTCACCGTCCTCCCGGTGCTCGTCGAGCTGGCGGGCGGCCCCGAGCCACTCACGGTCTACGTGCAGGACGATCTCTCGCCCTTCGCCGAGCTCGCACCCCACGACGACACCGACCTGGCCGTCTCCTGGCACCACGACATCGAGACCGTGCCCACGCTCATCCGGGTCAGCGACGGCGAGGAACGCGAAAGGACGGTGGGGTGGAACCGCGCCGCGTGGGAGGAGCTGACCGGCCGGACCGGGCTGGGCCCCGAGCTGCCGGCCATGCGGCCCGGCTGCGGCTCGTTGTCCGTCGATCCCAACCTGACCGACGAGCTGTCCGTCCGCTTCGGTGGGTCCGTCCTGCGCGCCCGCCGGATCGAGCTGGCCGAGCTCGAGGACGAGATCGAGGCGCTCTACGACCGGGGCTGGACCGACGGCCTGCCGGTCGTCCCGCCGACGGAGGGCCGCGTCCTCCGGATGCTGTCGGGCAGCAGTCGCCCGCCGGACGAGGTGGTGGCTGTGGTCCCGCCCGACCTGATCGAGCTGACGGTCGAGAAGGTGGCCATCAACGCGGTGATGGCCGGGTGCCGGCCCGAGTACCTGCCGTGGGTGCTGGCGGCGGTCGAGGCGGTGTGCAACGACGAGTTCAACATGCACGGGGTGCTGGCCACCACAATGCCGGTCGGCCCGGTCATCATCGCCAACGGTCCGGGCACGGTCGCCATCGGCATGAACAGCAGTGGCAATGTGCTCGGCCAGGGCAACCGGGCCAGCCTGACCATCGGTCGCGCGCTGCAGCTCGTCATCCGCAACGTCGGGGGCGGCCGGCCGGGCGGCGTCGACCGGGCCACGCACGGGAACCCGGGCAAGCTGAGCTTCTGCTTCGCCGAGGACGAGGTGGACTCGCCGTGGACCCCACTGTCCGTCTCGCGCGGTGTGCCGGCGGGTCAGGACGCGGTCACCGTCTTTGCGGGCGAGGGACCGCGGTGCATCGTCGACCAGAAGGCCCGCGACCCCGAGGCGCTGGCCACCACCTTCGCCGAGTGCGCTCGGGCCGTGCACCACCCCAAGCTCGTCTACGGGTTTGACGCCGTGCTCGTCGTCGGACCGGAGCACGCCCGTGTGTTCGCCGACGGCGGCTGGGACCGCGACCGGGTCGTGCGGGAGGTCAACGAGCGCACGGCCCGGCCCGGCACCGAGCTCGTGCACGACGCCGGCGGAATGGCCGAAGGCGTGCCAGCCGCCTTCTCGGATGCGACCCTGCCCAAGTTCCGCGACGGCGGCCTCCTGCTCGTCCACGCGGGAGGGCGGGCCGGCCTGTTCTCTGCCATCATCGGGGGGTGGGTCAACGGGGAGGTCGGCAGCCAGCCGGTCACCCGGACCGTGGGAACGTGAGGCCCGCGGGACAGCCCACGGAGGGAGGCAGTTGATGAGCAGGGTGATCCTCGACCCCGGCAACGAGGCGCTGGTCGCGCAGCGCCGCCTGCTCCCCCGGCCCGACGGACTGGCCGGCCGTGTCGTCGGCCTCCTCGACATCTCCAAGCCGCGAGGCGACGTGTTCCTCGACCGGCTGGAGGAGCGCCTCACCGAGGCCGGGGTGACCGTCCGGCGCTACCGGAAGCCGACCTTCGCCAAGCCGGCTCCGGTCGACCTGCGCCACGAGATCGCCACGCAGTGCGAGGTGGTGATCGAGGCCCTCGCCGATTGAGGCAGCTGCACGTCGTGCAGTGTGCACGACATCAGCGATCTGGAGGCGCGGGGCCTGCCCGGGGTCTTCGTGGCGTCGGCCGAGTTTGTCGTGGCCGCCGAGGCGCAGGCGACCGCGCTCGGCTTCCCCAGCGCTCGGGTCTTCGTCCCCCATCCGATCCAGGACCGGACGGACGACGAGGTGCGCGACTACGCCGACGCCGCCTTCGAGGAGATCGTCAAGGCAGTGACTGCCTGAACCGGGCCGCGCTCAGGCCAGCAGGGCGCGCCGTACCAGTCGTCGGCACCGCGGACACCCGGCAGCGCGAAGAAGAAGCCGCCCCCGACGGGTGCCCCGTTGGGAAGCAGGCAGGCGACGTCGCGCCCGGCCCGATCTCGGATGACCGCTTCCGAGCTGGTCAGCTGACATCTCGGCGGGCGGACCGGCGAACGGGACCCGCAGTGGCCAAAGCGGCCCGGGCGCGGGTCAGGTGGCGGGCGGTCCGAGCCCGGCGGTGGCGCGCACGGCCTGGTCGGCTCGGACCACGGCCGCGCTGACCTGGTCCGGCGGCGCGCCCGCCTCGACCGCTCGGCGGACGTCGTCGACCGACTGCACCGTGGCGGCCCGCTCGGTCTGGGCGACCCACGGCATGCGGGCCAGCAGCGCGTCCGTGTCGGCGGCGATGGCCGAGGCGGCGTCGATCGAGCCCTGTCGCGCGTCGGAGCCGCTGGCCCCGCCGGCTCCCGTCTGCTGGTACTCCAGGTCGAGCCCGTCGAGGCGGGCGACGAGCCGCTCGACGTCGTCCTGACGGGCCTTGACCTCGTCGTCGGCGGACGAGCCGGTGGTCCGGCCGACCAGCCAGCCGAGGAGCAGGCCGACGACCAGTGCGATAGCTCCGACGACGAGGGTGCGCCGCCGGCGGCGGGCGGGAGAGACGTAGAGGGCCATGCAGGGGCTCCAGTCAGACGCTTCGGCCGACGACCATGGCCGCCGCGGTCGCGGCGTAGCCCCGCGCGGTCACCGCGGCGTCGGCCGAGGTCAGCTCGATCAGGTGGGCCCCGTCGATCACCCAGATCGTGGGGTGGAGGGTGACCGGGCCGCGGTGACGGGTCTGGCGGCGGGCGGCGGCGTCGAGGTCGCCGGGATCGGTGATGACCTCGCCCTCCACCTCGGCCACCGGGTCGCCGAAGCGGTCGAGCACGAGCACCCGCTGGTGCGTGCCCGGATCCCGCCGGGCCAGCCAGAGCTCGCCGGCCCGCTCGGCTGAGCCGTAGCCGGCCTCGGCCGCGGCGCGGGTCACGCCGGCCTCGTCCTCGGCCTCCCGCCCGGGTCGAGCGCCGGTGCGCAGTCCGACCGCGCCGGTGGCGACGGCGCGGATGGTGCCCTTCTCCGGCTCCTGCTCCACCCTGACCTCGATCGAGCCCGGCGACGCTCCGGCTGCCTGCAGCTCGGCCTCGACCTCGCGTGCCAGCTGGCGCAGGTCGCCGGGGTCGATGGTGGAGACCGTCCGTTCCCGCTCGGCTCGCAGCAGCGACAGCGCGTCGCCCACCGACGAGATCACCTCGGCCTCCGGCGGGACGACGCACTCCAGGCCGAGCAGCGTCGCCACGTGCCGGCCCAGCCCACCGGCCCCGCCGCCGACCGCGACGATCGTCGGGCGCTCCAGGTCGTGGTCCCCCATCACGCGGTCGACGAGCTCGGCCACGGCGAGGCCCGACGCCTCGAGCATCCGGCGGGCCACCTCGTCGCCTGGCAACCGCAGTGCGGCGCCGGCCAGGGCGAACGCGCGAGCCGCGGCCGTGCCGTCGGCGTGCGCGTAGTCGCTGGGGTGGGTGATCGCGAGCGCGTTGGCCGCGCAGGTGTTGGTCAGGGCCAGCTGCTGCCCGTCGGCTCGGACGACGACGAGGTGGTCGGCCGGATCGCCGGCGCGGGGCGCGATCAGCTCGACGCGGGCGCCGTCCAACGCCTCCACCGGGCTGAAGCCGGCGTACGGCAGCCCGGCGATGTGTGCGCTGCGGGGACCGACGCCGTAGACCCGCCCCTTCCGCGCCCGGAGCATCGAGCCGCCGGCCACCCCGATCACCCGCACGTCGACCGCCCGCAACGCGGTCGAGTGGCTGGCCACCTGGACGTAGGACAGCAGGGGCCGCCCGCGCGTGATGGCGGCGACGTTGGTCGACGTCCCGCCCACCTCGACGACCACCCCCTCGGCCACGCCCGCGAAGCGCAGCGCGCCCGCGACCGACGCGGCGGGACCGGAGTAGAGGGTGCGGGCGGGGGCCCTCCGGAAGCCGTCCAGGTCGGTCGCCCCGCCGTCGCCGCGCATGACCATGACCGGCGCGGCGACGCCGGCGGCGTCGACACCGACGGCGACCACCTCGGCCGTCCGCTCGGCGATGGGCAGGATCGACGCGTTCAGCGCGGCGGTGACGGCCCGCAGCTCGAGGCCGTAGAGCCCGGTCAGCTCGCTCGACGCGCACGCCGGCAGACCTGCCTCGTTGGCCATCGCGGTGACCCGGCGCTCAAAGGTGGAATCGTCGGGCGCGAAGGCCTCGGCCACGCTGACCGCGGTCGCGCCGGCGGCCCGGAACCGGGCCAGCACGTCGTGCACCGCTGCCTCGTCGAGGCCGTCGGACACGTCGAGGAACTCCGGCAGCGTGCGCAAGAAGCGTCCCGGGGAGAGCTCGACCCGCTCCAGCTGGGTGCGCTTGCGGGCCTGCTTGAGCTCCGGGCGTCGCCCGAGGCCGAGCACGCCGACCGTCCCGACGTCGCCCTCCAGCAGGGCGTTGACCGCCTGGGTCGTCGAGTGCGTGACGAGGTCGACCCGCTCGGCGCCGACCGCGCGCACGACGTCGGCCACCGTGCGGACCACACCCGCGGCTACCCCTCGCACGTCGCCGTGGGTGGTCGGGACGACGGCCCGGCCCACGATCTCGCCGGAGGTCAGGTCGACGGCGACCGCCTTGGTAAAGGTCCCTCCGACGTCGACGCCGACGCGCACCCCGGCCACGAAGCGGGATCAGGCGGCGGTGACGACCGACGGCGGCCTCACCGGAGGCTGTTGCCGGTGGCGGCGAGGCCGGACCACGAACATGTAGATGCCGCCGGCGACGTAGACGAGCAGCAGCGAGGCCTGGGCGATGATCGTCTCCCGGGTCGGCCAGTACCCGGTGGCCTGCGACAGGAAGATCGGCAGGTGGGGCCATGTCGGCAGCCGGTGGTAGTCGATCACCGCTGCCGACTGGAGCGCAGCCACCGCGTTGCCGAGGAACGCGACCGAGGTGAGCATGATCATGACCACGGCAATGGAGAGAAAGGTGCGGATGGGCAGCCGCCGTCCGAGCCGGAAGATCATGACGGACACGATGGCCAACGCCACCAGGCCACCGACCAGCCCGACGAGCACCCACAGACCGAGGCCGTCGCCGAAGGAGAGCAGCGACTGGTAGAAGAGCGCGGTCTCGAAGCCCTCGCGGTAGACAGCGGTGAACCCGACGAGCACGAGCGAGGCGGTCGAACCCACCGCCACCGCGTTCCAGACCTTCGACTTGAGGAACTCCATCCAGCGCTTGTGCTCGAGCCGGCTGATGAGCCAGAACGAGACGTAGAAGAGCACGACGACGGCGAGGATCGCGGTGATGGCCTCGAGCAGCTCGCGGCTGGCGGGCACCGCCGCGAACACCGTCTGCAGAGCGATGACGGTGGCGACGGTGGCCAGCGCGGCCAGCGCCACCCCCATCAGCACCGGGCGACGGAAGTGGCCCGCCTTGGCCGACTCCAGGTAGCCGAGCAGGACCGACAGGAGGAGCACCACCTCCAGTCCCTCACGGAAGATGATCAGGAACGACTGCCCCGCGACGATGGCCGCGGCGCCGGCGTCGGCCGTCGTGAGGCGGCGCTCCACGTCGTCGATGACGGTGCGCAGCTCGACGACCTTCTCCCGGACCTGGCTGGCCGGAGCGCCGCTCTGGACGAGCTGGCGGACCTCGGCGAAGAGCGACTCGGCCTCCACGGTCAGGGTCGGGTCGACGACGCGCAGGGGGATCTCGACGGCCTCGAAGTGGTCGAGGTAGCCGCTGCGGGCCTTGGCCAGGGCCTCGGCGTCGTGGCCGGAGCGGAACAGGTCGAGCGTCTCGTCGATCGACACCCGGACCCGCTGCAGCTCGGCGATGGCGTCCTCCCTGGTCACGCCGGCAGCCGAGGCACGGCCGGGCACGAGCAGCCCGAGCCCGACGGCCACGGCCACCAGGACCAGGAGCGCCCGCAGTCGTGTCATGGATGCTTGGCCAGGTAGGCGGCGGCGGCCCCCGAGAGGGCCTTCATGGACGTCGTGGCCGCGGGCCCGTCGTCCTTCTCGACTGCGGCCCGCAGTCCGGCCAGGCTGTCCTCCATCGTCAGGTAGAGGTCGACCTCGTTCTGCTTGATCGTGCCCTCGAAGGTGGCCCACTTGTCGAACATGGCGTCGACGTCAGCGGTCGTCGCCTTGCCGCTGTTCGCGGCGGCGACGACGGCCGCTCCCATCGTCTGCAGCTCGGCCAGCCCAGCCGTGACCTCGCTGTCAGGCACGATCTCGTGGCCTTCAGCGGCCTCGTCGTCCTCGTCAGAGCTCTCGGCTCCGGTACCTTCGCTGACCGACGACCGCTCGGTGGTCGACGACGAGCCGGCATCGCTCCCGCAGGCCACGAGGCCCACCGGCAGCGCCAGCGCTCCAGCGACGAACAACAGGCGGGACAGGCGGCTGGCGATCGGAGTGCCTCCTGGGTCGGGGGCCCGGCACGGGGCCGGCCAATGGGTTCGGTCCGGATGGCGTCCGGCGTAAGGTGATCCTAACTCCGACCCCTGCCGCCAGGGCAAGTCGCCCCTCGTCGGTCAGAGGGCCGTGCGCGAGGGGCCAGGCGGCGCTGCGCTTCCGCTCGGCGGCCGAGCGCGGTACGGTCGCGGCGCGGGTGGAGGGGGCGATCTGGAGGATCCGTGCCCGCTCCCGCGCCCGTCGTGCGCTCGTTGCTGTGGTCCGTCGCGTTGGCCGTGGTCGCGCTCGGGCCGGTCGTGGCTCGCCCGGCCGACGCCAGCGCCCGCACGTACCTGCTCGGTGATTCCGTCGCCGCGTGGTCGGCCGACGTGCTGACGAAGCAGCTGGCGCCGGCCGGAATCGTCCTCGACGCCGTGGCCTGCCGGGGCACCGTCTACAGCTGTGTCACGCCTGGTCAGTCCCACCGGCCGCCGAGCGGGCTGGCCGCCATCCAGGCCCGGCGGGGCCGGCTCGGCTCCACCGTCGTCCTCGAGCTCGGCTACAACGACCGCCCGCTGGCCGGCGCCATCGACCGCGTGATGCGGGAGCTGCGGAGCCAGGGCGTGCGCCGGGTGGCCTGGGTCAACCTGAGCGAGCGCCGGAGCGAGTACCGGGCCACCAACCAGGCCCTGAGCGCGGCGCGCGCCCGCTGGCCCGAGCTGCGGGTCCTCGACTGGCGGGCCGTCAGCGCGGGGCACGCGTCCTGGTTCATCGACGGGGTACACCTGACGGCGACCGGGAAGTCGGCGTTCGCCGGCTTCCTGGCGCAGGCCCTCCGCCACGTCTCGTGAGGACCAGCCCCGATCGGGCGGTCCGGAGCGCCGGCGGGGGCCGTCGCCCGGGCGCACGGCGGCCAGCTCTCCTACCATCGCCCAGATGCGCCTGAGGTCACGACGGGCGGCGCAGCTCCTCGTCTCCACCGCGGCCGTCGTGGCGACGCTCGCAGCGTGCGGCCCCCCGTCCAACCTGCCCCACGTGACGATGGTCGGCGACTCCACGCTGGCCGGCATGGTCTGGTACGACCAGGCCGGGGTGACCCGCTCGCAGGACGTCGTGCGCGCCGCCTACGACCTGACCCTCGACGCAGAGTCCTGCCGGCGCCTGGTGGCCCCGAGCTGCCGGGGCCGGTTCGGCTACGTGCCGAACACGACCATGGACGTGCTGCGGGCCAACCGCGGCCGTCTCGGTGAGGCGGTCGTCATCATGGGCGGCTACGACGACATCTCGATCGGCGATGCCGTGCCGCAGATCCTGGCCGAGACGGAGGCCCAGGGCGTCAAGCACGTCATCTGGCTCACCTACCCGCTCAACGTGCCCTACGTGCTGCCGAGCGGCTTCCCCGCCCGCAGCCTGTACGCCAACCACAACCTGGTCCTGTACCTCAACTCGATCACCCACCCGACGCTCCACCTGGCCGACTGGAACACCTACAGCGCCGGCCACCGGGAGTGGTTCGGAAGCGACGGCATCCACCTGACGCCGGCCGGGACCATGGCCCTGGCCTCGTACCTCCGCGCGCAGCTCGACCAGTACGTGGTCGTCCCGCCACCGCCCCCTCCGCCACCGCCGCCGCCGCCACCACCTCCGCCGCCGGAGACGACCGCGCCCACGACGACGGTCGCCGCCACCACCACTACGGCACCGGCTCCGACGACGACCACCACGACCGTCGCGGGCTCGACGACGACCTGACGTCAGGGGAGCCGGTAGTCGCCGCCGGGCTCCCGGACGGCCAGGCCGTCGGCGACGACGCCCGCCGCCACCCGCGCCGCACGGACCTCGTCGTCCGGCCAGCCCATGGCCGCGCTGAGGTGCGCCGCGCTGACCGGCCCCTTGCCGAGCGCGCGGACGAGCCGACCCCGGCCTTGGCGGTCGGAGCCCGCGAAGCTCGACTGCGGCCGGCTGGTGTGTGCAGAGCCCGACGCCGGGTCCGGCGCACGGCAACCCGCCGCCGACCATGCGCACGACCGCGACCAGGGGCACGTCTCGCAGCGCGGCCCGCGCGCCCGGCAGACGGTGGCGCCGAGGTCGAGCAGCGACTGGTTCCACGCCCAGCCCTCGCCCGGCGGCACGGCCGCGTCCGCCAGCACCTGGACCTCCGATGACCGCAGCGACCGACCCGACCAGCGGGCCCACGTGCGGGCGACGTTCGTGTCGACGATGGCCACATCGGCTTCGAAGGCGAAGGCCATGATGGCCCGCGCCGTGTACGGCCCGACGCCTGGTAGCTGCTGCAGTCCGACGACTGACCGGGGAAAGGTCCCGCCGAAGTCCCGTTCGACGGCGACAGCGGCGGCGTGCAGCCGAACCGCGCGCCCGTAGTAGCCGAGGCCGTTCCACAACCGCAGCAGGTCGCCAGCGGACGCTCCCGAGCACGCCGCGGTCGTCGGGAACCGCTCCATCACCTCGAGGAAGCGGGGGATCACCCGCGCCACCTGGGTCTGCTGGAGCATCGTCTCGGACACGAGGATGGCCCAAGGGTCGCGGGTGCGCCGCCACGGCAGGTCGCGCCGCCGGTCCTCGCCCCACTGCAGCAGCGAGCGCTGATCGTGCTCGTTCACGGCCGCTGCGCCGTCAGCTCCAGGCGGCCTGCTCGTCGTAGGGCCGCCGGCGGGCCGGTGCGTGCTCGGTCCGCCACACCATCACCTTGCGGCGGAAGAAGCAGACCTCCTGCCCGTCCTGGTTGAAGCCCTTCGTCTCCACGGTGACGATGCCCCGGTCCTCCCGCGAGCGCGACGGCTGCACGTCCACCACCTTGGTCTCGGCGTAGATGGTGTCACCGTGGAACGTCGGGTGCTTGTGCTGCAGGGTCTCGACCTCCAGGTTGGCGATGGCCGAGCCGCTGACGTCGGGCACGCTCATCCCGAGCACCAGCGAGTAGACGAGGTTGCCGACGACCACGTTGCGTCCCTGCACGGAGTCGTGCTCGGCGAACCACGCGTTGGTGTGGAGCGGGTGGTGGTTCATGGTGATCATGCAGAAGAGGTGGTCGTCGGCCTCGGTGATCGTCTTGCCGGGCCAGTGCCGGTAGACGTCGCCCACGGCGAAGTCCTCCAGGTAGCGGCCGAAGGGCCGGTCGTGAACGGTCATGGGCGCGGACGCTACCGGTCCGCCCCGCGCCCAGCTCTGCTGCTACGGAGCGGACGGCTCGTCGTCGGCGGGCCCCCCGCCAGGCGTGCCGGGAGTGCCGGCCGGCTCGCGACCAACCGGCACCGTCGGATCCGTGGGGCGGTGGCCGTAGCGCTCGGCCCACTCGAGTCCGCTCTCGAAGATCTCGGTCTCGTCCTTGGCCAGGACCCGGAGCCGCTCGAGGCGGTCCCGACGCTCGATGGACCACGGGCCGACCCGCAGGCTCAGGTAGGCGAGACCGCCGAGCAGGATCGGCAGCCAGTACTGGGCCAGGCGGTAGGAGATCACGCCGAGGGTGGCCTCGCTCCGGCTCAGCCCGAAGCCGACGAGCGTCGGGATGTAGATGCCCTCGACGATCCCCAACCCTCCCGGAGTGATCGGGAAGCTCGAGAGGATGTTGGCCAGCCCGAAGGCCACGATGAGCCCGTCGAGGGGCACGACGCCGCCGAAGGCGCGTATGAAAACCCACAGCGCGGCGGCGTCGAGCAGCCAGTTGGCGGTGGCCCAACCGATGACCGAGCTTAGGAGCTTCGGGTCCGACGCCAGGTCGCGCAGCCGCGCGGCGAGCTGGCGGACCACGGCGGCGGCGTGATCCTCGTCGAAGTGGAAGCGGCGAGCGAGCGACCGCAGGATCCGCTCGGCCCGCGCCTGGCCCTTGAGCAGCCCCATCACCAGGAGCAGGGCGAGAGCGATGAGGACCAGGCCGATGATCGCCGCGGTGCCGTAGAACGGGTTCACGCCACGCAACGGGATCGAGACGAGCAGCGCGGTCCAGAAGATGATGTTCAGCACGACCGCCGAGCCCAGGCCGGCGGTGGCCAGCGCGAAGCCGGCGTCGGGCCCGTCGACGCCGGAGAGGGTCAGGAGCCGGTAGCCCAGAGCGGAGCCGGCCGCGCTCCCACCGGGCACGATGCTGGCGAGGGCGCGGGTGGAGAACTGGATGCGGAGCATGCGCCCGACGGACACGCAACCCCGGGGCAGCGCGGCGCGGGTCAGCAGGGAGTAGCAGATCAGCGAGCCCATCTCGAGCAGCAGGCCCACCAGCAGCAGCGCCGGGTTCACCTCCTGCAGGTCGTGCACCGCCTTCCGGAAGCCGGGGATCAGCGGCAGGATGAAGAAGTAGAAGACGAAGAAGATCGCGACGATCTTCAGGGCGTTGCGCGCCGGCTTGCTCCACCACCACGGCTTCGGCCGAGCCGAGGCTCGGGAGCTGGCGGAACCGTCTCCGGAAGCCTCTCCGGTCGGAGCCACTGCATCCGACATTCCCACCTTGCTACCGCATCTCGACCCCCGCGCGGCGAACTCCACGGCGCCGCGCACCGGCACCCGACGACTCCTGAGCGTTCTGGTCGCGATGTTGCCGGTCTGAGGTGCACCCTCGCGACCAGGAGCAGGCGGGCGGAAAGGAACCTAGAGATCGTTGCGGGTGTACTCCACGACGGCTGCGATCTGTTCGGGCGTGAGGCTGTCCGCGAAGGACGGCATCGAGCCGCGGCCGTTCGTGACGACGGCGATCTGGTCCTTCGGGTCGGGGAAGCGGCCGACGACCACGCCGCCGCCGAGGGCTGGGCCGAAGCCGCCACCGCCGTCCGCACCGTGGCAGGACGCGCACCGTGTGGCGAAGATCGCCGCTCCGCTGTTCGCGGTTCCCGCCTTGGGCACCGGTGCCGGCTGCGCCGGCTCGTTGACGAAGAGCAGGATCACGAACGCGGCGACGACCACGACGGCGAAGATCTGCACGACGTGGACCACCTTGTCCAGCACGCCCGCCGCCTCAGAAGCTCGGGAAGCCGACGTTGGTGAAGAACCACAGCGCGCTCGTCAACCACAACCCGACCAGGCAGGCGAAGAGGAGCCCGCCGACCACCGGCAGCGCCCAGCCCGGCATCCTCGCCGAGCGCACGCAGAGGACCTTGGTCGTGAAGGCGCCGTAGAAGAGACAGCCGAGGATGGAGTGGACGAAGCGCCGGGTCGACCCCGCGTGGGTCTCGAAGCCCAGCGACCAGAGGCAGTGGTAGACGACCGGCAGGGAGACCAGGAGCGCACAGGTCCCCACCAGCCGGTGCGTCGGACCGACCCACGAGGGCGCCCCGCGGTGACCGAGCTTCCCGTACATCCAGAGCGCCAGCACGATCTGGACCACCGCCAGCGCGAGGGCGACGGTGGCGAGCCACGCCTTCATGTTGATGGTTCCGCTGAAGCCGAGCGTGAACAGCGCCTGGCCGGCAGGACGGTGCTCGCGGGCGTACACGCCGAGGACGATCGAGACGGCCGCGCCGGCGAGTGCGGCCCACACGAACGCCATCGTCCCCTGGCGGGACTCCGACGGCGTCCCGGGCGCGGCAGCTTCCATTCGGGTGATTCAACGCTCCTCGCTGGGCCGATGCAAGCACCGCCCCGGCCGCCCGGCCGCCCGGACCGTCGCCCGCGGGCTTCTGGCGCGACCCCGTCGCAGATCCGAGACGAACCCGCACCAGAACCCCAGCTGGGCGGGCCGTCGGCCGGTGACTCAGGCGAGGGATGGCGAAGGGGGCAGGCGAAAGCCGACCGCGGCACCGCCGCCGTTCGCGTTGGTGGCCCAGACCTCGCCGCCGTGCCGTTCGACGATCTGCCGCACGATGGCGAGGCCGAGACCCGAGCCCGGCGCGGTGCGGGCGGTCGTCGCGCGGTAGAAGCGCCCGAACACGTGGGGCTGGTCGACCGGATCGATGCCGTCGCCGTGGTCCCGGACCTCGAGGCTCGGCCCGGCGACCGCCACGTCGATGGCCGTCCCGGGCGGGCTGTACTTCACCGCGTTGTCGACGAGGTTGGCCATCGCCCGCTCCATCATCCGGGGTCGGACGGTGACGTGAGAGTCGCCGTCGTGGGTGACGATGATCGGCCTCCCGGTGCGGCGCTCGGCGCGGGCCGCCACCGTCTGGGCCAGCTCGGCCAGGTCGACCAGCTCCGGCTCTTCGTCAGTCGACGACCGGTCCGTGGCCAGCTCCACCAGCTCGTTGACGAGGTCGGTCAGCTCGCGGCTCTCGATCTCGATGTCGCGCAGCACGACCTGACGCTGCTCGACCGGTAGGTCAGGAGCACGTTGCAGGTGCTCGACGTTGGTCCGCAGCGTCGTGAGCGGCGTCCGCAGCTCATGGCTGGCGTCGGCCACGAGTCGCTGCTGCTGATCGCGCGACGTCGCCAGCGCGGCGACCATCGTGCTCAGGCTTTGGGCCAGACTCCCCACCTCACCCGGGCCGTCCGTCGGCAACGGCGTCGACAGATCGTCGGTGGCCGCGATGTCCTCGGCCGCGTCGCGGAGTCGGCGCACCGGCCGGACGATGCGGCCCGCCAGGATCCAGCCCAGTCCGGCGGCGCCGGCCACCCCGGCGAGGGTGAGCAGGACCAGCCGCAGCTTGAGCCGATCCAGCGTCGACTCTGTCTCGGACAGGTCCCTGGCGATCTGGAACGCCGCGCCGTCCCGCCACGGCTCCGTCAGCTGGCGGTACCGGACGCCGTCGATGGTGGTCGTGCGGAGCAACGGCGTGGAGTGCGCGTCCGCCGCGACGGCAAGGTCCTGCCGATCGATGTGCAGCTGCGGACCCTCGTCGATGCACTGCAGGAAGCGACCGTCGGCCGTGATGATCTGCGCCGCCGCGGCCGGCTGCAGGGAGCCGACGGTGGGACAGCGGAGGAAGGGCCCGGCCGGTCCCCGGTTGTCCCCGTCGCCCCGCACCAGGGTGGCGGCGCGGGTGACGAGCGACTCGTCGATCGAGGACGACAGCTGGCGGACCGTCGTGACGTAGGCGCCCACGCCGGCGAAGGCACCGACCAGGGCGGCGACCAGGGCCAAGCCGAGCGCGATGCGCCAGCGGAGGCTCACGGCATCCTCAGCACGTAGCCGATCCCCCGCACGGTGTGGATGACCCGGGGCTCGCCACCATCCTCGGTCTTGCGACGGAGGTAGCCGACGTAGACGTCGAGGGAGCGGGACCCGGTCTCGAAGTCGTAGCCCCAGATGCGGTCGTAGATCGTGTCACGCTCGAGGACCAGGGAGGAGTTGCGCATGAACAGCTCCAGGAGGTCGAACTCGGTCTTCGTGAGCACCATCGACCGCTCGCCCCGGAACGCCAGCCGCCGGCGGGCGTCGAGGGAGAGATCGCCCACCCGGAGGACCTCGTCGCCGTCGTCGCTCGCCCCCGACCGCCGCATCAGCGCTCGAAGCCGGGCCAGCAGCTCGTCGAGAGCGAAGGGCTTGACGAGGTAGTCGTCAGCGCCGGCGTCCAAACCGGCCACCCGATCGGCGACCTCGTGGCGGGCCGTGAGCATGAGGATCGGCAGAAGGCGGTGACGCTCGCGAAGGCGGCGGCACGCGGTGAGGCCGTCCACGACGGGCATCATCACGTCGAGCACGACGGCATCCGGCATGCGTGCGTCGACGGCCTCGAGGGCCTTGGAGCCGTCCCCGACCGCCTCGACCTCGTAGCCCTCGAAGCGCAGCACCCGCACGAGCGACTCCCGCAGGCCCTTGTCGTCCTCGGCCACCAGGACGTGGTGCTTGGCGCCGTCTTCGGCCATCGGACCGACCCTACGGGTCGCGGGCAAGATCGTCGTAAGAACGCCCCTCTTACGAGGTTCTTGCACCGTTGCGCTGCCAGCCTTACCGGGTCGGACAACGATCGCGTCGTCCACCTACGGCGTCGCGGCGCCGCACGGGAAAGGGAACCCACGGATGAAGAAGCAGCTCGGATTGGTCGCCATCGGCCTGGCCGGCCTCACGGCCGGCGCGGGAGCGGGCCTCGTGCTCACCGGCGGGAGCGGCGGAGCCTCCGCGCAGTCCTCCCCGACCACCACGCCCGACACCACGGCCCCGGCCGGCGGTTCGGACGGCTCGAACGGGTCGAACGGCACGGAGCGACCGGCGGGCAAGGACCTCAACGCCCGCCTCAAGGAGATCCTGGCGCCGCTCGTCGAGAAGGGCACCATCACCCAGGCACAGGCCGACGCGGTCATCGCCGCCATCGAGGCGGCCCGGCCCGCCGAGGGGCCCCACGGCCGGTTCGGCCGCGGCCCGGGCGGACCCGGCAAGGGCTTCGGCCTCGATGAGGCCGCGGCCGCGCTCGGGATGACGGTGGACGAGCTGCGCACCGCACTGGCCGGCGGGCAGAGCTTCGCCGACATCGCCAAATCCAAGGGCGTGGACCTCGCGAAGGTGACCGACGCGCTGGTCGCCGCCTACACCAAGCACGAGCAGGACGAGGTCACGGCCGGGTCCGAGACGCAGGCCGAGGCCGACAAGGAGATCGCGGCCTTCAAGGACAAGGTCGACGAGATCGTGAACGGGAAGTTCAAGGGCCGCCACGACCAGGAGCAGGCCCCGACGACCACCGCTCCGTAGGTCGGCGACCGTTCTGCCGCGCCCGGTCCACGCGGACCGGGCGACCCCCTGGCCACCGACCTCGTGGCGGCGGTCGATCCCGCGGGCGAGCTGTGGGTCACCGCGGGCCTGCAGGTCGTCGGCGCCGCCGCCTGACCCCAGCCCCCGACCGTGCCCGCTGTCCCCGTGGTGGGAGCGATGCCACCACCTGCCCGGCCGCTGTGGCTACGCTTCCTCGCACCATGTCGCAGATCCCCTCGTGGGATCCTCCGGATCCCAGGACGAGAGTGGGACCTACGGGTGGGCGGAGCACTCGTTCAGCGCGCCAGGAGCCCGGTGGCCGGACGCGGTCCGTGCCCCGGGCGCTCGCGTGCGCCGTGGCCTCGGCGATGGTGCCCGGCCTCGGCCAGGCCTTCCAGCGGCGGTGGCGCACGGCCGCCCTGTTCGGGGTGCCGACGGTCGTGGTCCTCGTCGTCGCGGCCTGGGCCGCCGGGCAGGACAAGGTCACCCTCGTCGACTGGACGGTCGATTCGGGCCACCTGCGGACGCTCTGCATCGCCGGTCTCCTCTGGGCCCTGTTCTGCTACGCCGCCGCGGCTGACGCCGCCCTGGCCTCGTGGCCGGCCCGCGTGCGCCGCGGGGCCGGGGCGGCCGCGACGCTCCTCGTCGTCTGCGTGGCCGTCGCCGCTCTCCTTCCGGGCACGGCGTTCGCACTGGTGACCGTCCGCCAGGACTCGCTGCTCGACACCGTGTTCGCCGGCTCCGGCCAGGTCCAGGTGGCGCGACCCAGCTCGCTGGCCGACCTCGGGATCACCACGACGGTGCCGCCCCCGACGGTGGCGGTCACCATGGCTCCGGCGTCGACGACGACCACGACCATCGCGCCGACCACGGTGGCCACCACGGTGCCGACGACCCCGCCCCTCGCGCCCGGGCGCTGGAACATCGTGCTGCTCGGCGGCGACGCCGGACCCCACCGCTGGGGCCTGCGCACCGACACCATGATCGTCGTCAGCGTCGACCGGCAGACGGGCGACCTGGCCAGCGTCTCCGTGCCCCGCAACCTGATGGAGCTGCCGATGCCGGCCGGGCCGCTGCGGGACCGGTTCCCGCACGGGTTCACGGACCTGGCCAACGCGCTCTACACCTACGTGTCCATCCACCCCGAGCTCGGGCTGGATCCGGCGCAGGCCATCAAGGGCGCGCTGGCCGAGCTGCTCGGCATCCCGATCGACAACTACGTCATCGTCGACCTGATCGGTTTCATGAAGATCATCGACGCCCTGGGCGGCGTGACCGTCAACCTCTCGACCAACGTGCACCTGGTACCGAACGTCGACGGCGCTACGAAGGAGGCGCCGTCGGTCGGTCCGGGCCCCGTCACCATGAACGGTGCCATGGCCCTCTCCTTCGTCCGCACCCGCGAGCAGGACTCCGACTACTCCCGCATGAAGCGCCAGCGCTGCCTGCTGGCCGCGGTCGCGTCAGAGACGTCGCCGGCCGACCTGGCCGTGAACTACCTGAGCCTCGCGTCGGCGGTCGAGGGAGCGTTCCGCTCCGACATCCCACGCGAGCAGCTTGGTGACCTGGTCCGGGTCTTCGGGCTCGTCAACGTGGCGAAGGCCCGCACTCTGGTCCTCGTGCCGCCGGTCATCAAGCCCGCGCACCCGGACATCGCCCGCATCCGCGCCCTGGTCGCCAACACGTTCGACGCGGCGGCGCCACCGGCTGACCCCGCCATCGGCGCACCGACCTGCTGATCCCGATCAGACGGTGATCTCGAGCTGATGCGTGATCGAGCGCCGCTCGCGCTCGAACCCCAGGTTGCGGTAGAGGCGCGCGGCACCGGTCGGGTTGTCGGAGTCGACGGCGATCATGGCATGGGAGAAGCCGGCGTCGGCGAAGGCCCGCATCGACCATGCGAGCATCCCCGACGCGAGCCCCCGCCCCCGCCAAGCGCCGAGCGTGCCCAGATTCTCGATCCAGGCCTCCCGCCGGCCGGTGCGCTCGTCGTCCTCTGGATAGGCGTGGTTGAGGCACAGCGCGACCGGCTCACCCGTCGCCTCCTCGATCGCGATCACCGAGAGGTCGAGGCGCGCGCCGTGGCCGCGCACGGTCGCCTGCCACCACGCAGGGTCGACCGGGGCCGAGCCCCAGTGGTCGGCGAAGGCGGCGTTGCGGACGGCGCGGAGCACCTCGTCCTGGTCGGCCGGCCAGGAGACGAAGGCGACCCCGTCGACCGGCTCGACCGCGGGCAGGTGCCGCAGGGGACGGACCAGCTCCTCGAACCACCGCGTCGGCGTGAAGCCGAAGTCGGCGTAGACGCGGTGGTTGGCCTCCATCCACTCGTAGGCCTCGACCCGCACGTAGCGGGGCAGGTGATGGTCCCGACTGCGCAGCCGCTCCTCCGCCCGGGCCACGCCCCAGCCGAGGAGGGAGTGACCGACACCCTGCCCACGCGCGACCGGATCGACGTCGCCGAAGAGGTAGGCCCGCTCGAGGAGGTGCACGGAGGGCGGGTTCCACACCCACGTCCAGCCGACGAGCCGGCCGTCGACGTACGCGGCGCGAGCGTCGAGGTCGAGGTCGAGGTAGGGCGCCGCGATCGTCTCCTCGAACTCCTCCACCGTGATCACTCGAGGTAGTCCCTCGTGGCTGACCGCCCGGTTGGAGAGCGCGCAGAGGTCCTCGAGCTGATCCTGGCGCACGGGGCGCAGCTCGATCGAGGACATGGCGGCAGTCTGGTGGCCGCCACCGCGGTGGCCAGAACGGTTAACGGACGTCGTGCCAGACTCGCCGGATGCAGCTGAGCCTGAACGCCGGCCGCGCGCTCGTCGCGATCCCCGGTCCGTCCGTCGTCCCCGACCGGGTCCTCTCGGCCATGCACCGGGCCATGCCGAACATCTACGAGGGCGAGCTGGTCGACGTGTCCAACGAGGTCTTCGAGCGCCTGCCGGGAGTCGCCCGCACGACCGGCACGGTCTTCGTCACGATCTCGAACGGACACGGCGCGTGGGAGATGGCGATCAGCAACACGCTGTCGCGCGGCGACCGCGTGCTCGTGCTCGAATCGGGCCGGTTCGCGGTCGCCTGGGGGGAGATGGCGGCCTTCTCGGGCGTGCAGGTCGAGGTGCTGGAGGCGCCCGAGCGCGGACCCGTCGACACCTCCGCCGTCGAGGCGCGCTTGCGGGCCGACAGCGGCCGGAGCATCGCCGCGGTGTTCGTGGCGCACGTCGACACCGGCACCTCGGTGCGCAACGACATCGCCGCGATCCGCCGGGCGATGGACGCCGCCGATCACCCTGCGCTCCTGATGGTCGACTGCATCGCCTCGCTGGCCTGCGAAGAGTACGAGATGGACGCGTGGGGGGTCGACCTGACGGTCGCCGGCTCCCAGAAGGGTCTGATGGTGCCGCCCGGCCTCGGCTTCGTCTGGGCCGGCCCGCGCGCCCTCACCGCCCACGCATCGGCGGGCCTGCGCTCCGGCTACTGGGACTGGACCGCCCGCGCCCAGGACGGCCCGCACTACCTGCGCTACTGCGGCACGCCGCCGATCTCCCACCTGTACGGGTTGCGCGAGGCACTCAACATGCTGGACGAGGAAGGCATGGAGGCGGTCTGGGCCCGCCACGCGGTCCTGGCCAACGTCATCCACGCCGCAGTCGAGGCATGGGCCGCGCCCGGAGGGCTGGAGCTGAACATCCTCGATCCGGCCGCCCGCTCGAACGCGGTGACCACCATCCTCGCCGGCGCCGTCGACCCCGACCGGCTGCGGGCGACCTGCGAGCAGCAGGCCGGCCTGACGCTGGGCGTCGGCCTCGGGCCGTTCGAGGGACGGGCCTTCCGCATCGGGCACATGGGCCACCTCAACCCCCCGATGGTCCTCGGTACCCTCGGCACGATCGAGGCCGCCCTGCTCGCGGCCGGCGCGCCGATGGGCGGCTCTGGCGTCGCCGCGGCGGCCGCTACGGCGGGCCGGGCGTTCGCCACCGCGGGCGGCTGACACGCGTCAGGGCGGTGGACGCCCGGTCGGTGCGACCGATCGGCCGCGACACGCCGGCTGCCAGACTGCCGGCATGCCGAGCTACCTCATCGTCAACGCCATGATCACCGACCAGGAGCTGCTGGACGCCTACCACGCGGCGGTCGGACCGACCTTGGTGGGGCACGACGTGGTGACGCGGGTCGCCACCAACATGGCCCGGACGATCGAAGGTGAACCCGCTGGCCCCCGGGTCGTCGTGATGGAGTTCCCCGACGAGGACGCGTTCCACGCGTGGTACGACTCGCCCGCCTACCAGGAGGTCATCGGGCTGCGGCTGAAGGCGACGCAGGGCTTCGCCGTGCTGGCCCAAGGCCGGTCCTGACACGTGGGCGGCCTGATCGTCGCTGCCGTCGGCTGGGCCGGTGCAGCACTCCTCCTCGGCGCGTACGCCCTGGTCTCGGCCGGTCGGCTGGCGGGCGGAGGCCTGGCCTTCCAGCTCATGAACCTGGCCGGCGCGGTTGGGCTGGCCGTCAACTCCGCCGTCAACGGTGCCTGGCCGTCGGTGGCGCTCAACCTGGTGTGGATCGCGGTGGGCGCCGTGACACTCCTCCGCCGGCCGCTCGGCCGCCTCCGCCAGGTGCCCGGAGTCGAGTGAGGGCGGGCGGGACCAGGTATCCTGAGGTCCTCGGCGTCCGGCTCGGGCTGAATCTCATCTCGAGCGGTGGAGTGGGGCCGCAACCCCCGACCTGGCCCGACAGGGTCGTCCGGACACCGGAGCGTGACCCCCGTCACGATGACGCGGCGCAGGGAGCGCCGCTCCTTGATGCACGACGCCACACGACAGCTGGAGCAGGCGACGTGGGCGGTGGCCGAAGGACGAGCCACCGCTCAGGAGCGCGCCCTCCTGGAGGCGGATCCGGCGGCGTGGCGCCGGACGCTCGACCGTCTGCTCGTGGACGCCGAGGCCAGCCTGGCCTCCGTGCGGGGGCTGTCCGGCCCCGAGCGGGAACGGGTCGTCGCTGACTTCGAGGACGACCTGGCGCGGCTGCGCGCCCTCGACGAGCTGCTGTCGACCACCGACGGCACCGCCTCGGCCGAGGAGCTGGCGGAGGTCATGGGCCGGATCCAGCTGCAGGCATCGTGGTCCGCGGGACAGCTCGTGGTCTGGGCCGGTGGGCGGGGCACCACCTCGACCACCAACGACGACCTGGCCGACCTGCTCGAGGCGGTGGGCGGTCCTGCCGTCGGCTGGAGCCTGCACCCCGACGTCCTGCTGCCGTCGGGAGCGCGCGCCGAGGCCCTGGCCATCCCCATCCGGGAGTCGCTGGGCTGGCTGGTCGCCGTCAGCGGCAGCAGCGCCGTCGATGATGTGAGCCCGAGCGTGACATGGATGGGCCGGGTCGCCCTCCTCGGTGTCCGGCTCGTCGCCGCCGGGGCAGTCGTCCCCACGCTGCACACCAGCCGCTCGGCCGACGGGCGGGGCGTCGATGTGTCGGTCGCCTGGGCGCCCGCGCTGGTGGACGAGCAGGAGCTGGAGGCGCTGGCCGCCGGCATGCCCGGTGCAGTGGTCGCCCTCGCCCCGGCCTCTGCGCGAGCCACGGCGAGCGCCGTGCTCGGCGCCGTCGTCGACGCCATCGTCAGCGAGGCCGCCGGCCGTCTGGAGCTCCCCGCGCCGCCGCCGACCGTGCGCACGGCCGGCGAGGTGGCCGAGGCCTTCACGACCCGGCTCGACGGCTCCGCCTTCCGCGCCCCGGCCGGCCCGGTGGCGCAGGTCGCC
>JBKPRL010000037.1:0-21278 GCA_046734535.1 bacterium | reverse complement strand
TGGTGCTGCAGCTGGGTGAGGGCGGTGTCCAGGTCCTGGACGGCGAGGAGCGCTTCGAGCGCGTCGGGCGCCTCGGTCACGGCTTCGTCTGGCCCGGCGGGTTCGGCGCCGGCGCGGCCGGCGCCGCCGGGGCCGGTGCGGCGGTCACGGGTGGCGGCGCGGGAGCCGGAGGTGGCGGACCGGTCCGGCAGTTGAAGACGGCGGTGCCACCGGGGACCGAGCTGAGTGGCCACGAGAGGTCCACCACGTCCGGCGGGACCGGGGCACCGGTGGCCTTCTTGTCCAGGCCGAACGAGACAGAGGGCGCGGCCGGCGGGGCGTTCGGATCGACCGGCGCGGCGGGCGCCGCGGCTGCCCTCGCCCGGAAGACGCACTCCTCACCCGGCAGGTAGATGCGGCGGGGCGGACGGCTCGGAGCCGGCGGCGGCGGCCAGTCCTCGGGCGGCAGGTACGCATGGGTGTAGTCCATGAAGTACTTCCAGATCTGCACCGGGAAGTCCCCACCGTGGACCGGGTTGACGCCGGCCTTCACGAACTCGGGGACGTTGCGCATGCGGGTCTGGCCCTTGGGATCACCCATCCAGACCGCCGTCGTGTACTGCGGCGTGGCCCCGACGAACCAGGCGTTCGTGTTGAAGGACTGCGTGCCGGTCTTGCCCGCGGCCGGACGGTCGCCGTCCAACCGGCCCTTGCGGCCGGTGCCCTTCGTCAGCACGCCCTTGAGCACGCTGATCGCACTATTGGCCACGTCGGGGCTGATGACCTGCACCGGCTGGGGCTGGTGCTGGTAGACGACGGTGCCGTCCGAGGCGAGGATCTTCTCGACGTAGTACGGCTCGAGGTGGGCGCCCTGGTTGGCGACGGTCTGGAAGGCCGACGCCATGTCCAGCGGGGAGATCTCGTTGTTGCCCGTCGCGAGGGACGGATAGTTGTTGAGCGGTCCCTTGATGCCGAGCTTGTGGGCGAAGTCGACCACCCGGTTGAGGCCGACGGCCTGCGCCAGCCGGCCGAACGCGCAGTTGATCGACGAGGCGGTCTGCTCGGTGAGCGGCGCGACACCACGGCTGGCGACCGTCTCGTCGTTGCTGCCGATCTCGAAGGGGTGCTTCGGGTCGCCCGGGTTGGGGAGCACGCACGGCGCCTGCCCGTTGATGAGGTCGTTGGGCTGCGCTCCGGTCGCGAGGGCGGCCGTCAGGATGACGAACTTGAACGCCGACCCGGTCTGGCGGGCCCGCAGGGTCAGGTTGACCTGGCTCTGTGCGAAGTCCGGGCCGCCCCGCATCGCCACGATGGCGCCGGTCTTGGTGTTGAGGCTGACGAGCGCGTCGTCGAAGCCCTGCGCGTTGGCGGGGAGCACCTGGTCGTGCGCGTCGCGGGCGAAGGCCTCCAGGTAGAGGTCCTCCGTCGTGTAGATGCGCAGCCCGCCCCGGAACAGCTTGTTGTAGCGCTCCTGGTACGTGGCGCCGAGGATCGTCGAGTCGTTCAGGAGGTAGTCCTTGACCGCCTCGGTGTAGTAGGACCGGGCGACGGCCAGCTGCGGGGGCCGTTGCGGGGTGGTCGGGAGCACGAACTGCGCGTTGTCGGTCTCGGCCTCGGCGGGGGTGAGGCGGTGCACCGCGACCAGGCGGTCGAGCGCCTGGCGGAAGCGGTACCGGGCCCGCTCCGGTCGGACGAAGGGGTCGTAGTCGGTCGGGTTGCGGATCATCCCGCCGAGGAACGCGCCCTCGATCATCGTCAGCTGCTCGATGCTCTTGCCGAAGTACACCTCGGCGGCCGACTGCAGGCCGTACGCGTTGTTCCCGAAGTAGACGGCGTTGAGGTACTGCTCGAGGACGTACTTCTTGCCCATCTTCTTCTCGAGCCGCCGGGCCAGGGTCGCTTCGATGACCTTGGTCTTGACGGTCCGCTCGGCCGTCGGGTTCATGATGAGGTTCTTGACGACCTGCTGGGTGATGGTCGAGCCGCCCTGCGAGACCGAACCGGAGCCGATGTTGGCCAGGAAGGCCCGCATGATGCTGCTGCCGTTGACGCCGTTGTGCTTCCAGAAGTCGGCGTCCTCCACCGCGAGCACGGCGGCGATCACCGGCTCGGGCACCCGGTCCAGGGAGAACGGCTCCCGGTTCTCCACCTTGAACACGTCGGTCACGTTCAGGCCGGTGCTGTCGTAGACGATCGACCGCCGAGGCTGGGCGACGATGTCCGGGACGGGGAGCGCCACCTCCTTGTGCGCCCGCACGATCCGGCTGACCTGCGGCACCCCCGCGACGACGACGCCGGTCAGCCCGATCGACGCCACCGCGAGCACAGCGAGGAACCGGAGCAGGCGGAACACGAGCGCTGAGGCTATCGGCCGGCTTCAGCCGAGACCGGGCAGTCCCAGCGTACGGGCCCGACGCAGTGGGCCGACGAGCCGACGTCCGCGATGGTCAGACCCGGGCGGCGACGGGTGCCCGGTTGGCCTCGATCCACTGCGCCAGCGCCGGCCCGCTCTCCAAGCTGACGATCAGGGCGTAGCGGGCGGTCGTCCCCGGGTGGTACACGCCGTGGTACCAGCGTTCGGAGTCGACCACGAACTGCGCGCCCTGCGGAAGGTGGATCCGGACCTCGCCTTCCCGATCGTCGTTGTGGCGGCGCAGGATCATGTAGCTGTCGGGGTCGTCGGTCAGCTGCAACCAGGCTCGCACGACCCAACCCGTCCCCTCAGGGTTCAGCCGGTTGTTGTCGTCCAGATGGAGCCAGCGCTCGACGTCGGACAGCACGTTGGGCTCGAGCTTGATGGTGCGGACCCGCCCGAAGTCGGCCCCGACCCGGCTGGCCCACTCGACCAGGGTCGGGCAGCGCTCGGCGTTCGAGGTCCAGACGCCGCCCTTGTCGGGCTTTCCGTGGTCCCAGAACCCCGCGCACTCGATGTCCCCGTACGCCGAGGCGATCGGTGCGAAGTTGGTGTCCCCACCGCTCTTCCAGTCCCGGTACTCGAGGCCCTCGTACTCGGCTGGGGGGATGGCGAGGTCGCAGCGGTCGAGGACGACGTAGCCCTTCTCGGCCAGCTCCGGCAGCTCCAGGTACATGGCCGGCGAGCCTACTGGAGGGTCCTCGCCGCGGCCTGGCACCGCGCGCGCCCGGCGGTCCTTCGCCGCACAACCTCTCGGCCACCGAAGCATGCACCTGGAGCTCCGGATTCCGGAGCTGGGGGTGCATGCTTGCTGCTGCAACGGCAGCAGTGGCGCGGCGGGTCCTCATGGACGGCGCGGCGCGGCCCGTCACTGGTGCACGCCGCGGCCCGCCACCGGTGCGCGCGGGGCCTGCCACAATCGTGCGTCGGACAGCCCCGAGGAGGATCGTGAGCGAGGAGACCGAGACCGCCACCGCCTGGCTCAGTCCCGAACGCCTCGAGAGCGTCCGCGGCGAGATGCCCGTCGTCTACGTGGACGCCGTGCCGGTCCGTCTCGACGAGCGGGGCGAGGTCACCCGGGTCGGCCTGCTCCTGCGGGTGGCGTCCGACGGCACCATCAGCCGCACCGTGATCTCCGGGCGGGTCCTCTACCGCGAGCGCATCCGGGACGCGCTGATGCGGAACCTGGAGAAGGACCTCGGACCGGTGGCCCTCCCCCGGCTCCCTCCCTGCCCCGCGCCGTTCACGGTCGTCGAGTACTTCCCGGACCCGTCGGTGACCGGCTTCCACGACCCGCGGCAGCACGCGGTGAGCCTGGCCTACGTCGTCCCGGTCGACGGCGACTGCCGGCCCTCACAGGACGCGCTCGACCTCGCGTGGTTGACGCCGGACGAAGCCGTCTCCGAGCAGGTGCGCAACGAGATGACGGGCGGCCACGACCGGCTGCTGCGGCTCGCCCTGTCCCACGTCGGCGTGCTGCCCTGACCATGGCCGGCACGAGCAGCACCGATCCCGACGTCATCGTGGTCGGTGCCGGCTCAGCGGGCGCCGCGCTCGCCGCCCGGCTCTCCGAAGATCCCGCCCGCACCGTCCTGCTCCTCGAAGCCGGGCCCGACCAGCGGTCGGCCGACACCCCGCCCGGCGTCGCCGGCCTCAACTTCTTCGCCGCACTGGAGGAGCCGGGCCGCCTCTGGCCCGACCTCCTCGCCACCAGGGCTCCGGGCCGGCCGCCCAGCCTGTACGCCCGGGGACGAGGCGTGGGTGGCTCGTCGGCCGTGAACGCCATGATGGGGATCCGGGGGACGCCGGAGGACTACGACCGCTGGGCCGCGGAGCTCGGCTGCCCGGGCTGGGGGTGGCCCGACATGCTGACCCGGTTCCTCGCTGTCGAGGACGACGCCGACTACGGCGGCGACGGCCTCCACGGCCGCGGTGGCCCGATCCCGCTCGCCCGGATCCCGGTCGACGCGCTCCCGCCGTTCGACCTGGCCATGCTGGCCGCGGCGACGGGGCTGGGCTACCCGACGTGCGACGACTACCACGCGCCGGGTGCCATCGGGCTCAGCCGGATCGCGCTGACCGTCCGCGACCGCCACCGGGTGTCCACCAACGACGCCTATCTCGAGCCGGCCCGGGACCGCCCGAACCTCCAGGTGCGCGGCGACGTGCTCGTCGACCGGGTGGCCCTGGACGGTCGCCGCGCCGTCGGGGTCCTCACCGCGGATGGCGAGCAGCTCGGCGCCGGTGAGGTGATCATCAGCGCGGGCGCCATCCACTCCCCCGCCATCCTGCTCCGCTCGGGCATCGGCCCGGACGGGCCGGTGGGAGGGCTGCCGGTCGGCGCCAACCTCGTCGACCACGCCGCCACCCCAGGCTTCGAGCTGCGCCTCCGTCCCGAGGGTCGTCTGCCGTCCGTCGACGTGTCCGTCGCGAGCTCCGTCCTGCGCTACACGTCCGGCCTGGCCGGCGCCGGCGAGGCGGACATGCAGGTGCTGTGGTTCTCCGCCATCGGCCCCCGGGACGAGGACCGCGCCGGTGCCCGGATCATGGCCGCGGTGATGCGGTGCTTCTCCCGCGGCGAGGTTCGGCTCCGCTCCGACGACCCGCACGACGATCCCGCGGTCGAGTTCCGGATGCTGTCCGACGAGCGCGACCTGGTCCGCCTGCGTGACGCCACGCGACGCATCGTCGCCATCGTGCGCCAGCCCGCCATCGAGGCCATCGCCGAGGAGGTGCTCGCCGGCACCGAACCACTCGACGCGCTCACCACCGACGACGTCATCGACGCCTGGCTGGCCAGCTCGGTGAACGACTACGTGCACGCTGCCGGGACCTGCCGCATGGGCACGGCAGGCGACCCGGCCGCCGTCGTCGACCCCCACTGCCGCGTCATCGGCTACGAGCGGCTCCGGGTCTGTGACGCCTCCGTGATGCCGGATGTCCCCCGCGCCAACACCCACCTGACCGCCGTGGCGATCGCGGAGGGCCTCGCCGCGATGCTGAGCGCACGTTGACATGCCCGTCGACGACGTGGTTCTCTGCCGTCCGGCCCGACGAACGACGTCGGACCGCACGATGCTCGGTCGAGCGACGAGGGGTCGAGGGACGCGCCGTCCTCGGCGTCTGCGCCGCAGCCCGGCCGGGGGGAGGGTGCACGCGCTGATGGCCGTCTCCACGATGACCGCCCCTGAAGTGGAGCCCTGTCAACGACTGACCAGGTGGTTGATCGGCGCGGCATGGTCCCACATCCCTCCGGCCGAAAGGGTGGCATAGCAATGGCAACCAGCTCTTCCGCACACGCCATCGGGGTGGACATCGGCGGCACCGGCGTCAAGGGTGCGCCCGTCGATCTCGAGGCGGGCGCGATGGCAGCCGAGCGCGTCCGCATCCCCACGCCGCAGCCGGCCACGCCCGCCGCCGTGGCCGAGGTGGTCAAGGAGATCGTGACGACACTCGACGCGCCGGGCCCCATCGGACTGACCCTCCCGGGCGTCGTCATCGACGGCGTCGTCCACACCGCGGCCAACATCGACCACGCCTGGATCGGCACGAACGCCGCCGCGCTGTTCCGGGAGGCGACCGGCCGGCCGGTGGGCGTCGTCAACGACGCCGACGCCGCGGGCATCGCCGAGGTCCGCTTCGGGGCCGGCCGGGGCCGGTCCGGCGTCGTGCTCCTGCTCACGCTCGGCACCGGCATCGGCAGCGCGCTGTTCGTCGACGGCACGCTGGTGCCCAACACAGAGCTCGGTCACCTGCCCCTCCGCCACGTGGACGCGGAGGACTTCGCCGCCGAGTCGGTCCGGGAGGAGGACGACCTCACCTGGAAGGAGTGGGGCCATCGACTGACCGTCTACATCGAGCTGGTCGAGAAGCTGCTCTGGCCGAAGCTCATCATCATCGGCGGCGGGGTGAGCAAGAAGTCCGACAAGTACCTGCGATACGTGCACACGCGGACCGAGATCGTGCCGGCGCAGCTCCACAACGACGCCGGCATCGTCGGTGCCGCCCTGTTCGCCCCGACCGCCTAGCTCGGCCGGAGCCGCGTCCCCCAGCTCCCCAGCAACACCCTCCGGACGGAGACCGTCGTGACCGCCACCGACACCGACCTCGACCAGCTGTGCATCAACACGATCCGCGGCCTCTGCATGGACGCCATACAGAAGGCCAACTCGGGACACCCCGGCACGCCGGTCGGCATCGCGCCGGTGGCGTACACGCTCTGGCAGCGGTTCCTGCGCTTCGACCCGACAGACCCGATCTGGCCCAACCGTGACCGCTTCGTGCTGTCCGAGGGGCACGCGTCTGCGCTCCTCTGGTCGCTGCTCCTCCTGACCCGGGTGCGGGCGGTCGATCCCGACTACGAAGTGCTCGGCCGGCCGTCGGTGTCCATGGAGGATCTGCAGACCTTCCGCCAGCTCGGCTCCCGCTGCCCGGGCCACCCGGAATACCGCTGGACGAGCGGCGTCGAGACGACCACCGGGCCACTCGGCCAGGGCGTGGCCACGTCGGTCGGGATGGCCCTCGCGGGCCAGTGGCTGGCCGCGCGGTACAACAAGACCGGCTTCCCGCTCTTCGACTTCGACGTCTACGCGCTGGCGGGGGACGGCTGCATGATGGAGGGCATCTCGTCGGAGGCCGCGTCGTTCGCCGGCCACCAGGAGCTGTCCAACCTGTGCTGGATCTACGACTCCAACCGGGTGACCATCGAGGGCCACACGGACATCACCTTCACCGAGGACGTGGCCGCCCGGTTCACCGCCTACGGCTGGTACGTGACCGAGGTGAGCGACGCCAACGACCTCGGACAGGTGGAGCGGGCCTTCCAGTCGGCCAAGGCTGAGCACGAGCGCCCGAGCCTGATCCTGGTCCACAGCCACATCGGCTACGGCTCCCCGGTCGAGGACTCCCCCAAGGCCCATGGCGAACCCTTCGGCGTCGAGGGCGTCAAGGCCACCAAGCGGTTCCTCGGGCTGCCCGACGACATCGACTTCTACGCTCCCGACGAGGTCTACCGGGCCTTCGCCGACGGCCTCGGCGCCCGGGGCGACGCGGCCCGCACCGCCTGGGAGACGCTGTTCGAGGCCTACCGGGCCGAGCACCCCGGCCTGGCCGACGAGCTCGACCGCATCCAGCGCCGCGAGCTGCCCGACGGCTGGGACAGCGCGCTGCCGACCTTCGCGCCCGACCCCAAGGGCCTGGCCAGCCGGGACTCGTCGAGCCAGGTGCTGAACCTCCTCGCCCAACACCTCCCGTGGCTCATGGGCGGCTCGGCCGACCTCGCGCCGTCGACCAAGACCCTCCTCACCTTTGACGGCGCCGGCGCGTTCCAGCCCACCGATCGCGGCGGCCGCAACCTGCACCTCGGCATCCGGGAGCACACCTCCGCCGCCATCGCCAACGGCATGGCGCTGACCAAGGTGCGGCCGTACTGGTCGGGATTCCTCATCTTCTCCGACTACGCCCGCGGTGCGATGCGCCTCTCCGCGCTCATGGAGATCCCGGTCATCCACATCTTCACCCACGACTCGATCGGGGTCGGTGAGGACGGCCCGACCCACCAGCCCGTCGAGCAGCTCGCCGCGCTGCGGGCGGTGCCGGGGCTCCTCGTCTTCCGGCCGGCCGACGCCAACGAGGTGGTCGAGACCTGGCGGATCGTGGCCGGGCTGCGGCACGAGCCGGCGGCGATCATCCTCTCGAGGCAGGCCCTGCCCACACTGGATCGCGCTGTCGTCGCGCCGGCCAGCGGTCTGGCCAAGGGGGCCTACGTCCTGGTCGAGGCCGAGGCGGACGGGACGCGGGTCGACCCAGAGGTGATCCTGCTCGCCACCGGCTCCGAGGTCGCTCTGGCCCTCGAGGCCCGCTCCGAGCTCCAGGCCGAGGGCATCGCCACCCGCGTCGTCAGCATGCCCTGCTGGGAGCTGTTCGACCGCCAGCCCCAGCCCTACCGCGACGAGGTGTTGCCGCCGGCGGTGCGGGCCCGGGTCGGGATCGAGCAGGCTTCGACCCTGGGCTGGGACCGCTACGTCGGCGACCAGGGCGCCATCGTCGGCATGCACACGTTCGGGGCGTCGGCGCCGCTGAAGCAGCTGCTGACCCGGTTCGGCTTCACCCCCGACCGGGTGGCCGACGTGGCCCGCGAGCGCCTCGAGTCGGTCAGGACGGAGGACAGCCGATGAGCGAGCGGAGCGAGCGAATGGCCCGAGCGGCCGAGAGCGGGAATCGATGAGCGAGCGAAGCGAGCGAATGGCCCGAGCGGCCGAGAGCGGGAATCGATGAGCGAGCGAAGCGAGCGAATGGCCCGAGCGGCCGAGAGCGGGAATCGATGAGCGAGCGGAGCGAGCGAACGGCCGCGCTGCGGCGGCGGCCGGCGTGGGCCGCGTTGGAGCGCCATCACGCGGAGATCGGTGACCGCCATCTGCGTGAGCTCTTCGCGGACGATCCGGACCGGGGCGAGCGACTGCGGCTGGAGGCCGTCGGGCTCTACCTCGACTACTCGAAGAACCGCGTCACCGACGAGACCATGCGCCTGCTCCTCCAGCTGGCCGAGGAGTCGCACGTGGAGGAGCGGCGAGACATGATGTTCCGGGGCGAGCACATCAACGTCTCGGAAGACCGCGCGGTCCTGCACGTCGCGCTGCGGATGCCGAAGGGCGCGTCGCTCGTGGTCGACGGCGTCGACGTCGTGGCCGAGGTCCACGCCGTCCTCGACCGGATGTCGGCCTTCTCAAACCGGGTCCGATCGGGTGACTGGAAGGGGCACACCGGCAAGCCGATCAAGAACGTCATCAACGTCGGCATCGGCGGCTCCGACCTCGGGCCGGTCATGGCCTACGAGGCCCTCCGGTACTACACGCGGCGGGACATGACGTTCCGCTTCGTGTCGAACGTGGATTCGACGGACTTCGTGGAGGCCACCCGCGACCTCGCTGCGGACGAGACGCTCTTCATCATCTCGTCCAAGACGTTCGGGACGCTGGAGACGCTCACCAACGCGAACTCCGCCCGCGACTGGGTCGTCGGCGAGCTGGGCGACGAGTCCGCCGTGGCGAAGCACTTCGTCGCCGTGTCGACGAACGCCGAGCGGGTGGCGGCGTTCGGCATCGACACCGCCAACATGTTCGAGTTCTGGGACTGGGTCGGCGGCCGGTACTCGATGGACTCCGCGATCGGCCTCTCGACGATGATCGCCATCGGCCCGGAGGGCTTCGCCGACATGCTGGCCGGCTTCCACGCCATGGACGAGCACTTCCGCACGACGCCGCTGGCGGAGAACCTGCCCGTGCTCATGGGTCTGCTGGCCGTCTGGTACGGCGACTTCTTCGACGCCCAGACCGTCGGCGTCATGCCCTACGAGCAGTACCTCAAGCGGTTCCCCGCGTACCTCCAGCAGCTGACCATGGAGTCCAACGGCAAGCACGTCACGCTCGACGGCGTCCACGTCGACTACGACACCGGGGCCATCTTCTGGGGCGAGCCGGGCACGAACGGGCAGCACAGCTTCTACCAGCTCATCCACCAGGGGACCCGCCTGATCCCCCTCGACCTGATCGGCTTCGGCAAGACGCTCAACCCCTTGCGCGACCACCACGACATCCTCTCGTCCAACGTGTTCGCGCAGGCCCAGGCCCTGGCGTTCGGCAAGACCGAGGCTGAGGTCCGTGCGGAAGGCACCCCGGAGGCCGTCGTCCCTCACCGGGTGATGGAGGGCAACCGGCCCACGAACGTGATCCTGGCCGAGCGGCTCGACCCCTACCGGCTGGGCACGCTGGTCGCGCTGTACGAGCACAGCGTCTTCACCCAGGGGACGATCTGGAGCATCGACTCCTTCGACCAGTGGGGGGTCGAGCTCGGCAAGGCCCTGGCCGTCGCCATCATCCCCGAGCTGGAGAGCGAGGCCGAGCCCGAGCTGGCCCACGACTCGTCGACCAACGCACTCATCCGCCACTACCGCTCGCTGAAGCAGAAGTAGGAGACCGCCATGACCACGGACCACCCCATGCAGCTCGGGATGATCGGGCTGGGTCGGATGGGGGCCAACCTCGTCCGCCGCCTGATGCGCGACGGTCACCGTTGCGTGGTCTACGACGTGAACCCAGCGGCGGTGACCGACCTGGAGGGCGAGGGGGCCGCCGGCGGCTCGTCGCTGGCCGACTTCGTCTCCAAGCTCGACAAGCCACGCGCCATCTGGATCATGGTCCCGGCCGCCGTCGTCCAGCCGACCCTCGACCAGCTCGTCGGCCTGCTCGAGCCCGACGACATCGTCATCGACGGCGGCAACTCCTACTACCGCGACGACATCGTGCGCGCCAAGGCACTCAAGGAGTCAGGCATCCACTACGTCGACTGCGGCACGAGCGGTGGGGTCTGGGGGCTCGACCGGGGCTACTGCCTGATGATCGGCGGCGAGGACGGCGTGGTCGAGCACCTCGGCCCGCTGTTCAAGACCATCGCGCCCGGCGAGGGCAGCGCCGAGCCGACGCCCGGGCGGACCCGCACCGACGGGACGGCCCAGGACGGCTACCTGCACTGCGGGCCGAACGGTGCCGGCCACTTCGTGAAGATGGTCCACAACGGGATCGAGTACGGGATGATGGCGGCGATCGCCGAGGGGCTGAACATCATCCACCACGCCAACGCCGGCAGCGAGCAGCGGACGGTGGACGCGGAGACCACCCCGCTGCGCGATCCCTGGGCGTACCAATACGAGATCGACGTGCCCGAGGTCGCGGAGGTCTGGCGGCGGGGCTCGGTCGTCGGGTCGTGGCTCATGGACCTCACTGCCGACGCGCTGGCCCGCTCGCCGCAGCTGAGCGACTTCGAGGGTCGGGTGTCGGACTCCGGCGAGGGCCGGTGGACGGTCGCCGCCGCCGTCGACACCAGCGTCCCCGCCTCGGTCATCACCGCCGCCCTCTACGAGCGGTTCGAGTCCCGGGGTGAGGGTGAGTTCGCCGCGAAGCTGCTGTCGGCCATGCGCTCGGAGTTCGGTGGTCACGCCGAGAAGAAGGGCTGACACCGGTGCACTCCGACCTCGAGGTGCTCGCCGATCCGCCAGCCGTGGCCCGAGCGGCCGCGGCCTACGTCGCCGATCGCGCCCGGACGGCAGTGGCCGATCACGAGAGCTTCCACTTCGCGGTGAGCGGCGGGCACACGCCGTGGGCCATGTTCGCCGAGCTCGCCGCCGAGGACGTGCCGTGGGATCGCGTGGTGCTGTACCAGGTCGATGAACGGGTCGCGCCGGCCGGCGACCCCGATCGGAACCTGACCCACCTGCGGGAGAGCCTCGGCGATGCGCCGGCCGAGGTCGTGGCCATGCCGGTGGAGAACGCCGACCTGGACGCCGCGGCGGCTGCCTACGCCGGCCGGCTTCCCGAGCGCTTCGACCTGATCCACCTCGGCCTCGGTCCCGACGGGCACACCGCGTCGTTGGTGCCCGGCGACCCGGTGCTCGAGGTCACCGACCGCCTCGTGGCGGTGACGGCGCCCTACCAGGGACATCAGCGCATGACCCTCACCTACCCGGCACTGACGCGGGCCGACCAGCTGCTCTGGCTGATCACCGGCGCCGACAAGCGGGATCCGCTCCGCCGGCTGCTGGCCGGCGACCCGACGATCCCGGCCGGCCGGGTCGAGGCGGCCCGGTCCTTCGTGCTGGCCGACGCGGCCGCCGGGGAGACCACGACGACCGACGGAGGGACCTCGGCATGACCCGCACCGCGCGCGCCTCTGCCGGCTCACCTGCCCGGACCGCCCGCGTCGCGACGAGTCGCGCCTCGTCGAGCGCGGCCTCCGGCGCCGGACCGGCCGGCGGCATGCCCCGTCCTGACGACCACATCATCGTCATGTTCGGCGCCACCGGCGACCTGGCCAAGCGCAAGCTCCTCCCGGGCCTGTTCCACCTCGCCACCTCCCACCTGCTGCCGGAGCGGTACCGGATCATCGGCAGCGCGCCGGCCGCCTACGCCCTCACCGACGAGCAGTTCCGCGCCCACGCCAAGGACGCGGTCCAGCAGTTCGGTCGGGTCAAGCCGACCGGGGAGGCCTGGAGATCCTTCGCCAGCAAGCTCAGCTTCGGCGCGGCCGACGCCGACGACGCCCAGCCGCTCCTGGCCGAGGTCTCGAAGGCCGAGAGCGAGATCGGTCGGCACGTCCAACGCATCTACCACCTGGCCATCCCGCCGGTGGCCTTCGGGTCCATCGTTCAGATGCTGGGCGCGACGGGGCTGGCCACCGACGCGCGGGTCATCATCGAGAAGCCGTTCGGCACCGACCTCGCGTCGGCGCAGGCACTGAACCGCACGGTCCACGCGGCGTTCGACGAGGATCGGGTGTTCCGCATCGATCACTTCCTCGGGAAGGAATCGGTCGACAACATCCTCGCCTTCCGCTTCGCCAACGGCCTCTTCGAGCCCATCTGGAACCGCGAGCACATCCGCTACGTCCAGATCGACGTGCCCGAGACGCTGTCGATCGAGGGCCGGGCCGAGTTCTACGAGCACACCGGCGCGTTCCGCGACATGGTCGTGACCCACCTCTTCCAGGTCATGGGGTTCGTGGCGATGGAGCCCCCGACCTCCCTCGCCGCCAAGGCACTGCGGGACGAGAAGGTCAAGGTCTTCGAGGCGATGCCCGACGTCGACGTCGCCGACGTCGTGCGGGGCCAGTACACGGGCTACCGGAAGGAGCCCGGCGTGGCCCGGGGCTCGCAGACGGAGACGTTCGTGGCGCTCCGGACGGAGGTCGACAACTGGCGGTGGGCGGGTGTGCCGTTCTTCCTGCGGACCGGCAAGAACCTGGGCCAGAGCCGTCAGGTCATCACCCTCGGGCTGCGCGAGCCGACGCTGCGGATGTTCCCTGACGAGGCGATCGAGGGGGAGGCCTGCGGTGACGGCAACGAGATCGTGATCGACTTCGCCGATCCCGGGTCGATCACGGTGCGCTTCGCGGCGAAGGAGCCGGGACCGTCGTTGCGGCTCTCCGCGGTCGAGATGCGCTTCGACTACGCAACATCGTTCTGCTCCGCCAACGACCTCGAGGGCTACGAGCGCCTCCTGCTCGAGGCCATGCTCGGCAACCAGGCCCTGTTCACGCGGTCCGACGGGATCGAGCGTCTGTGGGAGATCTCGATGCCGTTGCTCGACGACCCGCCGCCCGTCGAGCCCTACGCGCCCGGATCGTGGGGCCCGAAGCGCGTGTACGAGCTGATCGCGCCGTACCGCTGGCATCTGCCGGACAGCTGACCCGCCCCTCAGACCGTTCATGGCCGAGCTGGCCGCAACGCGTGCGGCCGCAGCGGCCATGAACGTCGAGGAAGGTGCGCGGCCCCTGACTCAGTCGCCGCCGAACAGCTTGCGCCAGGTGTGGCTGCCGGCCTTGCCGTCGGCGTCGCTCCAGCCCCAGGACTCCTGCAGCCTCCGGACGGCCTTCTCCATGCCCTCGCCGTACACCCCATCGTGGTTGGCCTGGGTGTCGGAGATGACGCCGCGGGCGATCAACGCCTCCTGCCACGCGGTGACGACAGGTCCGGTCTGGCCCCGCTCGGCATCGCCCGGATAGGGCGGGATGCTGCCGTCGCCGGCGCCGCCACCCCCCGGGGCCGGACCGGCCCCGCTCCCACCGGGGATGGTCAGCACGTCGCCCGGGTGGAGCACCCGCGCCGCGCCGCCGTTGGCTTCGGCGAGCACCGGCCAGCTCGTTGCCGGATCACCCATCGCCTTCTGCGCGATCGACCACCACGCGTCGCCGGGCTGCACGACGTAGGTCGCGCCGTTGGTGCTCACCGTGGGCTGGACGATCCTCGTGGAGGCCGCCGGCGGGCTCGGGTTGCCCCGCTTGGCGTCGACCGCGGCGCGGAAGGTGTCCATGTCCCAGCTCTTCGCGCCGTTGATCGCGCCGAAGCGACTCGGCCCGGCCGGATCGACCTTGCGGGCCGGCGCCCACTCGTGGTGGGCCAGGATGTTGCCGGTGTCGACGCCGTAGTGGCTGGCCAGCGCGGCCACGCCGGCGACGTAGGAGTCCTGCATCACCTCCGGCCACGCCTCGCCCACACCGTCGTTGCCGGCCTCGATGCCGATCACGCGGCTGTTCGCGCTGTCGAGCGGCAACGGACCCCACGGGCCACCCTTGCCGTTGGTGTTGCTGGCCCCGGCTGCCAACACCCACCACCGGCCCTTGCGATCCAGGTAGAGGTTGGCCATCGGCGCGACATCGCAGCCCACGGCGATGAAGTCGACGTCGCGCTGACCGTCCCACGACGCCGGCGAGGCGGTGTGGTGCACGATGATGCCGGCCGGGCCGCCGCGGTACCCACCGCTGCTCCGGTGGCGCTGCTGCCAGCCGTCGTGCTCGTTGACCTCGAGGCCGGCTCCACGCAGCACGTCGGCCAGCTCGGTGAGGAACCGGCCGCTCGGGCCGCCGGGCCCTCGGTCGGGCGGGTCCTCGTCGACGACGTCGAAGCCGTCCTCGTTGCGGCAGTCCGCCAGCCCCTCCATCGCGACGCGCTGGGCGTCTTCCGTCGGCTCAGTACCAGTGCTCATCGCACCATTGAGCCCGGTGAGGGCGCCGAGGTCAACCGGTGCCGCCCCCACCAACCGATTGCTCATGCACGCGTTCACCTGGAGCTCCGGTTTCCGGAGCTCGAGGTGAACACTTCGGTCCCGAACGACCCGCCCGCCGCTGACAACGCAGGGAAACCTCGCGACACCCCGTTGTTATCGTCCGTCTCGTGGCCCGCCTGGACTCGAGCAAGCGCGCCAACCTGCCCAACACCGCCTTCGCCTACGTCGATGCCAGCGGGCGGCGCCGCCTGCCCATCCACGACGAGGCGCACGTCCGCAACGCCTTGGCCCGCTTCGGCCAGGTCGTGTTCGAAGACGAGGCGGCGCGGGAGGTGGCCCGCAAGCGGCTGCTCAACGCGGCGAAGCGGTACAAGATCGTGCCGGTCGGCTTCATCGCCGGTCAGCTGGAGTCGGAGCGGGAGCTGGGACGGCGCCGGGCCCGGGAGCCGGTGGCCCTGCCCCAGGGGTTCGTCACCATGGTGATGACCGACGTGGAGGGTTCGACGGCCCTGGTCCAGCGCCTGGGGGACCGCTATCGCGGGCTGCTCAACGGTCTGCGGGAGGTGTTGGTCGAGGCGGCGCGGGCCGCCGGCGGGAAGGTGGTCGAGACGAGGGCGGACGAGACGTTCGCGGTCTTCGAGGAGCCGGGGGCCGCCGTCGACATGGCCGTGGGGGTCCAGCGCGGCCTGCGCAGCCGGCGGTGGGACGAGGACCTCGAGGTGCGGGTCCGCGTCGGCCTGCACAGCGGGCTGCCGACGCAGACGGACGACAACTACATCGGGCTGCCCGTCCACGCGGCAGCACGCATCTGCGCCGCGGCCCACGGCGGCCAGATCCTCGTCTCGAAGGACACCCGGGACGCCGCCCGTGGCGCGTTGGTCGAGGCGGTCCGGTTCCGCAGCCTGGGCCCCTTCCGCCTGCGTGGGCTGCCGGAACCGATGTCGCTCTACCAGGTCAACGCCAAGGGCCTCGCGGCGCGGTTCCCGCCGCCGCGCGCCGATGCTGCGGGCTGAGACGGCGCCTCATTCGCCGGCGACGCCGTCGGATCCGCTCGCGCAACAGGTCGGCGTGGCGTGACCCGCGAGGCGGGGTCGTCGCCATCCCGCCGGCGTCGCTGACCCGATGAGTCCGGTCGCCGCCGGACGTCAGGAGTGGTGGACGAGCGAGGAGGCCGCCATGGGCGCAGGGTTCACCAGCGACGGGATCAAGCGGCTGGAGGAGGTCGTCGGCGGCCATGTCGACGGCGGCGGCGTGGTCGGTCTCGGCTGGCTGGTCGCCCGCGGGGGCGAGGTTCACCGTGGCGTGGCCGGCACGCTCGACGCCGGCGGCGGGACGCCGATCGCCGAGGACACCATCTTCCGGATCTCCTCGATGACGAAGCCCGTCACGGCCGTCGTCGCGCTCATCCTGGTCGACGACTGCACCCTGCATCTCGACGAGCCGGTGGACCGCTGGCTGCCCGAGCTCGCCGACCGCCAGGTCCTGGCCAGGCCCGGCGCTGCGCTCGACGAGACCGTCCCCGCGCAACGTCCGGTCACGCTGCGCGACCTGCTGACGTTCCGCCTCGGCTGGGGCATGGACTTCAGCTTCTCGACGCCGCAGCCGGTGCTCGACGCGATGGCGGAGCTGGGCCTGGGCGTCGGTCCGCCCCGCCCGGCCGGGCCGCCCGAGCCCGACGAGTGGATGCGCCTCGTGAGCCCGCTGCCGCTCGAGTACCAGCCCGGGACCAAGTGGCTGTACCACACGAGCGCCGACGTCCTCGGCGTCCTCGTGGCCCGGGCGGCCGGACAGCCGCTCGGCACCGTGATGCGGGAGCGGATCTTCGAGCCGTTGGGCATGCGCGACACCGGCTTCGCCGTGCCGGCCGCCGATCTCGCTCGCTTCGGTCCTTGCTACTGGAACGATGCCGCCACCGGGGACCGTACCGTGTTCGATCCCGCCGACGGGGAGTGGAGCCGACCCCCGGCGTTCCCATCGGGCGGCGCCGGGCTCGTCTCGACGCTGGCCGACTTCCACGCGTTCGCCGAGCTCCTCATGGGGCGCGGGAGCTACCGGGGCCAGCGCCTCGTCTCCCGCGCCGCGGTGGAGACCATGACGACCGACCAGCTCACCGACGCGCAGCGCGAGGCGTCCCACGTCGATCTCCACGGCGGCGTCGGCTGGGGGTTCGGCGTCGGGGTGCACGTCCGCCGGACCCAGCCCACCGCCCCCGTGGGCACCTACGGGTGGGATGGCGGCCTCGGTACCTCGTGGCACAACGACCCGGTCGAAGACCTGACCGGCATCATCCTCACCAACCAGATGTGGTCGTCCCCTGTCCCGCCTCCCGTCTGCGACGACTTCTGGACGGCCACCTACTCCGCCTTCGCCGACTGAGCCAGTCCCCGCCGCGGCCCGCCAGCGCGCCTCAGCGGTCGAGCTGGAAGTAGCGGGTCGGCGTGGTGCCGAGCTGCTCGTGGAACATCGCGGTGAAGGCGCTCGGCGTCCGGTAGCCCACGGCCAGCGCCACCGTCGTCACCGGCTCACCGTGAGCGAGCAGCTCCAAGGCCCGCAGGAGCCGATGGCGCTGCCGCCACGCGCCGATCGTCAGGCCGGTCTCGGCCAGGAACGTCCGCTCGAGCGTGCGCCGGCTGGCGCCGACCGACCGGGCCAGCTCCTCGATGGTGCGGGCGCCGGTGGCACCGGCGATGGCGTAGGCAAGCCTCTGCGCCCGCTCGTCGGCCGGGTGGGGCAGCACGAGCGGCTGCTGGGCCAGCCCGGCCAGCTGGTCGAGGAGGACGCCGATCAGTCGCTCATCCTCGACTCGGGCGAGGTCGAGCGGCGCGCGGCTGACGGCGTGGACGATCAGCTCCCGCAGCAAGCGGGAGACGTTGACAGCCCGCCACCCGTCGAGCGGTACGGGCAGCCGGCGGTCGAGGTAGAGGGTCCGGATCGACACGCGGCCGTGCATGACGATTCGGGGACGGGCGCCCTCGGGTATCCAGAGCGCCCGGTGCGGCGGCAGCACCCACCGACCAGCGTCGGTCTCCACCGTCATCACCCCGGCCGAGGCGAACAGCAGCTGGTTCCACCCGCTGGCCGCCGGCAGCACCACGCGGCCGGCCGGGTGGGTCACGGCGTAGCCCCGCACCGCAGGCTCGCCGGCGCTCCGAGTGTCGAGGGCGTTCGCATCGGCGGCCCGTGGGACGGAACGCGGCGGTCGAGCCGGTCGCGCTGGAAGGGGGAGCGTGGGCTGTCGCACCAGCGACAGATTCTGTCGCAACGTCGACGGTCCGAATCGACGCGCCGGTCTACAACCTCGGCATGGGTGCTCCGCTCGCACACTTCGCCATCAACGCCGACGACATCGACGCCGCTCGCCGCTTCTACGAGGCGGTGTTCGGCTGGAGCTTCGAGGCCTGGGGGCCACCGGGGTTCTTCCACATCGAGCGCAACGACGGCGGGCCCCGCCCGGTCATCGCCGCGCTGCAGCAGCGCCGCGAGCTCGTCGAGGGCCGGCCGATCCTCGGCTTCGAGTGCACGTTCGCGGTCGACGACGTCGACGCCACCGCCGACCGGGTCGTCGCCGTGGGAGGCCGGATCATCATGGAGAAGACCACGATCACCGGCGTCGGCGACCTGATCTGGATCGAGGATCCTGCCGGGAACATCGTCGGCGCGATGCGCTACGACACGGCCGCCGAGTGAGGCGCGCGCGGGCGTCGACCCGCCGCCCTCGCCGGCGCGCTCTAATGCTCGGGTGAACGACGCCCCGCCGTCCGCCCCGGCCGTCGCGTCGGCCGCGAGCACGGTGCTGCTCACGCTGGCCTCGGGGCAGTTCCTCATGACGCTCGACAGCTCGGTGATGAACGTCTCCATCGCCACCGTCGCCAGCGACATCGGCACCACGGTCACCGGCATCCAGACGGCGATCACCTTCTACACACTGGTGATGGCTGCGCTGATGATCACCGGCGGGAAGCTCGGGCAGATCCTCGGCCGCAAGCGGGCGTTCGCCATCGGCTGCGTGATCTACGGCTGTGGCTCGCTCACGACATCGCTGGCGCCGAACCTCGTCGTGTTGATACTCGGCTGGTCGGTCCTCGAAGGCGTCGGCGCGGCCCTCATCCTGCCCGCCATCGTGGCGCTCGTGGCGGCCAACTTCCCGCCCGCCGAGCGGCCCCGGGCCTACGGGCTGGTGGCGTCGGCCGGCGCGATCGCCGTCGCCGCCGGGCCGCTCATCGGCGGGTTCTTCACGACGTACTTGTCGTGGCGCCTCGTCTTCGCCGGCGAGGTGCTCGTGGTGCTCGTCATCCTCCTGCTCACACGACGGATGGCCGACACGCCGCCCGAGACCGGGGTCCGGCTGGATCTGGTCGGAACGGCCCTGTCGGCCACCGGTCTCGGTCTGGTCGTCTTCGGTGTGCTCCGCTCCGGCACGTGGGGACTGGTCCGACCCAAGGCCGATGCCCCGGTGTGGCTGGGCCTGTCGCCCGTGGTGTGGCTGATCCTGGGTGGCGGGGGCGTCCTGGCGCTGTTCCTGGCCTGGGAGGACCGTCAGCTGCGTCGGGGCGGGACCCCGCTGCTCGACCCGGCGCTCCTCGAGAACAGGACGCTGAGGGCGGGGCTCACGTCGTTCTCGTTCCAGTACCTCCTCCAGGCGGGGCTGTTCTTCGCCGTGCCGCTGTTCCTGTCAGTCGCCCTCGGCCTCTCGGCCATCGCCACCGGCGTGCGGTTGCTCCCGTTGTCGGTCACCCTGCTCGTCGCGGCCGTCGGCATCCCGAAGCTGTTCCCCGACGTCTCGCCCCGCCGGGTCGTCCGCCTCGGCTTCATGGCGCTGTTCGCGAGCCTCGTCGTGATGGTGGCCGCGCTCGACGCCGGCGCCGGGCCGGAGATCGTCACGTGGCCCATGCTCCTCGCCGGCCTCGGCGTCGGCGCGCTGGCCTCGCAGCTGGGGAGCGTGACCGTGTCGGCCGTACCGGACTCGCAGAGCGGCGAGGTCGGCGGGCTGCAGAACACCGCCACCAACCTCGGCGCCTCGATCGGCACGGCGTTGGCGGGTGCGGTCCTGATCTCGGCCCTGACGGCGTCGTTCCTCGGGCGCGTCGAGGGCAACCCGGCGGTCAACGACGAGCTGGCCTCCCGCGCCCAGGTCGAGCTGACCGCTGGGCTCCCGTTCGTGTCCGACGCCGACGTCACTGCGGCACTCGACGCCGCCGGCGTCGATCCGGCCACCGCGGAGGCCGTGGCCGAGGACTACTCGGATGCTCGCCTCGACGGCCTCCGCGCGTCGATGGCCGTGCTGGCCGCGCTGGCCCTGCTCGCCATGGCGTTCACTCGCCGCCTCCCGACCGTCCAGCCGGCCGGTCACCCGCCCGCCGGCGATGGCGACGAGGGGCTGACCGCCGAGCCGGCGGCCTCGGCCGCGTCAGCTCGCGGAGACCCGGTGGACGGCGCGTCGGGCTGACCAGATCGCGGCCGGCTGGCCTCAGCGCGTTCGTGCCCCAGTGCACCTGGAGACCTCGACGCGCACGGTCGCGGGCTCCGGGGTGACGACCTCGACGCGGCCTTCCAGATCAGTGTGCAGGAAGGCCTCGTGGATCTCGATGGCCAGCACCGCCCGCTGGGTGTCGCTGGCCGGGACCGAGCCCTCCGGCAGCTCGTCGCCCCGTTCGGCCAAGCAGGCCGCCGCGGCGCGCACCGCATCGTGCTCGGCTCGGTCGCGTCCGGTGGGATGGGAGAACCGCCAACGGCGCACCCGCCGGGCGAGGGCGGCCTCGTCGCGCTCCGTCAGCTCCACGCCGGCGGCGGGGAGGACGCGGCAGTCATAGGTACGGCAGGCCCGCGGCCGCACCTCGTAGATGCTGCACGCCCCGTCGACCAGCATCGGGCAGTGCCCCCGCTCGTCGTAGCCGAGGAGCACGTGGCCGGGCGGTCGACGGGGAGCCGGGAACTGCAGCGGGCGGGGTATGCGGGCCAGGGTCGCCACCTCGTCCGGCTCGATGAGGATGAACTGTGAGGCCGTGCAACAGGCGGTGCAGCCGTCGCAGGGCACCTCGGAGTCGTGCTCACCCCGCAGCGCGCCCTCCATCTGTCGGAGCCACGTCGAGAAGTCGCCGGCAGGCAGCTCCGATTCGTCGTCCGTCCTGCGCTCGGCCACCGCGGCTCCTGTCGGTACGGTTCGCGCTGAGGGTACCCACAGCCGCCGGCGTGACGCCGCACGACCGGAACCCCGAGCCGCACGACCCTCCTAGGATCTCGCCCGAGGACGCATCCGATGCGCTCACCGAGGAGGGCAGCAGCCGTGGCGGTGATCGAGACGATGACGTTCGCCCTGCGGCCGAACGCCGACG
>JBKPRL010000036.1:0-5718 GCA_046734535.1 bacterium | reverse complement strand
GGCCTCCACCCCGGCCGAACGAGAGGAGTTGCTGCGCCGGGTACGCCAGCACGTTCGCCGTGCCGTCCGCCGGTGAGATCACCCGGCGTTCTGGAGCATCTCTCGGTTGTCGGCCCCGAGTCCTTGCGGCGGACATCCCCTGTCTACCCGCCGGCGGAGGTCCCGAGGTGCGCTCGCCCTCGGTGCAGAGGAGTGACTAGCCGAGTCCAGCCTCGTCAGACGTCAGCAAGATCACGTGCCCGTCGGGGTCGTCGACCATCGCCGCGTACGGCCCCTGGGTCTGCGTCGGCATCATCCGGCCGTGGTAGCCGGCGGCGACGAGCTCGGCGTAGCGCACGTCCACTCCGGCGTCGTCGCCCAGGTAGAACTCGAAGAGGCTCGAGTAGCCGGCACCCTCAGGCAGCCGGTGGTCGGGGTCGAAGGTCCGAGCGAACACCGTGTCGAAGAACACCGAGACGCCGCTGTCCATCCGGTGGATCACGAACGGCTGCGCGTCGGCCTCGGCAGGGATGTCGAGGCCGAGCAGGCGGTAGAAGCGCAGGGCGGTCCGCATGTCACGGACGACGATGCCGAGCATCGACAACTGGACGGTCATCGCGCCGACGTTACGTGTAGTGCCCATCCACCTTTCATCGGTGGCTCGTCCCTTCAACCCCGGGGAGGCAAGGTTCGACCGCACTCGTCTGGTGACCCCACCCCCCGCTCACCGACCCGGCTTAGGGGACAGTGCGCAGATCGAATTATCGGTGTGCGATCGGGCTCGTTAGAACGAGCGCCGAGCGGGTCCGGTTCGCGTCAAGGCGGGGTATCTGGGCGCGCGCGGGCGGGACGGTGCGTGGGGGCGTAGCGTCGTTGTGGGTCCGGGAGTGGCTTGACCGAAGAGCCGGCCGTCAGGGTGTAGAGCCGGTCACGCTGGCCGTTGGAGTCGTTCCCGTGTGTCCTCCCGGGCCCGCTGATCACTGGTGAGTGTCGAGGACGAGTTGTCGGTAGACGGTGTCGCTGATGCGTCGCTTGAGAGCGCGCATCGCTTCTTTGCGGCTGTGGGCCTCGGCCTGCTTGCGCAGGTAGTAGACGCGACCGGGGGTGTCGTTGCGGATCTGGGTGACGGCGATCATGTGGATGGCGTGGTTGAGCTGACGGTTGCCGCGCGGGTTGAGCCGGTGTCGGACGATCGGGCCGCTGGAGGCTTCGATCGGGGCGGTGGCGTTGTAGCGGGCGTAGTGCCCGGCCGACGGGAAGCGGCCAACGTCACCGGTGTAGCCGAGGAGGTAGGCGGCGACGATCGGGCCGACCCATAGAGCCGGCTGATCGTCGAGCCTGATGCCTCGACGGCTTCTCGGATGCGGCCGCCGTGGTCGTGAAGCTCGGAGTCGAGGCGGCGGACTTCGACGAGAAGCTCTCTTCTGGCTCCTCGATGACCTCGTAGATGCGGAAGGCGGCGTGAAGCTGTTCCTGCCCTCGGAAGGCTTCACCCTGCCGTCTGTCCCGAGGAGTCTCGCCGACTACCTCGCCTTTTGCGAGCGCACTATCGAGTTCGTCACCGCTCGAAACGAGCGGATTCGACGGCTCGGCCTCTGACGGCGCCTCGTCGGCCCCTGGCACCGCGCCTCCCCCTCCCGGCGTTCGGTGGCGCTCTTCCGAGCGAGCGGGGTTGTTCTGGGACGCGACGTCGAAGCCCAAGGTGCTGCGAGCGGGGTGTCGCACAGACGGTCCGCTCCTGGTGGCGAGCTGTTCGTCTTGGGGTGGCATCCCAGCTGGTGTGAGGGGGACATGCCGGGCGAGTGTGCGGGACGGGTGCTTGTTCTCCCACGATCGGGCCCTCGGCCGGCACTACGACGGGCGGTCGCACCGGCGTATCGCGCCGACCAAGCGCGCCGACCGTCAACCGAAACGGCCGTTCGTGAGAGGCGACGGCAAAAGGCGCGAGCCGACCGCCCGGGTCGTCGTGGTCGATGAGTTTCACAACGCCGTTGCACGGCGACGGCGACCATGCACCTATCGCGGTGGGGATCGCCGTCCTCTCTCCATCGACTCTCCGGGCCCGACGTCACTTCGTGCATGCAAGGAGATCGGCCGGTCAGAAGTAAGAGCCGTTGGCCTCGGTTCCAAGCCATGCGAGATCGGTGGTGGAGGTCTCCAGCGGCGCCGATGTGTAATCGAAGATGCCGGAGCGAGCGGTGAAGTCCATCTGCGCGGCCGCCAGGCGCAGGACCCCGCGGTACAGCTGCGCTGCGTCGGCGAAGGACGCGGCGTCGCCGGTCGCAGTCCATTTCACCGTGAACGACACCACCGACGGCGTAGGCACGTCGCCGTTGTTGAGTTGCGAGTTCTCGAAGTCGTGGTAGTCCTTCATATGGAGGTTGCGACCGCGCAGAGTCGCGGTGCCCGCGGCCAGGTCGACGGTGACGTCACGATCGTCCATCACCACGGTCCAGAAGAGTCCGTTCTGGCGGACGCCGGGATTGAAGTCGGTGATCTGTGTTCCCGCAGGCGACCCCAAACTGGGATCGAAGACGTCAATTCAAACGAGGGCGAACGTCGCCCCCCGTTCATGCTCGTCGCGGCTGCGGAATACGCCCTGCTGGAAGCGCATGTCGTTAAACCGGTATTCGAGCTCTCGCGTCACACCGGTCCTTCGGTTGCGTTGCTCGCACTTGCCAGATATCAGGGCGGCTCCAACCGCCCCCTTGAAGTTGAAGACGGTGCCAGGGTCAGCGTTATCACCACCCACCACCGGCGGAAACTGCACGTGCGACAGTACGCCCGGGAAGAACTCGGCCGTGGCCGGGATCGGCTCCGCGAGCCCGATGCCCGGTCCGGCGGCCTGCGCCGCGCCGGGACGCAGTATTCCCGTGCCTGCCAAGGCTCCGAGAGCCGCCGCTCCGGCGGTCGTCTGGAGGAACCCCCTCCTGGTCCATCGATGGTCGTGCGAGTGACCGTCCTGCGCGCCCGGGTCGATCGGCCTCATCGGAGTTAGCGCACGGTTTGACGTATACCACTCACCGGGCATGGCACCCACCCCTTCCCCAGTGGACTGATGATGCACCCCGCGTGTTTCGCCGTCAATCGGCAGCCGCGCGACCGCCGGCGGTGTCAGGCGACCAAGCCATCGGCCCAAGCGCAGGAGGACGCGATACGCTTAGCGGCGGATGAGCTTTCGTTAGGTTTTCCTTAAGGGCGACAGATCGCAAAACCGCGGTCACGCTTTAATTCGTCACTGGAGACCATGGGTCGATTTTTCTGACATCGATAATACGTGGGTCCCGCCGCTGTTCGCGGTCGCGAGCGGCTGCGGCGCCGACGTCGGGGGTGGAGCTGACGATGGCGGACCAAAGGACAGGCAACGTGCGTGCCGCACCTATCCGAAGCCGCCCGGGGCGACGCGCACTATCCGGACGGAACCTGGGCTCATCGGATTTCATCGGGGTGTGAGGGTGGCGAGCAGGTTCCAGTTGGGTCGTCCGGCGTAGAGCAGGACGCGGATCCGGAAATGGATGAACCGGCGGAAGCCGAATGCGACGCGCTTGATGCGTTTGGCGAAGTTGTTCATCGACTCGGTGGGTCCGTTGGTCACTTGGGCGGTGTGCCAGGCGACGATCTGGTCTCTCCAGCGGCGGATGGTGCGCCCGAGGCGACGCACCTCGGGCGGGCAAGAGGAGTCGGTGAAGTCGCGTCCGATGTCATCGATCAACCGGGGCCCCGCAGATGGCAGGCTTCAACGTGCATGAACGAGGCCGAACAGCGTCGGTGCGATGTCGTGCGGGGTTTCTTCGCCGCGTTGAGCGAAGGCGACCTCGAGGCACTGCGCACGTTCCTTCATCCCGAGGCGACGTGGGAGGTGATGCGCGCCGCGCCCGGCGAACGGCTTTCGGAGGGCCGCGACGCGATCGTCGACGAGTTCCTCGCGCCCGTGCGCGGTCGATTCCTCCCGGGCGACCCGAAGGTGACGGTTCGGACGTTGTTCGCGTCCGGCGATGTCGTCGCCGCCGAGACCCACGCCGACGGCACGATGCTCGACGGGAGCGAGTATCACAACCGGTACGCGTGGATGATCGAGCTCGACGGGTCCGTCGTGCGTGGCGTACGCGAGTACATGGACACGGTGTACGCCCGCGCTTCCTACCACCCCTGACCGGCGTCGCTCCACGCGTCCACCAGCATCCTGGATGCCCTGATCTGCACAATTACGCCGACTGACAGCGCCGTCGAGCCGGCGTCGGAGGGCACCCGATGTCGTTCGTCACGATGCGCGGTGGGGGACTCCGCGGGCTCGACCCAGGCAACAGCTGCCCGCTCCCACCGAACCGCCGACCTTCGGTACATGGAGGCCGTGTACTGCGTGCTCAGGCGGAGTTGACCTGCAAGAAGCGGAGCGCCAGCCCGCCGACGCGGACGCTTGACGCGCGCTGCCAACGGCGCGACGGTCCTCCCTACCGTCGGTCGGCCGGCGGTCCCCAAGGGGGTGGGAGATGTTGCTCTTCGGCCGTAGCCGGATGCTGAGCTCCGCCCGATCGCGTGAAGCGATCGCCTTCGCGGTGGAGGTGGCAAGCCGGGCGCGAGAGGTCATCGGTCAGGACGTGTTCGCGTGGAGCACCTTCGCCTCGCCCGAGGCCGGGATGATGCTCTGGTCTGCCCGCTTCGACAGCCTGAGCGACCTCGAGGTCGCCGCCGACAAGCTGAGCGTGGCCAACGAGTACATGGACTACGTCGAGCAGCACGACGACCTCTTCGTCGGACCCACGGTGGACGCGCTGACGCAGGTCGTCGCCGGCACACCGGATTCGTCGCCGATGTCGTACATCTCGATCGTCCGGGCCACCTGCCGGCTCGGGAAGCTGAGCGACGGGATGGCCGCCGGTGCCGAGATCGCCGAAGCGGTCACGCGGATCACCGGTCGCTCGTGCCTGTTCGGCGCCTCGCTCACCGGCTCCTACGGCGGGGTCGGCTGGATCACCGGCGCGCCCGATGCCGCAGCGCTCAGCCAGGCATGGGCGACGTGGGCCGCCGATGCCGACGCCACGGCGATGGTGGAGCGGATCGGCGAGCTCTTGGAGCCCGGCACGAACATCACCTACCTGCGCCGCATCGCCTGAGGGCTGCGCACGCGGCGCGGTGCGCTTCGGCGCCGTTCTTCCGCCAGAGCGCACCGCCACGTAAGACGATTCCCGGCCGCACGTCGTGGACGGCCGGCATCACACGCGACCTCGCGCGAGCGTCACCGAGGGGGTCGATCGACGATGCGGCCCCTTCTCATCCCCTGCACTTTCCAAAGCGATGGCTCGCTGATCCGTTGTGCCGCGTAACCGGCGTTCCGGGGGCAAGTGATTGGGCAAAGTAGATGACGAGGTCCACGCGGGCGACCGCCGACGGGACGGCGTACGCGCAGGTCCCGGGCTGGGGAGCAGTTTGCCTCGGTGTGAGGTCAGGAAACTGCGCCAGCGGAGACCTGACGGTCCCGCCCTTTCCCCGACGGCTTACATCTGGCCGTGGCGAACCGGACCGGCTGGTTCGTAGGTGCCGAGGACGATGCCGAGATCGGTGACGGTGAGCTCTACAGGACGCATCGTCACGGGCAGGGCGCCGTCACGGAACAAGCGACGACCGGAGCCGAGCACCACCGGAAACGTCATCAGGCGGAAGCAGTCGACGAGCTCGTGCGGCAACAGCGTCTGGATCAGGTTGCCGCTCCCCCAGATCTGCAGCTCGTCACCGGGCTCG
>JBKPRL010000035.1:0-21474 GCA_046734535.1 bacterium | reverse complement strand
CCGGTTAGCTTGTCGAAGCCTGTCGTCCGCGGCGATCCACTAGTGCACGGTGAGGAGGCCGTCTCATGAAGCTCGCTCTCTACCTGCCGAACTTCCGCGACAAGGTGACCGTCAAGGAGCTCGAAGATCTCACCAGCCTCGCCGAGGCGCTCGACTTCGACTCGGTCTGGACGCTCGACCGCGTCGCCGTCCCGGAAGCCTCCGATCGCCAGGAGCTTAAGTACCCGTTCGGAATGATGGAGCAGTTCCCCCGTGGCATGCCGGTGTCGTCGCGAGGCGAGTTCCTCCAGGGGATGACGCTGCTCCCCTGGCTCGCGGCGAAGACGACGAAGCTGCGGATCGGCATGAGCATCACCGACACGCCGTTCCGCGCGCCCGGGGTCCTCGCCACGGAGATCGCCACCGTGGACCACCTGTCCAACGGCAGGGTCAACGTGGGCGTGGGTTCGGGCTGGATGCCAGAGGAGTTCGCCGCCGCGAGCGCCTCGCACATCTTCCCCAAGCGGCACACGCACGTGCGCGAGACGATCGAGATCATGCAGGGTGTCTGGACGAACGACCTCTTCGAGTACCACGGCGAGTTCGCCGACTTCGACCGATGCGGGTTCGGAGCGAAGCCACTGCAGCAGCCGCACCCGCCGATCTTCTTCAGCGGGCTCAAGGACCCGAAGCGCTCGGCGAACCGCATCGCGAAGTACGGCCTGTCCGGCTGGATCGGGATCCAGGACACGCCGGACGAGCTCGAGCAGTGGCGCAGTGCGATCCAGCGCGAGCTCGAGGAGCTGGGGAGCCCCCGCTCGGTCGACGATCTCGAGATCTGCAGCATGATCTGGTTCGTCATCACCGACGAGGAGACCGATCAGACGCCGCAGGGCAAGGGCAGCAACCTGTTGGCGGGAACTGCCGCGCAGATCACCGACATCCTCAAGCGCTACAACGAGGTCGGGTTGACGATGCCGCTCCTCTGGCCGCCGTTCCAGGACGTGCCGGTGGCAAAGACGCTCGACGACCTCATGCGGCTGAAAGAGGAGATCATGCCCAAGGTCGACGCCATGTAGCTCCGCCGCGCCATCGGCGGCGAGTCAGGTGAGCAGGGCGGTCAGGAGCTCGTCGATGGCCTCTTGGCCGCGACGTATCGACAGCCGTCCCTCGTCGGCGCGGGCGACCAAGAGGGCCACTTCCACGAGCGAGGCGAGCACCATGTGGGCGATGACGTCGACCAGCTCGGGCTTCACGCTCCCCTCGGCGGCGATGGCGGCGATCGCGCCCTTGACGAGGCCGAAGGCGTGCTGCTCGTCGATCTCCCGCCACCGCTGCCAGCCGACCACCGCTGGTGCGTCAACGAGCGAGATCTGACGCACCTTCGGTTCGCGGCACAGGGCGAGGTACGCGGCGCAGCCGCGGCGCAGCCCGTCGAGGGGCTCGCCGGCGGCCGTCGCGGAACGGGTGACCCTCGCCATCACGCCCGCCTCGACCGATTCCAGGACTGCTTCGAAGAGCGCCTCCTTGCTCTCGAAGTGGTGGTACAGCGCGCCCCTGCTCACGCCGGCGGCTTGGAGGACGGCCGGGATCGCCGTCGCTTCGTACCCGTTCGCGGCGAACAGCTCGGTGGCCACGCTGATCAACGCCGCTCTCGTGGCTTGACCCTGTTCGACGCGGGTGGCCATGGCCCACAGATTGACAGACCGACCGACGGTCTGTCACGATACCGACCGTCGGTCTGTGAAGTCGAGGAGTCCCCATGCAGCTGAGCAAGCTCGAAGCCCATCGCCGCCGCGCCACCACCGAGCTCGGCGAGATCTCCTTTCTCGATGTCGGAGAGGGGCCCGTCACGCTGTTCGTGCACGGCGTGTTCACCAACGCCGTGTTCTGGCGGAACGTGCTCGACGCTGTCGGCGCCGATCGCCGCTGCATCGCCATCGACCTTCCCGCCCACGGGCAGACCGGGACCACGGAGTCATGGGACCTGTCGCTCGACGGCCTCGCCACGTCCTTGACCGCACTGTGCGACGCCATCGACGTCGAACGTGTCGATCTCGTCGCCAACGACACCGGGGGAGCGGTCGCCCAGATCTTCGCCGCCGCCAACCCGCACCGGCTGCGCAGCCTCACCCTCACCAACTGTGACACCCAGGGCAACACCCCACCTCCGGCCTTTGCCCCGGTCGTGGAGCTGGCCCGGCAGGGTGCGCTCGCCGACGCCGTCAAGGCCCTAGCGGCCGACTTCACACTCGCGCGGTCCGATGCCGCCTTCGGCTCCGGCTACGAGCACCCCGACGACCTCCCGGACGACGTCCTGCACGCCTACCTGGCACCGCTCGCCGAGTCCGACCGGCGCGCCGAGGAGTTCGAGCGCTGCGTCGCCCAGATCGAAGAGGGACCGCTCCTCGCCGTCGAACCGCAGCTGAAGGCGCTCTCCACACCGACGCTGCTCGTGTGGGGCACCGGTGATCCGTTCTTCGGACTGTCGTGGGCCGAGTGGCTGCGCGACACGATCCCCGGCGTCACGGAGATCGTCGAGATCGAAGGAGCGAAGCTGTTCTTCCCCGACGAGCGCGCCACGGAGCTCGTCCCTCACCTTCGGCGTCATTGGAACGCGGTCGCCTGAGCAGGTCCGGGGTGCTGACCGACGATGCGCAGCCGAGCATGATCGTCATCTGGCACGCTTCGAGGTTGCGGACGAGTGGACGAAGGGATCAGCGGTGACGACAGCTGTCGATGTGGTCGTGATCGGAGGTGGGATCGCTGGTTCATCGCTGGCACAGGCACTCGCCGGCGAGGGCTTGGGCGTCACGGTGCTCGAGGCCAGCGTCGAGTTCCCCGATCGGGTGCGCGGTGAGTCCATGCAGGCGTGGGGGGTGCGGGAGGCTCGCCGGCTCGGGGTCGAGGACGTGCTGATGACCGCCGGCGGACACATTTCCGCCACCTGGCGGCAGTATTTCCCGAGCGGCGATGATCCGCGGGACATCCCGATGAACCTCATGGTGCCGGACGTCGGCGGCTCGCTGAACCTGCGTCATCCCGATGCCTGCCAGGCGCTCCTGGACGCCGCCGTCTCCGCTGGAGCAACGGTCGTGCGAGGCGTCTCGGACATCCGGGTCACCGCGGGCTCGTCGCCGTCTGTTCAGTACACGCTGGACGGAGCGCCCACCGAGCTGCGCCCGAAGTTGGTGGTCGGCGCCGACGGCCGGCGTTCGGTGACCCGCCGGCAGCTCGGCATCACGTTGGAACGTCAACCCGAGACGAGCTACATCTCCGGGTTGCTGCTCGACGACCTGGACGGGGTGCCCGACGATCACGACGTGGTGATCGGCGAAGGTGACCGCTTCTTCCTGCTCTTCCACCAGAGCCGCGGCCGGGCTCGGGCATACGTGTGCACCGGGCTCAGCGGACAGCACCGCTTCGCCGGGCGGGACGGGACCGCGCGCTTCCTGGAGGCGTGCGCGGTGTCCAGCTACCCGTGGAGCGAGCGGGTCGTGGTGGCGACCCCCGCCGGCCCTTGTGCCACCTACCCCGGCGACGACACCTGGTGCACCGATCCGTACGTCGACGGCGCGGTGCTGATCGGTGACGCCGCCGGCCACAACGACCCGATCATCGGGCAGGGCCTGTCGATCGCCATGCGCGACGCCCGCACCGTGCGCGACCTCGTGCTCGACGGGGCCCGCACCGCCGACGCGTTCGCCTCCTACGGTGCCGAGCGGGTGGCCCGCATGGCCCGGCTCCGGTTGGCCGCCGATGTCCTCGCGGCGACCCACGCCGAGGACGCCGACAACCGCCAGGCTCGCCGCGACTACGTCAACGAGCGGATGGCGACCATGGACGAGAGGATCTTCCCGCTGATGATCGGCGCCTTTGCCGGCCCGGAGACGGTCAGCGACGAGCTCGTCGATCAGTCGCTGCTCGACAGCATTCGCGCCGCCTGACTGTCGCGCCCGCTCGTCCGATCCTCGGAGCTCGCGACGGGCGTTCAGGCGTGGCGGGCGTCGTACCTGCTGCGATTGGCGAGGACGGTGTCCATGTGCGCTTCTGCCCACTCCTTGATGTCGGCCATCAGGTGTTGGAGCGAACCACCGAGGTCGGTGAGCTCGTAGGTGACCGTGACGGGCACGGTCGGCGTCACGGTGCGGGTGACCAGGCCGTCGCGCTCGAGGGAGCGCAGGGTCTGGGTGAGCATCTTCTGGCTGACGCCGGCCAGCCGGCGGGACAGCTCGGAGTAGCGCATCGAACGTGGCTCGCCGGCGCAGTCGCTCCCGGGATGGTGCGGTCCGTTGCTGCCCAGCGCGGCCAGGATCAGCGCGACCCACTTGTCGGACACCCGGTCGAGCAGCTGACGGCTGGGGCAGCTCGCCAAGAAGGCGTCGTAGGCGACCTTGGCCTGAGCCCGCTTCTCGGCCGCCGTTGCAGTCGGCATGGAGCGCTCCTCCTGTCGCGGTGGGTTACGCACCTGAGAGTGCCTACTTCCCAATGGAGAGTAACCCATCCACAATGGTGTGAGACAACAGTCGAAGGGCAGCCACCAGGAGCGTGACCATGACGACGTCCACCTTCCGCACTGCGGTCGTGCGAGTCCCCAGCGGGCCCGACTCGATCGAGATCATCGACGTTCCGCTGGTCGAGCCGGGGCCTGGAGAGGTCAGGGTCTCGGTCGCTGCCGCGCCGGTCAACCCCGTCGATCTCGCCGTCGCTGATGGCCTGTTCCACGCCAGGGGTCTGATCGACCAGCCCGAGCACGTCGGCTTGGGTTGGGACTTCGCCGGCACCGTCGTCGCCACTGGTGACGGGGTGAACCTTGCCGTCGGCACCCGGGTCGCCGGCCTGGTGGCCGGGTTCGACCGCGCCTTCGGAACGTACGCCGAGCAGCTCGTCGTGCCTGCCGGCGACGTCGCGGTCGTACCCGAAGGCCTGGACCTGGTCGCAGCGTCGACGGTGCCACTCAACGGGCTGGCTGCGGCCCAGATCGTCGACCTGCTCGGCGACGCGCCCAGCCGCGGCAACCGGCTGCTGGTGACCGGGGCGGCCGGAGCTGTCGGCGCGTACGTCACCTCCCTGGCGCCCGACCGCGGCTGGCAGGTGACCGGTCTGGCCCGAGCCGCGGACGAGGAGTTCGTGCGCAGCCTCGGCGCCGACTTCACCGCCCGTGCCGAGCCGGGCTGGGATGCGGTAGCGGACGGCGCGGTGATGCAGGAGCAGGGCGTCGCGTTGGTCCGCGACGGCGGGGTGTTCGTCGGCGTCCAGCCGGGCGCCGAGCCGACTGCCCGGCGCGGGATCACCATCGTCGCCGTGGTCGTGCACCCCGATGGCCCTCGGTTGGCCCACCTGCTCGCCCGTACCGCGTCAGGCGAGCTGCCGGCCCGGGTCCACGCCGTGGTCCCGCTCGACGAGGTCGCCGAGGCACACCGCGCCGTGGCCAAAGGCGGTCTTCGCGGCCGCTACGTGCTCGAGCCCTGACCGGGTTCGGCGGGGTGGACCCCGTCACCCGACCACCCCGCCACCGCGGTTCGGCGTGCCCGCGTCCCGAGCTCATGCGTGACCACCTCCGAGGCTGTCACCAATCTGCCCGCCGGCCGGGCACTTGCGTGACCACCTCCGAGGCTGTCACCAATCTGCCCGTGCCTCAGCTCATGCGTGACCACCTCCGAGGCTGTCACCAATCTGCCCGCCGGCCGGGCACTTGCGTGACCACCTCCGAGGCTGTCACCGATCTCCCCGCCGGCCGGTTCACGCCCTGATGCCGAGGCTGCTCCCGCGCCGGGATGACGGAATCCGTCGGCCGGTTCCTGTGTTGTTCTCGCCATGACCGAGTCGACGACCGAGCGCTTCACGTTCACCAGGGCTGGTGACCGGCTGGTCGGGAACCTCCACCTGCCCTTCGAGCGGCCCGTGGCTGCAGTCGTGACCACAGGGCCGCTCACGTCGGTGAAGGAGCAGGCCACCGGCGCCTACGCGAGGGCGTTGGCGGAACGCGGCTTCGCCGCGCTCGCGTTCGACCATCGCACCTTCGGGGAGAGCGAGGGCCAGCCGCGCCAGCTCGAGCAACCCGAGGGTAAGGCGGCCGACGTCAACGCTGCGGTGACCGCACTCGGCACGGACGAGCGGACCCGCGGCCTACCCGTGCTCGCCGTCGGTATCTGCGCTGGAGGCGGCTACATGGCCCGCGCCGTGGCCGACGACCCACGCATCCGCGCCTTCGCCGGCGTCGCGGGCTACTACTCCGACGCCGCAGCGTACGCGGAGACGTCACCTCAGGCCTACGAGGCGGCGATCGACCGAGGACGAGCGGCCGAGCGTCGCTGGCGGGAGACGGGCGAGGTCGAGACCATCCCGGCGGTCGCGCCCGATGGTGGCGACGTGGCGATGCCGCTGCACGAGGCCTACGAGTTCTATGGCACCCACCGCGGGGCGGTGGCCAACTACACCAACGCGTTCGCCGTGCCGTCGTTCGCGTACACCACCTCGTTCGACGCCCAGGAGGCCGCGGCCCGCATCCGGGTGCCGTTCCTCCTCGTCCACTCCGAGCACGCACTCGCTCCGCCTCTCGCTCGCAAGTTCTATGCCGCGGTCGGCACACCCAAGTCAGAGCTGTGGCTGGAGTCGCACGGGCAGATCGACTTCTACGACGATCCACGCTTGATAGCCGCGGCCGCCGACGCGATCGCCGAACGCCTCACGAGCACGCTCGTCTGACGACCACGTCTCGTGCGAGACGTCAGGTCTGCGCCGTGGCGTACCCGTCGGCGCCGAGGAAGTGCAGTGACACGTAGGGCTCGTCACCGATGACCCAGCTGTCGTGCGGCACCGACCCGATGTGGAACAGGTCTCCAGGACGGAGCTCGCGAACGTCCCCGTCGTCGAATGCCGCCGTGGCGACGCCGGAGAGGACCAGGCCGAGGTGCTCCACGGTGCACCGACTGAGGCCCACCGACGGGCCGACGTGCGTCGACCATCTCCAGCCCGGTTGATAGGTCGCGCGACCGATGGTGGCGCCTCCGATGCGCACCACCTCGAACCGGCCGAGCTCGAACGTGCGGACCTCATCCGGTTCGTCGAACCGTCGAATGATCGCGGGCACATCGAGCACGGGCATCCTCCCTTCCGAGCTGAGTATGACAGCGGTCGTCGACCGCAGTATCCGTCGCTTGAAGCGTCACGCGCGGGACGAGACCACGTTCCAGGCACGAGTGCCCAGGCCCACCGTCACAGGGCGCCCCTAACCTTGCGCGGATGTCGACGAGCCGGCTGATCGGTCGTGAAGACGAGCTGGCCGAGCTCGAGGCGAGAGCGAGGACGAACCGCCTCGTCACCGTGGTCGGCCCGGGCGGCGTCGGGAAGACGGCGCTCGCCCGTGCGGTGGCCGATCGGCTGGGCGTGCAGTACGCGCTGGGCGTCCGTCAGGTCGACCTCACGAGGATCGACGACGCGCACATCGTGCCTGGCGCGATCGCCACCCAGCTCGGCTTCGACTCCTTCGACGCACTCCTCAGCTCGCCCAACGATCGGCCCATCCTGTTGGTCGTCGACAACTGCGAGCACCTGCTCGACGCCGTGGCGGCCGCCCTCGTCCAGGTGCTCGGTGCGTGCCACCAGCCGACGGTCCTGGCCACCAGCCGCTCACCACTCGAGCTGCCCGGAGAGTCCATCGTCTCGCTGGCCCCGCTCGCCGTCCCGACGGGCCATGGAGACCCCGCTGCCTGTCCATCGGTGCAGCTGTTCCTCGAGCGCTGCCGAGACGCCGGTGCGAGCGTCGACGAGGCCGAGCTGCCCGTCATCGTCGACCTCTGCCGCCGACTCGACGGCCTGCCCCTGGCGCTCGAGATCGCTGCGGCCCGGGCCCGCACGATGAGCGTGGCCGAGATCGCCTCGCAGCTCACGGCGAGCGTCGACGTCCTCGACCGCCCGCGATTTCGGGGCGATCCGCGCCACCGGAGCGTCGCGAGCACGATCCGCTGGTCCTACGACCTGCTCGATGCCCGCCAGGCGGAGCTGCTCGAACAGCTCGCCGTGTTCGCCGGCTCGTTCACCGCCCCGACGGCACACGCGATCGTCCGTCATCCAGGTCACGTCCACCTCGACGCCGACCTCGACGAGCTGGTCAACGCCTCGCTCGTCGTGGCGGTCACCGACGGGCCACGAACCCGATACGCGTTGCTCGACACGGTGCGCCGGTTCGCGCTCGACCGTCTGCGGGAGCGTCACGGGCTGGAGGCCGCGTACGACCGGTTCGTCGACCACGTCGTCGCGTCGGTCCACGACACCATCGCCGGCACGGCCGCGTCGTGGCGACCGACCGTCGTCAAGGACCTCGTCGCCGCGTTCGACGACATCGCCGAAGCGTTGGGATGGTGCATCGACGAGGACGAGACGTCGCGCCGCGCGTACGACCTGTGCTCGATCCTCTGGGCCGTCGTCCACCAGGGCCATGCCGACGACATCGCCGACCTCGCCCGACGGACCCTGCATCGGTGGCCGGACGACGGGTCGCCCCGCGCCGCGCAGGCCACCGCGGTGCTGGCGACTGCGGAGTACGTGACCGGCCACGCCGATCGCGCGCTCGAGCTTGCGACGTCCTCGCTCGCGGGTCTGCGGACGTCCGGTCTCGCCTCGCTGACGCTGCACCGGGTCCTCGGTCAAGCCCGTCGCGCCCTGCACGACGATGCGGGCTCCTTGGAGGCCTTCCGTACCGGCGCGGCCGTCGGTCACGAGCTGGGGATGACGGCGATGGCCCTGGAGCTCGAGATCGCTGCTGCCCTGGTGGCCGCCGACGCCGGAGCCGTCGACCGCGCCGTCGATGAGCTGCGCCTGGTGCTAGATCGTGCCGCCGATCTGCAGTCGGTGATCACCGTGTGCTGGGCGAGGACCGCACTCGGCTGGCTGTTGCTCCGGCGCGACCCCGGTGCCGCGCGCGACGTGATCGACGCCGCACTCGAAGAAGGCCGCGACATCGACTACCCGATCGCGATTGCCGTGGGCCTCCGCTCCCGCGCCTTCGCCGAGCTGCTCAGCGGGGAGCTGTCCGCCTCCGTCGCCACCGCGACGGAGCTGCTCCACGACCTCATCCGGCGAGGCGCGCTCTCGAACGGCCGGCTCCTGCTCGACGTCACCGCGGCGGTCGCGCAACGCTATGGCCATCCGGCGTGGGAGACGCTCGCGGCGACCGCGAAGGCGTTGCCCATCACCACCCTGGTCAGCGCTCATTTCGAGCTCGTCCCGCTGCCACCGTCGACAGCGGAGCCACTCCCACGCCACGACGCCTTCGGGGCGGTGTGGCACGTCCTGGCCGAGCTGTCGTCGGCCGAGTACGAAGCGCCGGTCGAGGGCGGGGGCGAGGCCGTGACCCGCAACGGGTCGATCCGACGGCTGGGGGACGTGTGCGAGCTCACCTTCGCCGACCGCACCGTGATCATGAGGTCGGGGAAGGGAACCACCGACGTCGTCCGCCTCATCGAGGCCGGCGGACGCGAGCTGCACTGCCTCGACCTCGCCGGCGCGGTCGTGGAGCAGTCATCGACCGGGGACGTCATCGACGCGACCGCGAGGCGGAGCTACGAGCGCCAGATCCGCGACCTTCAGGCCGAGATCGACGACGCCGAGGCGAACAGCGACTTCGCGCGTGCCTACCAGCACCAGGAGGAGCTCGACTCGCTGGTCGAACACCTGGCCGCAGCGCTCGGACGCGGCAACCGCTCCCGTCGGGGCGCCGACTCGACCGAGCGAGCTCGGTCCGCCGTGACCCACCGCATCCGGACCACGATCCGCCAGATCGACAAGCTGCACCCGGTGCTCGGCCGCCACCTCGCCCACTCCATCACCACCGGTACCTACTGCCGGTACCAACCAGAGCAACCGACCAGCTGGAGCATCGAGTGATGACTCGTCGTCGTCCCAGGGTCACGTCGTGAGGTGGGATCTCACGCCGTCTCGTTCAGCGTCGCCGTTCGGGCGAGGCCCGAGACGAAAGGACAGATGATGACGACCACCACTGCGACCCGCCCGGAGCCGCGTGACCACGAGCGAACCGGAGGCGCGAGCGACCTCCATGTCGAGGCCTGGGGCGAGGGCGCACCCGTCGTGCTCGTGCACGGCTCCCTGGCCACCGGCGCTGACGAATGGAATGCCCAGCGCCCACTCGCCGACGAAGGCTTCCGCCTGCTGGTGTTCGACCGGCACGGCTACGGGGACAGCCGGTCCGCCCAGGGCGAGGACTTCCTGGTCGACGCGGACGACATCGCCGAGCTGATGGGCGACGGAGCGCACCTTGTCGGGCACTCCTACGGCGGCCTCGGTGTGATGCTGGCCGCCGCCCGTCGCCCCGACGCGACCAGGTCGCTCACCGTGCTCGAGGCGCCGGCGACCGAGCTGGCCAGGTCCAACCCCGAGTGGCGAGCCTTCGTCGACGACGTCCGCGCCCTCTGGGACGAGGACCTGCCCGACCAGGAGTGGGTCATCCGCTTCCTCGAGGCGGTGGGCAGCGAGCCCGACCAGCTGCCGACCGAGCTGCTCGCCGCCGCGGTCACCCTGGTGCCGGTGTTCCGGCGTGGCCGGCCGTACTTCGAGGCCGAGCTGCCGCTCGCCGAGCTGGCGTCGGCCGGGTTCCCGAAGCTCGTCGTGTCGGGCGGCCACCACGCCGGGTTCGACGCGATGTGTGGCGACCTGGCCCGCCGGATCGGTGCCTCACGGACGACGGTTCGAGGCGCCGGCCACGAGATCCAGTTCGCCGGGCCTCCGATCAACGACGCGCTCAAGGCCCTGTGGCGCACGACGTAGATGCCCCCACCATCGAGCAGGGGCGGCGGGTGCGATCCGTCGCCCTTGGCCGACCGGAGACCAGAGGACGCGAACCGCCGGCTCAGCCGCCCCGCTCGATGAGCTCCAGGAGCTGAACGTGCTTCTTGGTGTCGAGCCGCATCACCTCGACCAGCACCGACCACCAGCGGGTGTCGTCGACCTTGCCGAGCTCCCGCTTGAGGCGGGCGAGGTCTCGCGCGTCGTGCTTCTCGAGCTCGAGGAGCCGGCGGGTCTCGGCGAGCAGCTCGGGCGAGGCTCGGCCCGGTGTGAAGTCGGGCAGCCGGGGCGAGATGTCGCGCTGGTCCATCTCGGCCCGCAACGCGTTGATCATCTCGCCGAACAGCTGGTGGTGGCGGACCTCGTCGGCGAGGATGAGCTCGACGAGATAGCGGACGTGGCCGGGCTCGGCCTCCTCCGCCAGCTGCGCGTAGGAGCGCAGCACCTCGCGCTCGGAGTCCATGTGCGCGGTCAGGTAGTCGACCAGCTGCTGCGACCACAGGCTCAGGTCCATCATGCCGTCCGCGATGAGGAGGTACCGAGCGGGCCGAACACGCGGCCCACGAGCAGGTCGACGAGCTCCGGCACCGCGACCCGCCAGTCACCGATCAGCCCGACGTCGGCCAGGTCGAACACGGGGGCGGTCGGATCATCGTTGACGGCGAGCACGGTCCTCGCCGCCCGCACGCCGATCATGTGGTTGAGCTTGCCGGCGATGCCGATGGCGACGTAGAGGCGGGGCGCGATGGAGTGGCCGGTCACGCCGACCTGCCGGCTCCGAGGCAGCCAGCCCCGGTCCGTCACCTTCCGAGAGGCGGCGAGCGCGGCGCCGCCGAGCGCCGTCTGCAGCGGCTCGAGCAGTGGGTACTCTTCGGGCTGGACGCCCGTGCCGACGCCGATCACCACCGAGGCCCGGAGCAGCTCCGCGACGTGCGGGTCCTCGTGGACCTGACCGGTCGTCGTCAGCCGGGGCGTCCCGCTGACCGCGACCACCTCGGTTTCGGGTTCGGCGGCCGGCCGGGTCGCCCGGCGGCGCATGACCCCGGGGCGGACGGTCGCCATCTGGACGGGCGAGCGCGACGTGATGGGTGCCACGAGCTGACCGCCGAACGCTGGCTTCCAGGCCACCAACCGGCCGTCGGGCGAGACCTCGAGCCCGATGGCGTCGCCCGTCAGTCCCCAGCCGCACCTGGCGGCGAGGGCACTGGCGACCGCCCGGCCGTCCCGGGTGGCCTCGAACAGCAAGGCCCAGGGCTGCTCGGCGGTGGCGATCGCGGCGACCGCGTCGACCCGCTGCTCCAGCTCGAGCGCGTCCGGGACGGCGATCACGCGGTCCGCCCCGGCGCCACCGAGCCCGTTCGGCGCGGGCCCGGCGACGATGGCCGTCACCCTGCCGCCGACCTGCGCCGCGAGGTGAGCCGCCTCGCCCAGCAGCTCCGTCGCGAGCCCGTCCGGCCCGGGGGCCAGGAAGCAGTGGATCGCGTGGTGGCCGCCGGTCGGTCCAGCGACGGCCTCGAGCGCGGGGTCGTGGCCCTCGGTGAGCGCACCGAGCGCCTCGAGCCACCTGAACGCCTCGCCCGCGTCCGTCGTCCGCCACCCGTGGCGGGACGAGACGTGGAGCTCGACCGGGCCGACGGTGGTGGGGGAGCCGGACGGGCCGACCGCTGTTGCGGCCAGGCCGAGGTCGTCGACGCCGGCGGTCGCGATGCGGTCGTCGTCGACCAGCGCCCGCTCCTCGGGCCCGGCCTTCGAGGGGTCGCACAGGCGCTCCGCGGTCGAGAGCACGACCGGCAGCGTGCCCTCGACCGCGCGGTAGCCGTCGTCGGTCTCGAGCCGGGCGCGGAAGTGGGTGCGGTCGAGCTCGAGCTCTCGGACGCCGGGCGCGAACGGGAGGCCCAGGAGCTCGGCGACCTCCGGGCCGACCTGTCCCGTGTCGGCGTCCAAGGAGTTCAGGCCGCACAACACCAGGTCGAACGGGCCTTCGGCCGTGATCGCGGCGGCGAGGGCCCGAGCGGTGGCGAGCGTGTCGGAGCCGGCGAAGCGGGGGTCGCAGAGGTGCACGCCGCGGGTCGCGCCGCAGGCGAGCATCTCGCGGAGGGCCTCGGCCGCGGTCGGTGGGCCCATCGTGAACACGACGACCTCGCCGTCCGGTCCGGCGAGCTCGACCGCCTTGGCGTTGGCCCGGCGGCAGAACGCGCTGACCTCGAGCTCGACGCCCTCCCGCACCAGGCGACCGTCCTCGAGCCGCAGCTCATCGGGCCTCGGGACGTGCTTGACCAGCACCGCTACGCGCATCGGATACCGTATACTATCGCTGCCAGGCCGACGGCAAGGGGGGCGGTGTGCAGGCGAGCAGCAGCCCGAGGGGCGACGCGGCCAAGGTAGGCGACCGCCATCCGACGCTGCGAGCGCTGGCCTGCGACCAGATCCGCACCTGGATCGTCACCGGCCGGCTGGGTCCGGGCGAGCGGCTCGTCGAGAACATCCTCGCCGAAGAGCTCGGCGTCTCCCGCATCCCCGTGCGCGAAGCCCTGAAGCAGCTCCAGACGGAAGGCTTCGTCGACATCGCGCCGCGTCGGGGCGCCGTGGTCGCCCAGGTGTCGATGAAGGAGGCCGAGGACTTCTACGAGGTGCGCTCCGCGCTCGAGAGCTTCGCGGCCCGCACCGCCGCCCAGCGACGCAAGCCGGCTGATCTGGAGCGGCTGCACCAGATCGTCGAGGAGGGACGAGAGGCCCTCCGCGAGGAGGCGTGGCCCGAGCTGACCCGCCTGAACAGCGCGTTCCACGAGGCGATCGCCGCGGCGACGGGCAACGTCAACCTCGTCGAGCTGATGGCGGCGTACGGGCTGAAGCTGGCGTGGATCTTCTCCGCCTCCGCGCAGCGCAGGGGCGCCGCGGCGTGGAACGAGCACGAGGGGATCGTCGCCGCCATCGCCGACGGTGACGCCGAGCTCGCGGAGGTGCTGGCCGCCCGGCACATCGTGCGCTCGCAGCGGGAGTTCACGGCCGGCCGGGCGTGATCCCGGCCCGGATCCGGCCTCCTGCTTGCGCATTCGACCGTGCGCAAGATACTGTATACAAGCAGCCCGGACGGCAGGGGACCGCCGCCGGCGTCTGCACATCGGTCGCCAACGCCTCGAGGAGGTCGACTCGCAATGCTGAGCACTGAGGAGTACCGGGCTGCGCTCGTGGCCGCACGCGACGAGTGGCACTCGAAGAACCATCCGTTCTTCACGTCGTGGGCCAAGGGCGAGCTGACGAAGGACGCCATGAAGGCGTACGTGCAGCAGCACTACAACTTCGTCTCGAACGCGTCGCGCTACTACGGCATCATCTACGGGCTCTGCCCGTGGTGGGACGCCCGGAACTTCTACCTGGAGAACCTCAACGAGGAGGAGGATCCGAACGAGCGCCACGTCGACAAGCTGGCGAAGTTCGGCAACGCGCTGGGCATGACGGTGGAGGAGTCGCGCAACGCTCCTGATCTGCCGACGACCGCCGCGCTCAAGGACTACATCCTCAACACCGCGCTCACGCGGGGCACCCTCCACGCGACCGCCGTCATCATCGTCGGGCTGGAGTCCCAGGTCCCGCAGCTGTACGAGCCGATCGTGCCCGCGCTGCGCGACGTCTACGGCTTCAACGACGACGAGATCGAGTTCTTCCTCCTCCACATCACCGCCGATGTCGAGCACGGGGAGAAGGGGTTCCAGATCCTGCTCGAGCACACAGAGGACCCCAAGTCGCAGCAGGAGGTCATCGAGACCGTGCGCGAGGCCGCCAAGAAGCGGTGGTTCTACATGGATGGCATGTACCGCGAGTACGTCGAGGGCCGCCCGTGGTACCCCGTCAGGGTGCCGGCCTGATCCGTCACGACGGCGGTTCGTGGGCCTCCACGGCCTGCTCATAGTGCACGAGTGCTGACAGGATGTGGGCCTCGACGAGCGCCCGGGCCCGCGCCGTGTCACGCTCGACGACGGCATCGAAGATCGCCTCGTGCTCGTCCCAGGCCAGCGCGCCGCGGCGGTCGAGCAGGACCGAGAACACCATCTCCGTGCGATGGCGCAACGGGTTCAGCACCAGGCCGATGAAGGGGTTGCCCGCCGCATCCTCCATCACCAGGTGGAACTCGCGGTGCTGCTCGGCCGCGCGCACGCCGTCCCCGGCGTTGGACGCGGCTCGCCCCGCCTCGACGCACGAGCGGAGCCGGCGGACGTCGTCGTCCGTGCGCCGCGCCGCGGCGAGCTCGGCGGCCCACCCGTTGATCGCGGCGCGCAGCTCCTGGATCTGGCGGATGTCCTCCCCGTCGACAAGGCACGCGTATGCGCCCTTGCGGGGCACGACATCGACGAGTCCGGTCGCCTCGAGCGACCGGATCGCCTCACGGACAGGGTTGCGCGAGACACCCAGCTCCGCGGCGAGCTTGTCCTCGATGAGCCGCTCGCCGGGCGCGATCTGGCCGCTCATGATCATCGCCCGGATCTCCTCGGCGACGACCTCCCGCAGGGGGCGATGGGACAGGCGGGTGTCGTTCTCCATGGGTGTTCCTCTCGCCGGGGTGTCACCCGACATGCGTCAACCTCCCGGCCGTCGCGGAGCATATGGCGACGGGACCCGTCGACCCCGGAACCCGGCGTCGGGCTCCACCGCTCGGCTCTCGGCCTCCGTTCGACTGCCGATCGATCGTGCCGGGAGGGCCATGGCCGTGAGGCTCTTGCTTCACGTCGTCGGCCTCCCTACAATGTCTACGGTATACTACATACCGGATGGCCTGACGTGGCGCACCGGCGGATCGCTCCAGGCGACCGTCACCGCACGCACCGGCTGGGTGTCTGGGGGAAGTTGGCATCGACGCCGGGTCCGCCGTCGTCGACATGCAGGGGGAGGGAGCCGCAGATGACGAGATCGTGCCGTTCCAAGCTGTTCGCAGTGCTCGCAGCCGTGGCGCTCGCCGCGGCCGCGTGCGGCAGCGACAGCGGTGGCAGCGGTGGCACCACCGCGGGGACGAGTGGGGGCGGGGCGACCGCGGCCCCGGGCACGGGAGCGACGGCGGGCACGGGGGCGACGGCGGGCGCCGAGAGCCTCGTCATCGCCATCGCTGACGAGCCCTCCACCCTCGATCCGCAGGCGGCCGAGGACGGCAACGAGCGCGCCGTCACCGACAACGTGTACGACACGCTGCTGCGCCGGGACCCGACGACGAACGAGCTCGTGCCCCACCTCGCGACCGCGCTGCCGACCCAGGTCGACGACACGACCTGGGAGTTCAAGCTCCGGGAGGGCGTCACCTTCACCAACGGCGAGCCCTTCGACGCCGCAGCGGCCGCGTACTCGGTCAACCGTGTGATCGATCCGGCCTTCAACTCGGCGCAGCGCGACTTCTACGAGGGCATCACCGGAGCCAAGGCGATCGACGCCACCACCCTGCAGGTGACCACCGAGCAGAACGACCCGGTGTTCCCGGCCCGCATGTACCGGCTGAAGATGGTGCCGCCCGTCTACTCGAAGGACCCGAAGTTCGTGGAGGCGCCGATCGGCACCGGCCCCTACACGTTCGACAAGTGGGATCGCGGCAGCCAGGTGACCCTGACCCGCAATGAGGACTACTGGGGCGACAAGCCCGCGATCAAGGACGTCACGCTCCGGTTCATCTCCGAGGCCAGCACCCGGGCCGCCGGCCTGAAGACCGGCGAGATCCAGCTGGCGACGCTCATCCCGCCGGAGCAGACGAAGGACGTCCCGCAGGTCATCAGCCGGGATGGGCTCGAGTTCCCGGTGTTCCGGCTCAAGAACTACGAGGGGACGCTGAAGAACGCCCAGATCCGGCAGGCGATGAACTACGCCGTCGACAAGGACGCCCTCGCCAAGGACCTCTTCAGCGGCTACGCGACCGTGGCCAACTGCCAGACGGTGGCCAAGGGCACCTTCGGGTACGACCCCGACCTCAAGCCCTATCCGTACGATCCGGACAAGGCCAAGGACCTGCTCAAGCAGGCCGGTTACAACGGTGAGGAGCTGACGCTCCTGGCGCCGACGGGCCGTTGGCTGAAGGACGCGGAGACGACCGAGGCCGTCATCGGCTACCTCAACGAGGTCGGCATCAAGATCAAGCCGGACGTCCGACCGTTCTCCTCGTACATCACGGAGTTCGCCACCGGCGTCGGGACGCCGCAGCAGGACATCGGCTTCGTCTCGGCCTCGAACGAGCTGTTCGACGCCTCCAAGATCGAGACCTACTACCACAAGGAAGGCGCCCTCTCGAGCTACGTCAACGAGGACGTGACCGCGTCGCTGAACGATGCCCGCTCGCAGACGGACGAGTCGAAGCGGGAGGCCGACTTCCACAGCGCGCTCAAGACGGGCTGCGAGGACGATCCGGTGTTCATCTTCACCGTCAACCTCCAGGACATCTACGGCGCCACCAAGAACCTGACCTGGAAGCCGCGAGTGGACGGCTCGCTCTACGTTCCGGACATGTCCGTCAGCTCCTGACCCATGACCACGACAGCCCGGGGAGGGGAACCCGTCCCCTCCCCGGGGCGAACCCAGGAGGACTGTGAAGCAACGTGGCGTCGATCCTGAAGTTCGTCGTGAAGCGGCTCCTGGCGGGACTCGTCGTCGTCTTCCTGGTGGCGAGCGCGGTGTTCTTCGTGACCCGGATCGTGACGAAGCCGGAGCTCACGTTCCTGCCCATCGACGCCACGCCGGCCCAGCGGGCGGCCGTCCAGCAGTACCTGGGGCTCGACCGGCCGCTGGTCGAGCAGTACGGCGCGTTCATCGGCAAGCTGGCCCAGGGTGACCTCGGCCAGTCGTTCTGGCAGGAAGGGAAGGCGGCCCTGCCGCTCGTGCTCGACCGGCTGCCGGCCACCTTCTACCTGACCGGCGTGGCGATGATCATGGCGCTCCTGCTTGCCGTCCCCCTCGGCATCATCGCCTCCTTGCGGCCGGGGAAGCTGCTCGACCGCGCCACCGTGACGGTGTCGCTGCTCGGGCTCAGCGCGCCGCAGTTCTGGCTCGGCTTCATGCTGATCCTGATCTTCGGCGTGAAGCTCCAATGGTTCCCGACCTCCGGCGACCAGACCCCGGCGGCGGTGGTGCTCCCCGCCCTCGCGCTCGCCCTGCCGACCGCCGGGAAGATCACGCAGATGATGCGCAGCGGGATGCTCGACGAGATGGACCAGAGCTACATGCTCACCGCCGACGCCAAGGGGCTGTCGCTGTGGTACCGCATCACCCACCACGCCCTGCGCAACTCGATGGTGCCGGTCCTGACGCAGAGCAGCTTCGAGTACGCCCGCATGCTGGCCGGCTTCACCGTCGTGGTGGAGACGGTGTTCGCCTGGCCGGGCATCGGCCTCCTGATGATCCAGGCCCTGCAGCAACAGGACCTCGTGCTCGTGCAGGCGATCGTCGTGGTCGTAGCGGTGATCATCGTCGTGCTCAACATCCTCACCGACGTCCTGTACAAGCTCGTCGACCCGCGGATCGAGCTCGCCTGATGGCCGACATGACGATCCCCGTGGTCGTCACCCCGACGCCTCGCGCCCGCGGGGCGGTCGGGCGGTTCTTCCACGAGCTGCTCCGCTCGGGGACCGGCCTGTTCGGCCTGGGCGTCCTGGTGCTGACCGTGGTCGCGGCCGTCTTCGCGCCGGCGCTGGCGCCGTACAGCCCGACCAAGCAGGACCTCGGCAACCGGCTGCAGCCGCCGATCTGGTGGGGCGGCACGACCGAGCACCTCCTCGGCACGGACCAGCTCGGGCGGGACCTCCTCTCCCGCATGCTGTTCGGAGCCCGGGTGACCCTCTTCGTGAGCTTCGCCGTCGTGCTGATCGCCGGCACCTTCGGGATCGTCGTCGGCCTCATCTCGGGCTACGTCGGTGGGCTCACCGACACGGTCATCATGCGCGTCATCGACACCCTCCTGGCCTTCCCCGGGATCCTGCTCGCACTCGTCATCCTCTACGCGGTCGGCCCGAGCGTGACGCTGCTCGTGGTCGTGCTGTCGATCAACGGCTGGATGGTCTACGCGCGCATGGCGCGCGGTTCCGTGCTGACGCTGCGCAAGTCGGAGTACGTCGAGGCTGCGGAGGTGGTCGGCGCGCGCCCGGTGCGGATCATGTTCCGCCACCTGCTGCCGAACCTGGCCTCCCCCCTCCTGACCCTCGCCGTCCTGGAGTTCGCCCGGATCATCCTGGCCGAGGCCGCGCTCTCGTTCCTCGGCTACGGCGTCCAGCCCCCGAAGTCGTCGTGGGGCCTGATGATCGCCCAGGGCCAGAACTACCTCAGCTCAGCGTGGTGGCTCGTCGTCATCCCCGGCATCGCCATCTCGCTCACGGTGCTGGCGTCGAACCTCTTCGCGAGCTGGCTCCGCATCTACGCCGATCCCCGCCAGCGCGAGAAGCACCTCGGTGTCGCGCTGGCCGAGCAGGCGGCCGCGGCGGCCCCCCCGGTGCCGTGACCACGACGGTCTCCGAACGGCTGCTCGAGATCAGGGACCTCGCCGTCGCGTTCCCGTCGCCGGCCGGCCCGGTGTATGGCGTCGAGAACGTCACGATGAACGTCGCCGCCAAGGAGCGCCTCGCGGTGGTCGGCGAATCGGGCTCGGGCAAGAGCGTCACCGCGCTGGCCGTCCTCGGTCTGGTGCAGACGCCGGGCCGGATCATGCGCGGGTCGATCCGCTGGCGCGGGCGCGACATGCGGGACCCGGCGGTCGCCCGGTCCGTGCGGGGGCGCGAGATCGCGATGATCTTCCAGGACCCGATGGCGTCGCTCAACCCGCTCATGACGATCGAGCGCCAGATCCGCGAGGTGCTGGAGAAGCGGATCGGCATGCGGCGCAGCGCCTCTCGCGCTCGCGCCGTCGAGCTGCTCGATCTGGTCGGCATCCCGTTCCCGAAGGAGCGGCTCAAGCAGTACCCCTACGAGTTCTCGGGCGGCATGCGTCAGCGGGTGATGATCGCGATCGCGCTGGCGGCCGAGCCGATGCTCCTGATCGCCGACGAGCCGACGACCGCGCTGGACGTCACGATCCAGGCGCAGATCCTGGAGCTCCTGCACCGCCTCTCCGAGGAGCTCGAGGTGGCGGTGATGATGATCACCCACGACCTCGGCGTCGTGGCCGAGTTCTGCGATCGCGTCCAGGTGATGTATGCCGGCCGGATCGTCGAGCGGGCGTCCCTGAAGGACCTGTTCACCGACCCGCTCCACCCCTACACGCGGGGCCTGCTCGCGTCCTCGCCCCGGCTCGACGTCGTCTGCGAGCGGCTGGACCCGATCCCCGGCGATCCTCCCGAGCACGCGAACGCGGTGGCGGGCTGCCCCTTCCACCCCCGCTGCCCCGAGGCGTTCGATCGCTGCCTAGAGGCCGAGCCCGAGCTGCTCGGCTGGCACAGCGAGCGGCGATGGGTGGCGTGCTGGCGCCGGCAGGAGGAGGTGCGGGGGTGACCGCGCGAGGCACGACCGCGCCGGTGCTCGACCCGGTCAGCACCGCTCCCCGCCCGGCGATCATGCGGGCGGAGCAGCTCACCGTGCACTACAAGCTGCGGGGATCGGGCCTGGGCGACTCGAAGCAGATCGTCTACGCGGTCGACGACCTCGACCTCGAGGTGCTCGAGGGCGAGACGCTCGGACTCGTCGGCGAGTCCGGCTGCGGCAAGACGACGACGGGCCGGGCCATGGTCGGCCGGGTCCCGCTCACCAGCGGCAAGCTGTTCCACGACGGACGCGACGTCACCGCGCTCTCCAAGCGCGAGTGGCGCCGGCTCCGCCGCGACATCCAGCTCATCTTCCAGGATCCGTACGCGTCGTTGAACCCGCGGATGCGGGTACGGGAGATCGTCGCCGAGCCCCTCGTCGTCAACCACCTGGCCCGGGGCGCAGAGCTCGACCGCCGGGTCGACGATCTGCTCGACCTGGTCCACCTGCCCCGCAGCGCTGCACAGCGCTACCCGCACGCGTTCTCCGGTGGGCAGCGCCAACGCATCGTGATCGCCCGAGCGCTCGCGCTCCGTCCCCGCTTCGTGGTCGCCGACGAACCGGTCTCGGCGCTCGACGTCTCCATCCAGGCGCAGATCGTCGGGCTGCTCCAGGACCTCCAACGCGAGCTCGGCCTGTCCTACCTGTTCATCGCCCACAACCTCGCGGTAGTGCGGCACATCGCGGACCGCGTGGCCGTGATGTACCTCGGGCGGCTGGTGGAGGTGGCCGACAAGGACACGCTGTACGCGAACGCCCTCCACCCCTACACCCGCGCACTGCTGAGCGCCGTGCCCATCCCCGACCCGACGATCGAGCGACCGGGCCGCATCATCCTGACCGGCGACGTCCCGAGCCCCCTGGCGCCGCCCAAGGGGTGCCGGTTCAACACCCGCTGCCCGTACGCCGTGGACCAGTGCTACCACGACGTCCCACCGCTCACCGAGGTCGAACCCGGCCATCGCGTCGCCTGCTGGGTCGCCGTCGCCGATCCCGCCCGTGTGAAGGAGCCCCCGCATGACGACCGTGCTCGACCAGCTCTCGATTGACGAGCCGCCGGCGTACGGGCTGCTGATGTCCGGCCGCCCCGTCGCCGGGCGCGGCCCGGCGGTGGAGGTCCGCAGCCGGCTGGACGGCTCGCTGCTCGCCGAGCTGGCCACCGCCGGGCCCGACGACGTGCGCGCGGCGTACGCCGCGGCGTCGCAGGCCGCGCCGCGG
>JBKPRL010000034.1:0-7894 GCA_046734535.1 bacterium | reverse complement strand
CGCCGAGCACCACCACAGCCGGGTCCACGGTCAGCGTGAGGATGACGACCGCCGTCGCGAGGTGCCGGGCCACCTCGTCGCGCAGGGCGACCGCGGCGGGTGTGCCCGCGGCGGCGGCCGCGAACAGGTCCGTCGCCGGCCGGCCGGAGTCCGATCGCCAGCGGCGGGCGATGGCCGCTCCCGACGCCACCGTCTCCAGGCAGCCCCGCTGGCCGCACTCGCACGCCGGGCCCCTCGGGTCGACCGGTAGGTGCCCGATCTCGCCCGCCACCCCGTGGGCGCCCCGGCGCAGCCGGCCTTCGGAGATGAGCCCGGCCGCCAACCCTGTCCCGATGCTCAGGTACGCGAGGTCCGCGCAACCCATGACCGTCGACGCGCCGAAGGCGGCGGCGTTGACGTCGTTCTCCACGGAGGTGGGGACGCCCGTGGCGCGCCGCAGGTGCTCCGCGATGGCCACCGGCTCGGGCCCGACCCCGATGTTGACCGCGTGGCGGACCGTGCCGGCCGACGGCACGACCCATCCGGGCAGGCCGGCCCCGACGACCTCGAAGGCGCCGACGGATGTGCCGACGTCCGCGGCGAGGTGTTCGAGCGCCTCCACGGCCGACTCGACCACCGCGTCGCCATGCCGCGCGTCGGTGGCGACCCGAGCCTGGCCCACGAGCGCGCCCCGTGCATCCACGGCCACGGCGAGGGTCTTCGTCCCGCCGATGTCGAGACCGGCGGCGAGACCGGGACGGAGCGCGTGCGTGGTCACGCCGGCGCAGGCGGCCCCGCATCGGTCAGGGAGAGACCGGACGCAGGGTCGAAGAGGTGGAGCTGCCCGAGGTCGACCGTCAGCTTGACGGTGTCACCGGCCTCGATACGGCTGCGGGGCGAGAGGCGGGCCACGAGCATGGCCGGCCCGTGCGCCTCCTCGGCGCCATCGAACGACGTGCCGTCCTGGACGGTCGTGGCGTCGATGGCCGAGTGCACGAGCAGCTCGGCCCCGAGCGCCTCGACGAGCTCGACCCGCAGCTCGATCACCCGTTCCGGCGGTGCGTCCGCGTCGAAGGACGCGTCCTCGAGGGCTTCGGGGCGGATGCCGAGCACGACCTCCCGCCCGACCCACGCTCGGATCTCCGGGCGGCTGGCCAGGCGCTCGTCGAGCGGCAGGCGGTGCCGTCCGAAGACGGCGCTGGTGGAGTCGCCCTCGGCGGACAGCCGGGCGCGGTAGAGGTTCATGGGGGGTGAGCCCATGAAGCTGGCGACGAAGAGGTTCACCGGTCGCTCGTACAGCGCGCGGGGCGTGTCGACCTGCTGGATCCTGCCGCCGTGGAGCACCGCGACCCGTGAACCCATGGTCATGGCCTCGACCTGGTCGTGGGTCACGTAGATCGTCGTGACGCCGAGGTCGCGCTGGAGGCGAGCGATCTCGGCCCGCATCTGCACGCGCAGCTTGGCGTCGAGGTTGGAGAGCGGCTCGTCCATGAGGAACGCGTAGGGCTGGCGCACGATCGCCCTGCCCATCGCGACGCGCTGACGCTGCCCGCCGGAGAGCTGCGCCGGACGCCGGTCGAGGACGCTCTCCAGCTGCAGCAGCCGGGCGGCCTCCGCGACCCGCCGGTCCACCTCCTGCGACGGCAGCTTCGCGAGCTTCAGGGGGTAGGCGATGTTCCCCCGCACCGTCCGGTTGGGGTACAGCGCGTAGCTCTGGAACACCATGGCGATGTCGCGGTCCTTGGGTGCGGCGTCGGTGACGTCGCGGCCGCCGATGGTGATCTGGCCGGCAGTCACCTCCTCGAGGCCGGCCACCATCCGCAGCAGGGTGGACTTGCCGCAGCCCGACGGTCCGACCAGCACCAGCAGCTCGCCGTCGGCCACGTCGAGGTCGACACCGTCCACCGCGACGTGTCCGTTCGGGTACTCCTTGGTGACCGAGCGGATGGTGATCTCAGCCAAGGGACGCTCCTCGGGTCAGGAGCTCGGCGACGGCCTCCGCGCTCGTTCGTGACGCGCCGTGCGTCGTGATCCAGGTGCGGGCGGCGGCCGGCAGGGGAGCGCCGGGCCAGCCCATGTCGACGACGACGGTGTCGGGCCTGGCCGCCACCAGGCGTTCCAGGTGCGCGGCCTGCCAGGCGTGACGATGGCGGTCGCGCACCACGACGACCAGCGGACGCTCGCCACAGCCGGCCACCAGCGCGCGCTCGATACCGTCCCCGGGCCGGATGTCGGTGACCGTGACGTCGGGATCGAGCGCCTGGAGCGCTGCTTCGAGCCCCCACGGGACGTCGCCCGCCGCGATGCACGGGTCCGGGCGGAGCTCCACGACGTGCGCACCCCGGCACGGCGTCGTGAGCGCGCCCTCGACCCGCAGCGCCCGCCGGGCTGCGGCGCGGCCGACGTCGCGGTCCACCGGGCTCGGCGGTCCGGGCGGCGGGGTGCTGAGCCTGGACGCCCGGTCCGCCGCCTCCCCCACGCGGACCTCGTCCAGCCGGCCGTCGGCGACAGCGCCGGCGACGGCGGCGTGCACGTGGTCCAGTACCGACTCGTCCTGCCCCGCGCCGAGGCACAGCAGGTCCGCGCCGGCGGCCAGGGCGGCCACGGCAGCCTCGCCGATGGACTGCGTGCCGCTCGCGCCCTTCATGTCCAGGGCGTCGGTGACGATGGCGCCCCCGAAGCCCAGTTCGCCGCGGAGCAGCCCCACGAGCACCCGCCGGCTCATGGTGGCCGGTCGATCGTCGAGGGCAGGAAGCACGACGTGCGACGTCATCACCGCGTCGACCCCGGCGGCGATCACGTCCCGGAAGGGTGCCAGCTCCCGCTCCCGGAGGACCGCGATCGGCTGGCGCACGACGGGCAGGTCCAGGTGCGAGTCCGCCGCGGTGTCCCCATGGCCCGGGAAGTGCTTCGCGCACGCGGCTACCCCGGCGGCGTGCAGCCCTCGGACGAAGGCGGCGCCGTGGCGGCCGACGAGCCCGGGGTCGGCACCGAACGAGCGCACGCCGATCACCGGGTTGGCCGGGTTGCTGTTGACGTCGACGCACGGCGCGAGATCGAGGGTGACACCGGCCGCGGCCAGCTCGGCGCCGATGGACGCCGCTGTCGCGTGGGTGAGCGCTTCGTCATCCACGATCCCGAGCGCGGCGTTGCCGGGGTAGGAGCTGCCGGTCGCCATCTCCAGGCGCGTGACGTCACCGCCCTCCTCGTCCGCGGCCACCACGGGCGCTCCCCCGGCCGACCGCAGCGCCGACGTCAGCTCGGCGACGCGGCCGCCGTCGGCGATGTTGTCGCCGAAGAGGCAGACGCCGCCGAGGCCACCCTCCAGTCGACGCAGCAGCCAGGGCGGCGCGTCGGGACCGCGGAACGACGCGAGCAGGCAGCCCTCGATCGCGGCGTCGAGGTCCACGTCAGCCCTTGACCGCGCCGGCGGTGAGCCCGGACGTCACCCGGTGCTGCACCAGGAGGAAGAAGATGATCACGGGGATGGCCATGACCGTGGAGCCGGCCATGACGCCGCCCCAGTCCGTTCCCTTCGCGCCCTCGTTGAACGCCTGCAGCCAGACCGGCAGGGTCTCGTGCTCCGGGCGGTTCATGATCACGAGGGCGAAGATGAACTCGTTCCAGGCCTGGATGAACGCGAACACGCCGGTGGCGACCAAGCCGGGAGCGATGAGCGGGAACGTGACGGTGAGGAAGGCGCGCAGCCGCGACGAGCCATCGACCATCGCCGCCTCCTCCAGCTCCCGGGGCACGTTGGCCACGAAGCCCCGGAGCGTCCAGATGGTGAACGGCAGCACGAAGGCGAGGTAGGTGAGGGTCAGGCCGATGATGCTGTTGATCAGGCGCCATCCGTCGAGCACCTTGAACAGGGAGATGATGAGCGCCTCGGCCGGGACCATCTGGACGAGGAGGATGGAGACGATGAAGGCCTTGCGCCCCAGGAAGCGGTAGCGGGAGACGGCCACCGCGGCCAGGAACGCGATGCCGAGGGCCAGCGTCACGGTCAGCAGAGTGACGATCAGGCTGTTGCGCAGCGAGGACCAGAAGAACTCCCGCTCGAAGACCTTCCGGTAGTTCTCGAGCGTCCCCGGGATGGGGAGGAGGCGCGGGTTCGGCGACGAGATGTCCACGCCCCGACGGAACGACGTGGTGACCATCCAGAGCACCGGGAAGACGAAGATCAGGAACACGGCGGCACCCGCCACGTTCACCGCGATCCTGTACGCGGGGCGGCGCCGTCCGGCCCGGCGCACGGGAGGCGCGGCGAACGCTTCGGCGGTCGGTGCCTCGACCACGATGCGCTCGGCGACGCTCATCGATCCCCGCTCTCGGCTGGTCGGGCCGTGCGCTCGCTCCGCTCCCTCCGCGAATCCTGCTCTTGGCCGCTCAGGCACATTCGCTCGCTCCGCTCGCTCATAGCTCCTCCTGGCGCACCATCTGGCGCAGGTAGACGAGCGTCAGCAGCAGCGTGATGAGGACCATGACGACCGCGATCGCGGCGCCGACGTCGAAGCGGTTCTCGCCGATCGAGATCCGGTACGCGTACACGCCGAGCAGGTTGGTCTCACGATTGATTCCCCCGGCGCGCTGCAGGACGTAGATCTGGGTGAAGACGCGGAAGTCCCAGAGGACCGACAAGGCCGTGAGGATGAGCAGTACCGGTTTGATCATCGACAGGGTCACGTCCCGGAACCGCTGCCACGGGCCGGCGCCGTCGATGCACGCGGCCTCCTCGATCTCCTTGGGGATCTGGCTCATCGCCGCGAACAGCGTGAAGGCCACGAAGGGGATGCCCATCCAGACGACGATGATCGTGGCCACCATGAAGAAGCTGATCGGTTCGCTGAGCCAGGAGTGGCCCTGGTAGTCGCCGATGCCGACCTTCGTGAAGGTCCAGTTCACGAGCCCGTACTGCGTGTCGAACAGCCATTGCCACACGACGGTCGCGGTGAGGGCCGGCATCGCCCAGGCCAGCATCAGGCCGATGCTCACGAGGATGCGCATGCCCCGGCCCAATGCCCGCATGAGCAGGGCGACCAGCAGCCCGATCCCGATCGTGAGGGCGACGTTGACCAGGGCGAAGATCACGGTCCGCCAGAGGACGTCCCAGAAGTAGGAGTCGGAGAGGATCCGGCGGTAGTTGTCGAACCCCACCCAGTCGGGCGGCTGGCCGAACTGCTGGCGCAGCCCGAACTTCTGGGCGGAGAGGATGCCGAGGCGCAGGAGCGGGTAGCCGAGCATCACCACGAGGGCGGCGACGGCCGGAGCGATCAACGCGTAGGGGAGGGTGGTCGGGCGTCGCCGGCGCCGCCGGCCGTGGCGACGCCCGTCCACCGGGTGCGGGGAGGGTAGGGAGGAGGTCGAGGGTGCGGCCGGAGCGGCCGGGGCAGGAGCTCCAGGAGCCCCCGCCGAACCGATCGCCATGGACGAACCCTCCCTCCCCGTCAGCTCGGCTCAGCCGTTGAGCTGGCTGGTGATCGCCTGATCGGCCTGGGTCGCGGCGGCCTGGACGTCGCCGCCTTGGGCGATCGTCACCAGCATGTCAGGAAGCACGGTGGACGCTTCCACGCCGGCCCAGTTCTCGCTGGAGGGCACGAACCGGCTGTTCAGGGCCGCGACGGCCTGGGCCTTCGCCGCCTCGTCACCGCTGACCTGTCCCAGCAGCGACTTCAGCGCGGGGATCGTCCCGGCCTGGGCGAACTGCGTCTGGTAGCCCTTGCCGGTCATGATCTTCAGCAGATCGAGGGCCAGGTCCTGGTGCTCGCTCTTGGCCGAGATCGCCAGGTTCGACCCGCCGAGGAAGGCCGGAGCGGTGGTGCCCGCCGCGGCTCCCGGCAGGGCAAAGGCGCCGACCTTGTCGGCCATCGCCGGGCAGCCGTCCTTCTCGTTCAGGATCTGGCCGAGCTTCCAGCCCGGGCCCATCAGCATGCCGACCTCGCCGTTGCAGAACGCGACGTAGTCCTTCGACTCGTCACCGTCCTTGGGCGCGCCCGACGCCTCGTCCATGATCTTCTTGACCATGTCGAGGCCCTTGACGGATGCGGGCGAGGCAAGCGTGCCCTTCCACGTCCCATCTTCCTGCACCGCGATGTCGCCGCCCTCCTGCCAGATGAACGGCAGCGCCGCGTACCAGTACTTGCCTGGGAAGTAGATGCCCGAGAAGTTGGGCGTGGCGGCGTTGTCCTGCTTGAGCTTGACCCCGGCCGCGATGAACTCGTCGAGCGTGGTCGGGACCGCGAGACCCGACTTCTCGAACAGATCGGTCCGGTACACGACGATGCGGGCGCCGGCGTAGTAGGGCACGCCGTAGAACTTGCCGTCGTAGGTGCCGGCCTCGACCAGGCTCTGCAGCAGGTCGTCGCCGCCGAGCTCGGACTTCTGACCGCTGAGGTCCGAGAGGGCCCCGGCCGCCTCGAAGGCTTGGGCCTGGGTGTTGCCGAGCTCCACGACGTCAGGGCTGTCGCTGCTGGAGAGCGCCGTCGTGAGCTTCTCGACGATGCCCGTCCACTGCTGGCGCTCGAACTTGACGTCAGCCTCGGGATGCTGCTTCTTGAACTCGGCGATGGCGTAGTCCACCAGCTCCTGCTTGGTGTCCTCGCCGTTCAACCACAGGCGGATGGTGGTGCCGGCGGCGCCGCTGGTTGCCGGTGCGTTCGACTCCTGGCTCGGCGCGGCCGTGGTGCCGGCCGACCCGGAGTCCTTGCTGGACGAGCCGCACGCGGCGAGGCCGAGGATCCCGGCCACGCCGATGGCGGCGAGGTGACGAAGCTTCACGTGAGTGGTCCTCCCTGGTTGGCGGCGCCCGACCGGGTGGTCGGACGGCCTGGTGGTGCCGGCGGCACCGCGCGCCGCCGGGACTCGGGCCCTGTGGGTGGGTCCGACGCCGCCGAATCGGTCTCGATTCGGCAGATCTTGGCCGGGGGGAGGCCAGGGCGGCCGTCGGGGGCCTGGCCTGACCGGAGCGACTCGCCCCGCGGAGCGGTCAGCGGGCTCACGCCACCCCGAGCTCTGCGCTGCGGACGAGCACGGCCGCGCCGAGCAGGACGTCGTCGTCACCGAGCGAGTCGAACCGGACGGAGACGTGCTCACCGACGGAGGGGATCGTTCTGCGGCGGATCGTGGCGAGCGCCGCCGTGCGGAAGGCCTCGGTCACGACGTCCGGCGGGCCCGAGAGCACGACGTCGTCGAGGTTGAGGGCACTGACGACCGTGGCCAGCGCCAGCCCGAGGCGCCGGCCGGCGGCCTCGAGGACCTTGCTCTTGGCGCGTTCGTCGGGCGCCACCGCGAGGCGGGCTCGCAGTCGGGGCACGGCGATGGCGGTCTCCAGACAGCCGCGGCGGCCGCAGGCGCACAGCTCGCCCCGCACGTCCACCGTGACGTGGCCGATCTCGCCAGCGGCAGAACGGTCGCCCGTGAAGAGCTGCCCTGCGATGAGCAGGCCGGCGCCGACGCCCTTGCCCACCTTGACCAGCAGCAGGTTCTCGCTCGACTCGTCGCCGAGCGCGTAGTCCGCCAGCACCGCCGCGTTCGCGTCGTTGGCGACGTGCACCGGCAGGCCGAGGACGCCACCGAGGTGGCGGGCCAGCGGGAGATCGTGCCAGCCGAGGTTGGCCGCCTCCAGCACGACGCCCTCCGGGTCGACCACACCGGGGCTGCCCACGCCGACACCCAGGATGGGCTGATCGGTGGCCGCCGTGAGCTCCCGGGCGAGGCGGACGGTGAGCGCGACCGCGTCCTGCCCGGTGCGCTCCTCACGGGCGACGGTGCGACGGTAGAGGACCTTGCCGATCAGGTTGACGATCGCGCCGTGCACGTCCTCGTCGGCGCTCAGGTCCAGCGTGACGATGTGGCGGGCGTCGGGCACGATGCCGACGAGGGTGGCCGGCTTGCCCACGCCGCGCGACTCGCGCCG
>JBKPRL010000033.1:0-9551 GCA_046734535.1 bacterium | reverse complement strand
TGCGGGGGTAGTCCGGGATGTCCCGGATGTGGTCCCTGAGCCAGCTCGCATCGGCCGCCATCACTGGAGGATACCGCTCCGGACCTGCGCTTCCCGATCCTCTCCGCGGAGCGAGCCGCTCAGCGGCGGCGCTTCTTGCGGGGCCGGGGAGCGTGCGTCAGTGCCGCGGGCTTGACCGCGGTCGGCGTGGCCGGAGTGGCCGGCGCGGCGGCCACCGGACGGGCCGCCGGGACGTTCGGCTCCTCGACTTCGGTGCCTGGGGCGGGCTGGAGGGCCGCGCTGGTGCTGGCCGAGGATCGCGGTGTCGGTACCGGTGTCGCCGCGCGGGACCGGCCAGCAGGCCGCGTCCGCTTGTCCTTGCCCTTGAGCATGGCGAGGATCGGCGTGGCGACGAAGATCGACGAGTACGAACCGGCCAGCAGCCCGACCAGCAGGGCCAGCGCGAAGTCCTCCAGGGCGACCGCGCCCAGCAGCTTGACCCCGATGACCAGCAGCGAGATCACCGGCAGGACGGCGGCGAGGCTGGTGTTGATGGACCGCATCAGCACCTGGTTCATCGACCTGTTGACGATCTCGCCGTAGGAGGCCCGCTGCGTGATCATCTGGCGGGTGTTCTCGTGGACCTTGTCGAACACGACGATCGTGTCGTAGAGCGAGAACCCGAGGATCGTCAGGAAGGCGATGACCGTAGCCGGAGTCACCTCGAAGCCGAAGATCGAGTAGATGCCGACGCTGATGAACACGTCGTGGAAGACGGCCAGGAGCGCGGCGATGGCCATGCGCCACTCGAAGCGGATCGAGATGTAGATCGTGATGAGGATGAAGAACGCGATGAGGGCGCGTATGGCCTTCTTCGTGATCTGCGAGCCCCACGTCGGGCTGACCACGTTGACGCTCACGTCCTCGACGTTCTCGCCCGTCGCCTTGGCGAAGTCCTCCTTGACCGCGGTGCGGACGGAGTCGGGCTGATCGTCGACCTGGACCCGCAGGCGCTCGCCGCTCGAGCCCGACAGGGTCTGGATCTTGGCGTCCGCCGGGTTGATGCCGTTGGCCTCGAGCACGCTGCGGGCGTCGTCGACCGTCTGCCCGTTGGCTTGGAACTCCCAGGCCACTCCGCCCTTGAAGTCGATGCCGAGGTTCAGCCCCTGGAAGATCAGCGAGATGGCGCTGACCACGATGAGCACGGCGGAGATCGTGAAGCCGATGCGCCGCTTGCCCACGAAGTCGAAGTTGGTCTCACCGTGGTACAGCCGGTGCCAGATGCTGGTCCTGGGCGCGGGTGCCGGCGTCGGGGTCGTCGGGCGGTCCACCGCGGTCATGCCGTGCTCCCCGCCAGGACCGCCTCACCGGAGTGGACGCCGAGGATCTCCTTGCCCCGGAGCAGGTTGCCCTGGGACACGAGGATGGCGGCCGGTCGCACGAAGAAGTAGGTGACGACGAGGTCGAGCACCGTGGACAGGCCGAGGAAGAAGGCGAAGCCCCGCACCGAGCCGACCGACAGGTACCACAGCACCCCGGCGCCGATGAGCGACACGACGTCCGCGGCCACGATCGTGCGCCACGCGCTCTTGAAGCTCTTCGGCGTCGACGCCCGGAGCGACTTGCCCGAGCGGACGTCGTCCTTCAGGCGCTCCAGGAACACGACGTAGGAGTCGACCGTGATGCCGATCGACACGATGATGCCGGTGACGCCGGCCAGGGTCAGGGACAGTCCGGAGGTCTTCGAGAGCACCGAGATGGAGGTCCACAAGAGGCAGCCGCCGAGCGCCAGCCCGACGACGACCAGGATGGCCAGTGCCCGGTAGTAGAGGATCATCAGGATCAGCACCAGCAGGACGCCGACGAAGCCGGCGATCAGGCCGGCGTGCAGCGAGTCCTTGCCGAGCGTGGCCGACACGGTCTGGGCCGCCTGGGGCTTGAGCTCGACCGGCACGCTGCCGTACTTGAGCACGCGGGCCAGGTCCTTGGCCTCGCTCTTCTGGAAGCCGTTGCCACCGCCCGAGACCTGGACGTTGGTGTCGGAGAAGAACGGGGTCTGGGGTACCGGTGCCGCGATGACCGTGCCGTCGAGCACGATCGCCATGCCGCCGGTCGGGCAATCAGCCTCCTGGCTGTAGCACTTCGAGGCCCAGGTGTTCCATGCTCCGAGGCCCTTGTCGCCGTCCTTGAGCTTGAGGTCGACGACCCACTGTCCGTTCTGCACGCCCGCCTCGGCGGTGGAGATGGCGTCCTCACCGAGGGCGAAGGCCGGGCCGAGCTGGTAGATGGTCTGGCCACCGCGGCCAGGGAGGACCACCGTGGCGTCCGGGGTGTCCTTCTCGCGGGGCGTGATCTGGGCCGCCACCTCCGGCGGCAGCGTCGTGGTCGAGGCCGCCCCCGGCGTCGCGGCGACGGTCGTGCTCGAGCCGGTCGCGGTCGTCGTGGCGACCGTGGTGGACGGCGCAACGGTGGTCGCGCTGGCATCAGGGCTGGACGAGGCCGAGCCGGGGACGGTCGTCGTGCTGCTGGCCGCCGCGGCGACGGCCGCGGCGGAGGACTCGGACAGGACCGGGCGGAAGAGCACCTTGCCGGTCTGGCCCACCAGCTGGATGGCCCGGTCCTGGTCCTTGATGCCGGGGAGGTTCACGATCACCGTGTTGCCTTGCCGGATGATCTCCGGCTCGGCGACACCGAGGCTGTCGATGCGGTTGCGGAGGATGTCGGTGACGACCGTGAGGGCTTCCGGATCGGCCTTGCCCACCGGCTGCAGCGTCACGGAGGCGCCACCCTGGAGGTCGAGGCCGAGCTGCGGCTTGGTGTCGGTCACCAGCGTCGCGATGACCCCGCCGACGGAGATGACCACGATGGCCACCAACGAGATGATGAGGCTGCGCCGCTTCATGGTCGATCAGTCGGCCGACGGAGCGTCCCGCTCGCCCTTGGTCCCGGTGGCGCCCTTCGTGCCGTTCGAGCCGTTGGCGCTGGCCGGGTCCGTGTCCTGCTCGTCGTCGTCGGCCTCGCCGGCGGGCGTGTCGGTCGGAGCGGTGAGCGAGGGTGCCTCCTCGGCCGGGATGCGGCGGGAGACGGCCTGACGGGCGATGCGGATGTCCACCCCGTCGGCGATGTCCAGCCAGATCACGTCGCCGTCGATGGCGGTGACGAAGCCGTAGATCCCGGCCGTCGTCATCACCTCGTCACCTTCCTGGACAGCGCTGGCCAGGTTGCGCTGCTCCGCCATCCTGCGCCGCTGGGGCCGGATGAGCAGGAAGTACATCGCGACGGCGATGAGGATGAAGGGGAGGAGCGCGACGATCGGGCTCCCCGAGCTGGAGGAGCTGCTGGCCGCCAGCAGTGTCATGTACATCGAGCCACCATCGTGGAGAGGAGGAGCATCAAGCAGGGCTGCGAGTGCAGCCGATCAGGCTAGCGTCCGGCGGCTCCCAACCTTGCGTCACCCCCAGATGGCGAGGATCTCCCGCCGCACCGCCGCGAGCGTCCTGTCGGCGATGGCGTCACGGCACCGGTCCACCAGCGCCAGCGTCCAGGCCAGGTTGTGCCAGGAGAGCAGGCGACCAGCCGTGGGCTCACCCACCTGGAAGAGGTGGCGGAGGTAGCCCAGGGAGTGGCGTGCGCAGACCCGGCACCCGCAGTCCGGGTCGACGGGCTGGTCGCTCTCGGCATGGCGGGCGTTCCGGACCTGGAGGCGCCCACGGCCGGTGAGGGCGACGCCGTGGCGGCCCAGCCGGGTCTGCATCACGCAGTCGAACTGGTCGACACCGAGGGCGATGGCCTCGACCAGGGAGGCGGGGTCACCGACGCCCATCAGGTAGCGCGGGCGGTCCGGCGGGAGGTGGTCCAGCGCGATGGCGAGCGCCGGCAGCATCTCCTCCCGCGTCTCCCCCACCGACAGGCCGCCGATGCCGTACCCGTCGAAGTCGAGCTCGACCACCCGCTGCGCGCACTCGGCCCGCAACCCGTGGTCGATGCCGCCCTGGACGATGCCGAACAGGGCCTGGTCGGCGCGGTCGTGCGCGGCCCGGGCCCGCTTGGCCCACGCCGCGGTGCGCTCGACCGCGAGGCGGATCACCGGATCGGGCGAGGGCAGCGGAGGGCAGACGTCGAGCGCCATCTGGATGTCGGCGCCCAGGAGCTGCTGCGTCGCGACGGCCGACTCCGGCGTGAGGCGGTGGATCGAGCCGTCGTAGGTGGAGCGAAAGGTGACGCCGTCATCGTCGACGTCCGGTTCCAGCGAGAAGACCTGGAAGCCCCCCGAGTCGGTGAGGGTCGGGCCGTCCCAGCCCGTGAACCGGCCCAGCCCACCCAGCGCGGCGATGGTCTCCGCGCCGGGCCGCAGCATGAGGTGGTAGGTGTTGCCGAGCACGACCTGCGCGCCGAGGTCCTCCAGGTCGGCGGCGGACAGGTGTCGCACCGCGCCCCTCGTCCCGACCGGCATGAAGCAGGGCGTGCGGTACGAACGACGGGCCGCGTGGGCGACGCCCGCCCGCGCCCGACCGTCGGCGGCTTCCAGCTCGAAGCGGACCGGAGCCGTCATGCGCCGCCTCGACGCAGCAGCATGGCGTCCCCGAAGGACAGGAACCGGTACCCGTCCGCCAGCGCCACGGAGTAGAGGTCCCGCCAGCGGGCGCCGACGAAGGCGTCGATCATCATGAGCAGCGTCGTGCGGGGCAGGTGGAAGTTGGTCAGCAGCAGGTCCACCAGCTGCCACTCGTAGGGCCGGTGGATGAAGAGGCGGGTCCGTCCCGCGGTGGGTCCGATCGCGGCGGACTCGAGGGCTCGGACGGCGGTCGTTCCGACTGCAACCACCCTGGACGACTCCCGGCAGGCCTCGAGTGTCTCGGGAGGGACGCAATAGCGCTCGCTGTGGATGCGGTGCCGGGTGGGGTCCTCCTCGCTGACGGGCTGGAAGGTGTCGAGCCCGACCACGAGCTCCACCCTCGCCACCTCCACACCACCCCTGGCGAGCACGTCGAGCAGTGCAGCCGTGAGGTGCAGTCCGGCCGTGGGCGCCGCGACCGAACCGGGCCGCTGCGCGTACACCGTCTGGTAGCGCTCGGGGTCCGCCAGCGGCGCGGTGATGTAGGGCGGCAAGGGCGCTTCGCCGACCGTCGTCAGCGCGGCGAGCGGGTCGCTCGCGCACAGCTCGACCGTCAACGTGTCGCCGGCCTCGGTCCGGGGACCGACGACGAGGAAGGGCTCACCATTCGGGCCCAGCAGGTGCTCGCCCCTCGCCAGGCGCCGGGCCGGACGGGCGAGGCACTCCCACCGGCGGTGCTCGTCGTCGAGCGCCTCGAGCAGGAGGATCTCGACCGCGCCACCGGTCGCCCGGCGCAGGTGGAGGCGCGCCGGGATCACCCGGGAGTCGTTGACGACGAGGAGGTCGCCGGGATGGAGCAGCTCCGGCAGGTCGCGCACGTGGCGGTGGCTGGCGGCTCGGCCCGGACCGCCGTCGACCAGCAGCCGGGCCGCGTCGCGGGGCTCGACGGGGTGCTGGGCGATGGCCTCGGGCGGCAGCGGGTAGTCGAGGTCCTCGAGCCGCACGCCGGTCGAGGCTACGGCCCGCTGCCCACGGACCGGCCACGCGCGAGGATGCCGCCCATGCCCACCACCCGCACCGACCAGGTCGCCGTCGACGGCGGCTCGTTCGACCTCCACGTCTGGCTCCCGGAGTCCGCGACGGGTCCCGGCCTGCTGCTGATCCAGGAGATCTTCGGTGTCAGCGGATACATCCGCGCCGTCGGCGAGCGCCTCGCCGCGCTCGGCTACGTGGTCGGCGCGCCCGACGTCTTCTGGCGCATCCAGCCCAATTGGGAGTCCGACCACACGCCGGAGGGACTCGAGGCGTCGCTCGGGATGGTGCCGAAGTTCGACTTCCCGCAGGGCGTCGCGGACTGCGTGGCCGCGCTCCACGCCGTGGAGGAGCTGCCGGAGGTCGACGGCGGTGTCGGCGTGGTCGGCTTCTGCCTCGGCGGCACGCTCGGCTACCTGACCGCCGCCGTCGCCAACCCCGCGTGCTGCGTCAGCTACTACGGCTCCGGGATCGCCGGGATGCTCGACCAGCTCGACAACATCGAGTGCCCGGTGCTGTTCCACTTCGGCGACGCCGATGCTTACATCCCGGGTGAGCAGATCAGCGCCGTCGAAGCGGCGATCGAGGGGCGCGAGCTCTTCTCGCTCAACACGGAGCCGGCCGGGCACGCCTTCGACAACCACGAGGCGCCGATGTTCTGGAACGAGGCCGCGGCCACCTCCGCCTGGGCCGAGACGACCGCCTTCCTGGCCCGCCACCTCCCGACCGGCTGACCCTCACTCCACAGCGTTCTGGTCAGGAGATCGCACGCTGAGTGCGGCATTTTCGCGACCAGAACGGCAGGGCGGATGCCAGGACAGGGGGGCGTCCGGCTCGGCCGGCGCACCGTAACGGATCCAGAGGCATTGCCGAGCGAAGCGAGTAGGAGCCGGCCGAAGCGCAGCGGAGGATGGCGACGAAGAACTAGCTGAAGAGGTCCGGCGGGCGCTCGGGCGGCGCGGGCACGGCGGGCGGCGCGAGGCCGAGGTGATCCCAGGCCGCGGGCAGCGCGACACGGCCCCGGGGCGTTCGCACGAGCAGGCCCTGCTGGATGAGGAAGGGCTCGTACACGTCCTCCACCGTCTCGGTCTGCTCACTCACGCTGATGGCCAGGGTCGAGAGGCCGACGGGTCCACCGCCGAACTGCTGGCAGAGGGCGCCGAGGATGGCGCGGTCGACCTTGTCGAGCCCGCGCTCGTCGACCCCGAACAGGGCGAGCCCGTCGCGGGCGGTGCTCCGATCGACGAAGCCGCCGGCCCGGACCTCCGCGAAGTCCCGCACCCGGCGCAGGAGGCGGTTGGCGATGCGGGGCGTCCCCCGGCTGCGCCGGGCGATCTCCCACGCCCCTTCGCCGTCGATCGACACGTCGAGGATGCGGGCGGCCCGCGTGACGATGGCCTCGAGCTCTTCGGGCGCGTAGTAGTCGAGGCGGGCGACGAGGCCGAAGCGGTCCCGCAGCGGGCCGGTCAGGAGGCCGGTGCGCGTCGTCGCTCCGACGAGCGTGAAGCGGGGCAGGCTGAGCCGGATGGAGGAGGCCGCCGGCCCCTTCCCGACCACGATGTCGAGCTGGAAGTCCTCCATGGCCGGGTAGAGGATCTCCTCGACCGCGCGCGGGAGCCGGTGGATCTCGTCGATGAACAGGACGTCGCCGTCGTCGAGCTTGGTGAGGATGGCGGCGAGGTCGCCGGCCCGCTCCAGCGCCGGCCCGGAGGTCAGGTGGAGCTGCACGCCCATCTCGACGGCGACGATGCCCGACAACGAGGTCTTGCCCACCCCCGGCGGACCGGCGAAGAGCAGGTGGTCGGCGGCCTGCCCTCGCCGACGGGCGGCCTCGAGCACTACCGACAGGTGCTCCTTCAGCTCCCGCTGGCCGACGAAGTCGGCCAGGCGGCGGGGGCGGAGGCTGGCGTCCTCGACCTCTTCCCGCTCGTCGGCCGGCGCCGGATCGAGGTACTCGTCACGCACGGCGCGCCCCCAGCACCTTGAGCGCATCCCGCAGGAGCAGCTCCGCGTGCGCGGAGGCGTCGACCTCTCGCAGTGCCTCGCGGATCTCCTCGCTGCCGTACCCCAGCCCGGCCAGTGCCTCCCGGACGTCGCCGACCGCGGAGGAGGTGCCGCCTGGCGAGGCGTCATCGAGGACGGGAACGGACAACCGGCTGCGCAGCTCGACCAGCAGCCGCTCGGCCGTCTTCTTGCCGACCCCGGGCACGAGGCAGAGGGAGGCGAGGTCCGACGAGGCGACGATGTCGACCAGCGCGGACGGCGTGTGGGTGGCGAGGATGGCGAGGGCCAGGGCCGGACCGACCCCGTGGGTGGCCACGAGGACGTCGAACGTGGCGCGCTCGCTCCGGCTCGGAAAGCCGTACAGCGTCTGCGCGTCCTCACGGATGTGGTGGTGGATGTGGAGGAAGGCGGCGGTGGTCGGCTCCAGCTCGGCGAGGGTGCGGGGCGTCACCGTCACCAGGTAGCCGACGCCACCGACCTCGAGGAGGACCCGCCCGTCGCTCCCCCGCTCGAGCACCGTCCCTCGCAGCGAGCCGATCATCGCCGTGCTCCCGTCGCCGCGGCCACGCGGGCCTGCAGAGGGGCCATGGCCAGGTGGCAGAGGGCCAGCGCGGCGGCATCGGCGGCATCGGCCGGCTTGGGTGGCGTGGCCAGACCCAGCCGCACCTGCACCATCCGCTGCACCTGGTCCTTGCCCGCCGCGCCCCAGCCCGTCACGGCCTCCTTGACCTGGTTGGGCGTGTACTGCACGACCTGGCAGCCGGCCGCCGCGGCTTCGGCCAGCGCCAACCCGCTGGCCTGTCCGACGCTCATGGCCGTGCGCACGTTGACCTGGAAGAACACGTGCTCGACCGCGACCACGTCAGGGTGCAGGTCGGCGATGAGCGCGGCCAGCTCGCCCCGGAGCTCGGCGAGGCGGTCAGGGAGCGGGTCGGCGGCCGCGGTGCGCACGACCCCGAGCGCCACCGCGCGGGCCGTCGTGGCCCCTGTCGCCTCGAGCGCGGCGTAGCCACAGCGGGTCAGCCCGGGGTCGATGCCCAGGATCACCACCGGACCGAACCCGCCGCGCTGGGTCCCGGACCGGGCCACGACGATGGTGCGCGTGCGAACACAGGTTCGAACCTAGCCGACGGCTCCCGCCCGATGGCGGACCGCCCGGTGCGCGCCGGCGCGTCCGGTCAGGTGTGGCACTTCAGGGGAAGCTCGCCGTCGCTGCTGACGACGACGACGCCGCTGCCGGCCACCACGTAGCCGGCCCTGGCGACGCCGAGAGGGGCCAGCGCCACCCGCCAGCCCTCGGTGCCGCCGTCGAGATGGATCAGGTAGCCGTCCCGGACGGTGTAGTCGCTCGGCGGGTACTGCGGGGTCGACGTCGACCGGTTGTCGAGCGACAGCGTGGTGCCCTCGGCCACGCCGAGGGTGAGACGGCGGAGGACGTCGCGACAGGGCTCGGTGTCGCCACCGACCGTCAACATGGTCACGACGTCGCCCGTGACGGCGAGCGCGCGGAGGCTCCAGCCCGGCGTGGTCACGCGCCACCGCACGTCGCCGGTGGCCGCGTCGACGGCGAGGACCATGGCGTGGCGGCCCTTCGGCGCTTGCCGACCCACGACGATCGGCGCGGCGATGAGGACGGCGGCCGCGAGCACGGCCCACGTGATGGCGCCGGCCCGGCCGGATGACGTGGGACGGCGCACCGCGGCGATCACGGCCAGCACGAGCGCAGCCATGGCAAGGCCGACCGCGGCCAGCTCGAGCAGCCGCCAGAACCGGGGGTTGGGCGGGCTCCAGCCGAAGGCGGCCTGCCGGTACCACCAGATGAGCGCTGACGCCCCGAGAAGGGCCACGACGGCGCCCGCGAGGAGGCCGCTGGCCACCCGCGTCAAGCTGTCCTGTCCGCTCCTACCCACCCTCGGGAAGGGTGGTCCGGCGGACGACGGCGGGTCTCGGCCCGTCCACCGAGCTCAGGCCAGCCGGACCC
>JBKPRL010000032.1:0-17898 GCA_046734535.1 bacterium | reverse complement strand
GCGCTCACCCGCCAGGCCGCCGCCGCGTCGGCCACGACCGGCGTGGGCTCCGGCGCGGTCGCGCTGCTCGGCGGGCTCGCGGTGTGGGGCGCTGCGGTGGTCGGGGTGCCGGCGGTGCGATCCGGGCGCATGGGCGGCACGTTCCTGGCCGTGGTCGTGCTCGTCCCCCTCGCCGCGTTCGAGCTCGTGGCCGGTCTACCCCCGGCCGCCCAGGCCTTCGAGCGTGTGCGGCGCTCGGCGGCACGGATCTTCGAGATCGCCGATGCGCGCTCCCCGGTGGTCGAGCCGGGCGATGCGGTGCACCCGACGACCGGTCCACTCGAGCTGCGTGCCCGGGGTCTGCGGGCCCGCTACGCGACGGGCCCGTGGGTGCTCGACGGCGTCGACCTCGATCTACGGCCCGGGTGTCGCGTCGCCCTCGTCGGTGCCAGCGGCTCCGGCAAGACGACCCTCGCCGAGGTGCTCGTCCGCTTCGTGCCGTACCAGGGCTCGGTCCGCCTCGACGGGGTCGAGCTCGAGCGCATCTCGGGCGACGACCTTCGCCGGGTCGTGGGCCTGGTCGAGCAGCAACCCCACCTGTTCGACTCGACCGTCCGGGAGAACCTCCTGCTGGCCCGGCGCGACGCCACCGAGGACGACCTGCGGGCGGCGCTCGCCCGCGTCCGGTTGCTCGACTGGGTCGACCAGCTCCCCGACGGACTCGACACCGCCGTCGGCGAGCACGGCGCGCGGTTGTCGGGCGGCGAGCGCCAGCGGCTGGCCGTGGCCCGAGCGCTGCTCGCCGGCTTCCCGCTCCTCGTCGTCGACGAGCCGGCCGAGCACCTGGACCCGCCCACGGCCGACGCGCTCACCGCCGACCTGCTCGACACCGTGAGTGGCGAGGGCGGAGCAGGGCTCCTGCTCATCACCCACCGCCTGACCGGCCTCGAGCGGGTGGACGAGGTCATCGTGCTCGAGGGCGGAAGGGTGCGTGAGCGGGGCTCCCATGACGAGCTCCTGGCCGCCGGTGGCCGCTACGCCGAGCGGTGGCGCCGCGAAAAGGCCGTCCCAGGGGCCCCGGACGGAGACTGAGCCTCACGACGCGCGGTCGGAGCGATTCATCCCGACGGGGTGATGCCAGCGGGCGTGCTGTGGTGTCTGCTGTGAGCATGGAGATGACGACTGGCGTTCGCAAGCCGTCGGCAGCCTTCATGTCCACATCACGGAGGGGTGCTCATCGATGAGCTTGTTGGCAACGGACTTCGGCACTGGTCAGGTCTTCTGGTCCTTTCTCTGGTTCTTCATGTTCTTCATCTGGATCTGGCTGCTGATCATCGTCTTCGGCGACATCTTCCGCAGCCACGACCTGAGCGGCCTGGCCAAGACCTTGTGGGTGATCTTCGTCATCCTCGTGCCGTACCTGGGCGTGTTCGTCTACCTCATCGCCCGCGGTCACAAGATGTCGGAGCACGCCGCTGAGGCGGCCGCCGCGCAGGACAAGGCCGCCCGGCAGTACATCCAGCAGGTGACGGCGAGCTCGACCGCGGACGAGCTGTCCAAGCTGGCTGACCTGAAGGCGCAGGGCGTCATCGACGACGCCGAGTACGCCTCGCTCAAGGCCAAGGCCCTCGCCGGCTGAGGTCCCCGGCCCAACGGTCGCCGGTCTTCGGGGACCCTGAGCCGCGGCACGGCCTCCCTGCCGTTCTGGTCACGAGATTGCCGCTCGGAGCGGCAATTTCGCGACCAGAACCGAGGAGAATGGGTTCGGCGGGTCCGTCCGGACGTCTACGCGCCGCCGTCGTCGAGGTCGACCCCGGCGTAGGCGTGGGCGAACCAGCGGCCGAGCAGCGGGTCGTGCTGCAACGCCGACACCCAACCCTCCCGCAGTCCGCGCCCGAACGGCAGCGTTCCGTCGTCGGCGCCACCATCGGAGCCGGCGAGGATCAACCGCAGCATCCACGACGAGAAGGCCTGGGTCCGCCAGATGCTCGGGAGCCGGGTCGTGGAGTAGGCGGCCAGCCGCTCACCGTCGGCCCGCGGCCCGAACCGCTCGGCCAGGCCATGGGCGAGCTCGACCGCATCCTGGATGGCGAGGTTCATGCCCTTGCCTCCGGCCGGCGTGATGAGGTGGGCTGCGTCGCCGGCCAGGAACACCCGCCGGCGCTGCATCGAGGTCAGCATGCGCATCCGCAGGTCGATGAGGGTCGGCTCGACGAAGGCAACGTCATCCAGCTGCCCAGCGACGTCCAGACGGAGGCACAGCTCGTCGCGGATCCGTGGTTCCGGCCAGGCGTCGAGGCCGTCGGCGCCGGCCACCTCGAGGTAGTAGCGGGTCTGGCTCGGGCCGCGGCGCATCTGTCCACCGAAGCCGCGCGGGTGGGCGGCGTAGATCGTGTGGGGCAGGAGCGGCGGTGCCTCGCCGATCACCGCCAACCAGCGCACGGGCACCGTCTGCTCGAAGGCCTCCACGTCGCGCAGGGCCTGGGCCACGACACCGCGGACGCCGTCGCAGCCCGCCACGACCTGACCGTCGATGGCCGACCGCTCTCCCGCGGTGTCCACCACGGTGACCCGGACCACGTCGTCGCGCTCCTCGACGCCGACCACCGCGCTCCCGAACCGCAGGTCCGCGCCCGCGGCCACGAGCGGCTCGCACAGCCGCGCCACCAGCTCGTGCTGCGGGTAGACGTAGTGCGGCCGGCCGCCCGTGAGCGCGCCGTAGTCGAAGACGACCCGCTCGAGTGGCGTCCGGAACTCGCAGCAGTGGTTCTCGACGCGGAAGTCGAGGACGTCGGGAGCGAGCCCCTCCCTGGTGAGCAGCTGCACGGTGCGGTGCTCGATGGCTCCCGCCTTCGGGACCGCCCGCAGGTCCGCCTGGGGATGGCGTTCGAGGAGCACGAAGGGGATCCGCTCGCGCTGCAGCAGGTGCGCGATCACGAGCCCGGCCGGACCGGCTCCGACGATGACGACCGCTGTCGTGTCGACCCCCACCGGTCAGATCTTCGCGCCGCCGCCACCACCCCGAGCCGCCACGCCACCGTCACGGCTACCGTGCGCAGCACGACCGACCTCTGGGACCACCGCGTGGCCGTGGCGCGGGCCTGCCGGGTGATGGCTCGCACCGGGCTGGTCGAGGACGTGCTGGGCCACATCAGCCTGCGCCTCGGGTGGGGGCGACTGCTGCTGCGCTGCCGCGGACCGGAAGAGCGCGGGCTGCGCTTCACCGTGCCCGCCGACGTCCGCATCGTCGATCTCGACGGCCGCATCAGCGACGGCGGCGACCGTCTCGGCTACTCGACGCCCGGCGAGGCGCCGATCCACCTCGAGGCCATGCGCCGCCACGCCGGCGTCGGTGCGGTCGTTCACGCTCATCCCTCCGACGTCGTCGTGGCCGGGCTGGCCGAGCTCCCGCTCCTTCCTCTGTTCGGCAGCTACGACATCCCGGGTGCCCACCTCGCCGCGGGCGGCATCCCCGTCTACCCGCGCGCCGTGCTCCTCCGCCGGCCGGAGCTGGCCCGCGAGATGCTGGACGTCATGGGCGACCGACCGGTGTGCCTGCTGCGTGGCCATGGCCTGGTGGCGATCGGGGACGGGGTCGAGGAGGCCGTGCTGCGGGCCATGGCCGTCGACCGGCTCTGCCGCACGACGTGGCGCGTCGCGGCGGCGGGAGCCTCGGTGACCGCCATCCCGGACCACGACCTGGCCGAGCTCCCCGACCTCGGTGCGCCCCTCAACCGCGACACGCTGTGGCGGTTCCACCTCGCCGCGCTCGCTGCCGACGGGTGGGACCTCAGTGCGGACGACCTCTCGTCCTCCGCCGACGCCGACGCCGCCGGGGGCCGGGGACGCGACACATGATCGACATCGAGGCGCTCACCGGACCGATCGCCGAGGGCCTCGTGCCCGCGCACATCTACCACGACGAGGAGGTGCACCGCCTCGAGGTCGAGCGCCTCTTCTCCCGAGCCTGGGTGTTCGTGGCCCACACCTCCGAGGTGCCGCGCCCCGGCGACTTCGTGGTGCGCAACGTGGTCGACGACTCCTTCCTCGTCACCCGCGACCGCGTCGGCGCCATTCACGTGATGTTCAACATGTGCGTGCACCGCGGGATGCAGGTGTGCCGGGCCGAGCGGGGCACCGCGTCCACCTTCCGCTGCCCGTACCACGCGTGGACGTACCGCAACGACGGCACGCTGGCCGGCGTCCCGTTCCACGACGAGGCCTACGGCGGGGACGAAGGCTTCGTGAAGGCGGGGCAGGCGCTGCTGCCGGCGCCGGCACTGGCGATCCGCAACGGGATGGTCTTCGTGAGCCTCGACCCTGACGCGCCGCCCTTCGAGGAGTGGCTGGGCGACTTCGGGTTCTACCTCGACTTCTACACGGCCCAGAGCCCGGCCGGGATGGAGCTGCGGGGCCCGCAGCGGTGGCGGATCAAGGCCAACTGGAAGATCGGCGCGGAGAACTTCGCCGGCGACAGCTACCACACGCCTCACACCCACGCCAGCGTCGTGGAGATCGGGCTGTTCGGCGAGCCCCAGCCCCACAAGCGCAAGGAGGGCGTGCTCTACCACGCCGGGCCCGGGGCCGGAACGACCTACAAGCTGCCGCCGGGAGGCGACGTGGAGTCCGGGCTCCGCTACGTCGGCTACCACCCCGACGTCATCGCCTCCGCACGCGCCGTCTGGGCCGACGACGGCCTGCCGGCGCTCATCGGCCGCAGCGGCTTCATGCCGTCCGCGGCAACGCTGTTCCCGAACCTCAGCTTCGTGCACAACTGGCCCGAGGTCGACGACGGCCGGGTGGCACCGTTCATCTCGATCCGGCAATGGCAGCCAGTGGGGCCGGGCGAGACGGAGGTGCTGTCGTGGTTCGCCGTGGCCGCGGACGCGCCCGCGTCGTTCAAGGCCGACTCCTACCGCGCCTACCTGATGTGCTTCGGCTCGTCGGGCATGTTCGAGCAGGACGACGTCGAGAACTGGGTCTCGATCACCTCGACGGCGCGAGGCAGGATGGCGCGGCGCCTGCTCCTCAACAGCCGGATGGGGCTCCGGCGCGACGGCACCCCACTCGTCGGCGAGTACCCGGACTTCGCCGGCCCGGGCTCGGCCCGTCAGGGCTACGGAGAGCACAACCAGCGGCACCTGCTCTCGCTCTGGGCCGAGGCGCTCCGCCGGCCGCCGCCGGACCTGCCCCACCGCTCCTTCGGCCGCGGCGACGACGAGTCATGACGCCGCTCCCCTACACCTCCGGCGACCACCAGCTCGCGCACCAGTTCCTCGTCGAGGAGGCCCACCTGCTCGACACCATGCAGTACGCGGCCTGGTTCGACCTCCTCACCGAGGACGTCGTCTACTGCATGCCGGTGCGGGTGACCGCGGTGAAGGCGGTCGACGAGGCGACAGTGCAGACCATGCACCACTTCGCGGAGGACCGGTGGTCGTTGCGGAAGCGGGTCGACCGCCTCCTCACGCGCCACGCGTGGACGGAGGACCCGCAGTCCCGCGTGCGCCACCACGTCACGAACGTGCGGACCTTCACCACGGACGACACCGACGTCCTGACGGTCGAGTCCGCGCTGCTGCTGTTCCGAAGCCGGGGCGACCGGCCGCCCGACGTCCTCTCGGCCGGCCGTCGCGACCAGCTGCGGCGGACGGCCACCGGCCTGCGGCTCGCCCGGCGCGACATCCAGGCGGACGAATCGGTCCTGCGCACCCAGAACCTGGCCGTCTTCCTGTGAGCTCAGCGGGCGGCCCGTGACCTCGCCCCGCGGCCGGCTCGAGGGCAAGCGGGCCCTCCTCGTGGGCGCCGGCTCCGGCATCGGCCGGGCGGTGGCCGACGCCTTCGTCGCCGAGGGCGCATCCGTCGCCGTCATGGAGCGCGACGCGGCGAAGGTGGCGGCGCTCCGGGCCCCTCCGCTCGGAGCCGCCGGCCGGGAGATCGTCGTGACCGAGGGCGACGCCACCTCCTTCCCGGACACGGCGGCGGCCGTCGACGCGACGGTCGAGGCCCTCGGCGGGATCGACGTGCTGGCCACGTTCGTGGGTGTCTTCGACTACTACCTCGGACTGGGCGCACTGACGGACGAGCAGCTCGACGCGGGCTTCGACGAGGCCTTCCTGGTCAACGTCAAGAGCCCGTTGATCTCGGTCAAGGCCGCACTCCCCCACCTGACCGCGGCGCGGGGCTCGGTCATCCTCACCGCGTCCAGCTCGTCGTTCGGGCCGGGGCGTGGCGGTGTGCTCTACGTCGCGACCAAGTTCGCCGTCCGCGGCCTCGTCGTGGCGCTGGCCCACGAGCTGGCCCCGGACGTCCGGGTCAACGCGGTCGCGCCCGGCGGCACGCTCGGCACCGACCTCCGTGGGCTGGCCGCACTCGAGCAGGCGGACCGCTCGCTGGGTGACGTCCCCGGGCGCGAGGAGGACCTGCGGGCCCGCACGCCGCTCCGCGTCGCGCTGACCGCCGAGGACCACGCGGCCAGCTACGTGTTCCTCGCCGCGCAGGACGCGCGGGGCATCACCGGGCAGCTCCTGCGGCCGGACGGCGGCGCGTCGGTCGGCTGATCCCCGGCTGGGACGGCGGGCAGACTGGGGCGAGTGGACGCCTCGCGGCCGGACCGCGTCCTGCTGCACATCAGCGAGGACCCGACGATCACGCGGTTCGTCCCCCACGTCCCCCGGACCAACCCCACGCACCCACCGGCGGTGTGGGCCATCGATGACGAGCACGCCCCGCTCTACTGGTTCCCGCGCGACTGCCCGCGCGTCACCGCCTGGCCCCGCACGGCGGACGAGGCGACCGCGTTCCGCGCCGCCTTCCACACGACGGCGCCTCGGGTGCACGGGATCGAGCTCGGATGGTTGGAGCGGATGCAGAAGGCCGCGCTGTTCGCGTACGAGCTCGACGCCGCCGCCTTCCGGCCGTGGCCCGCCGCCAGCGGCCAGTGGATCGCCACCGAGGCGGTCGAGCCGCTCCGGGTGCGGCCGCTGGGCGACCTGCTCGCCGCCCACGTCGGGGCCGGGATCGACCTGCGTCTGGTGCCCTCGCTGTGGCCGCTGCACGACCTCGCCGTCAGCGACCGCTGGGACTTCAGCATCGTCCGCATGGCCAACGCTCGACCGCGCCCGCCTGCCGCCTCGGACCGAGCTCGACGCTCCGCCCCTGCCGCGACCAGCCGGCGCCTCACCGACCCTGATGCGCCATGATGAGCCATTGGCGCGAGGAGGGATCGACATGGCAGCGATGACCGACACCGACCTGGCCGCCGCCCGCCTCGGCTGGCACTCATCGGTCCCGCCCAACGGCTTCGCCAACCGGCCGGCCGCGCCGACCACGTCGAACAGCAACCCCCTCGGCCTGGCCACGCCCGAGAACGAGATCGAGACGACGCCCGAGCACCGGAACCTCACGGCCGGGGATCCAACGTGCGCGACGTGGACCCGGGCCTATGACGACCTCGGCGTGGTGGCCCTCCGGGAGCGGCTCAACCGCGACAACGGCATCCGGGGGCTCGAGGTCCTGACGCCGGACGAGGTCGACCGGGCGGCCCGGCTGTTCCACCGGGACGGGTTCGTGGTCGTGCGCGACGTCCTCGACCCGGATCAGCTCCAGCGTATGAAGGCCGCGACCGACCGCGCCCTCGACGAGATCCTGGCCGTCGACCCGACCTGTGCGGTCGGCGGCGGGGCCGGTGGTCTCCCCCACCGCTACTCCTTCGGCGCCACCTCGGCCTCCCGCCACATGATGCACGTCGACGAGTGGGTGGACCTGATCGACCTGCCGACCACGACGCCGATCCTGACCGCCATCTTCGACTCGCCGAGCTACGTGGTCATCGGCGGGGGTGGCGATGTCGCCCTCCCCGGCGCCATCGAGTACCAGGGCCTGCACTCCGACAACACCTGGAACGAGCCCCACGACCCGACCGGCCGCATCACCACACGCGACCTTCCCGTCCCGGCCGCCACCATCAACTTCGCGATGGTGGACCTCACACGCGAGAACGGCCCGACGCGTCAGATCCCGGGCACGCAGAGCTCGCGCCACCCGATCCCCAACCTCCTCGACGAACCGGAGTGGATGAAGCTCAGCACGGTGTGCCCGGCGCCGGCCGGCTCCGCCATCTTCCGGGACGTGCGCTGCTGGCACGGCGGGACGCCCAACCTCTCCCGGGAGGTGCGGGCGGCGCCGAACATCGAGTACTTCGCGCCCTGGTTCCGCAGCGAGGCCATCGTGCGGTCGATGCCCTACGAGCAGTGGAAGCGACTGTCGCCTCATGGCCGGCGCATCTCCCGCTACATCGCCTGCGGCCCGGGCGAGACGGTCGTCGGCGCGGGCTACGTGCACCCGCGCGCGCGGATGCGCGAGGCGTTCCGGGAGGAACAGCTCCGCGAGATGGGACCGGAGGCGGCCGAGGAGTACCTGCTCCGGCAGTAGTGGGCGCAGAAGGCCGGCCGGACGGCGTCAGGCCGGGCGGCGGCTGGTCAGGTGGAGGGCCAATGCGTCGGCGTCGGCATCCTCGGGCAGCTCCTCGTCGTGGCCGGCCCGATGCACCATGAAGAGCCCGAAGGCGCCGGCGCTGAGGCCGGCCAGTGCGCCGATGGCCAACCCGTACCGGGCGCCGAAGTGCTGGGACACGTAGCCGACGATCGGCGCCCCGATGGGCGTGCTCCCCAGGAACACGATCGCCTGGAGGGCCAGCACACGACCCCGCATCGACGGGTCCGACCGGATCTGGACGATGGCCGTGGACGTCGTCATGAACGTGGTGCTGGCCAGGCCGAGCGCGAAGCTGAACACGAAGGCCAGCGCCAGGTCCGGTGAGATGGTGAGCAGGCCCATGGCCACGCCGAACACCAGGGCTGCCCAGCTGACCACCGTGATGTCGACACTCGTCCGCCGCGCCGCAGCGAGCGCGCCGATGAGCGCACCGAGGCTCACCACCGACATCAGGAGGGTGAACGTCACGTCGCTCCCGCCCATGTCCCGCGTGGCGAAGAGCGGGATGACCGTCTGGAAGTTGTAGGAGAGCGTGCCGATCACGGCCATCATCACGAGCGGGACCCACAGCTCCGGGATGGTGCGCACGTACCGCAACCCCTCCCGGACCTGGCCCTTGCCGCGCGGCGTGATCGGGGCCCGGCGGATCTGATGCGGGTCCATCATCAGCAGCGCGACGAGCACGGCCACGTAGGAGATGCCGTCGAGCGCGAACGCCCAGCCGAAGCCGACGGTGGTCACGAGCAGGCCGGCGAGGGCTGGGCCCACGACGCGCGCACCCGTCATCAGCGCGCTGTTCAGGCTCACTGCGTTGGTCATGTCGGCCTCGGGCACGATCTCGACCACGAACGAGCGCCGGGCGGGGTTGTCGAAGGCGGTGGCGATGCCGCCGAGGAGGGCCACACCGTAGATGGCGAGGACGGGTGGGTCCCCGGTGAAGGCCAGCGCGGCCAGTGCGAAGGACTGGAACATGGCGAACGTCTGCACCCAGAGCAACAGCCGTCGCTTGTCCGACCGGTCGGCGACGAGACCGGCGAAGGCGCCGAGGAACAGCACCGGCCCGAACTGTGCCGCCGCCAGGAGCCCGAGCGCGAAGCCGTTGTCGGTCAGCTTCAGCACCAGGAGCGTCTGGGCGATCAACGTCAGCCAGTTGCCGACCTGCGAGATGAGCTGGCCGGTGAAGAAGAGGCGGAAGTTGCGGACCCGCAGCGAGTGGAACGTCTCGCCGCTCATCCGCCGAAGGCGGGTCACGGGCGATCCCCGGCGACGAGGGCATCCAGGACGTCGAGTGCCGCGGCGAGCTGCTCCCGCGCCGCGGGTCCGAGCTCCCGGATGCGGCCCGTGAGCCACGCCGTCTTGCGCTGGCGGGATTCCTCGAGCAGCGCACGGCCGGCATCCGTCAGGGCAACCCGGACGAAGCGCCGATCGCCGGCGTCGACGGCCCGGGCCACCAGGCCGATCGACTCCAGCTTGGCCACGACCTTGGTGATCGACGGCGGTGCCACCTTCTCCTGCTCGGCCAGCGCGCCCAGCGTGAGCGGGCCCTCCCGCTCGATGACCGCAAGCGCGGAGAGCTGGCTGGGGGTGAGCCCCGCGTCGGCCTCCTGGCGCAGCCGGCGGGCGAGCCGGGTGGCGCTCAGCCGCAGCCGGGCCGCCAGCTCCTCGTCGGCCTGTGCGGCCGTCGGAGCGGGCGAGGCGCTCAGGGACATGCGATCTACTTTACCAACCTAATTAGCCTTTCTAAACGTCACCGGTTCTCGCGCCACAAATGGCGCGTTGGTGCCAGAGTTCCACCCCCCCAAATCGCGAACTTGTCGCGAGATCGGCGCCCGGACGACCCCTTTCGCGAAGATGTCGCGAATTGGGCGGGGCGACGTGGACGGGCCGCGGCAGGTGGTTCGGCCGCTGGGCCCGGTGCGTCCGGCTGAGCCGGCGCACTGCAACGACGCCCGAGGGGTTGCCGAGCGAAGCGAGTAGGAGCCGATCGAAGCGCAGCGGAGAGCGGCGACTGAGCGTCAGACGAGGTCGACCGCGGCGCCGGCGAACTGGGCGTTGTAGAGCGTGGCGTAGGCGCCGCCGGCGGCCAGCAGCTCGGTGTGGGAGCCCTGCTCGACGATCTGGCCGGCGTCCATGACGAGGATGGTGTCGGCGTCGCGGATGGTCGACAGCCGGTGGGCGATGACGAAGCTGGTCCGCGACGAGCGCAGCGCGGCCATGGCTTCCTGGATCAGGACCTCCGTGCGGGTGTCGACCGAGCTGGTGGCCTCGTCGAGGATGAGGATCGCCGGGTCGGCGAGGAAGGCGCGGGCGATCGTGAGCAGCTGCTTCTCGCCTGCGCTGAGGCTGGCGCCCTCGTCGTCGACGATGGTCGCGTAGCCGTTGGGCAGAGAGTGCACGAACCGGTCGACGTACGCGGCCCGGGCCGCGGCCAGGATCTGGTCCTCGCTGGCCGTCGGGTCGCCGTAGGCGATGTTGTCGCGGATCGTGCCCCCGAACAGCCACGTGTCCTGGAGGACCATGCCGATGTCCGACCGCAGGTCGCGACGGCGCATCGCCGCGATGTCGACGCCGTCCAGCGTGATGCGGCCGCGGTCGAGGTCGTAGAAGCGCATGATCAGGTTGACGAGCGTGGTCTTGCCGGCGCCGGTCGGCCCGACGATGGCGACGGTGCGCCCGGGCTCGGCGACCAGCGAGAGGTCCGTGATGAGCGGGACGTCGGGGTCGTAGGAGAACCAGACGTGCTCGAACTCGACGCGGCCGCGCGGCTCGCCGATCTCGACCGGCGGGTCGGCGTCGGGTGCCTGCTCCGGCGCGTCCAGCAGCTCGAACACCCGCTCCGCCGACGCGATGCCCGACTGGAGGACGTTGGCCATCGACGCCACCTGGGTCAGGGGCTGGGTGAACTGGCGGGAGTACTGGATGAAGGCCTGGATGTCGCCGATGGTGATGGCCCCTGCCGCGACGCGCACCCCGCCCACGACGGCGATGGCCACGAAGTTGAGGTTGCCGATGAACGTCATGGCCGGCTGGATCAGCCCCGACGCGAACTGAGCGCCGAAGCTGGCCTTGTAGAGCTCGTCGTTCTTGGCCGCGAACCGCTCCTCGACCTCCCGCTGCCGGCCGAAGGCCTTGACGAGCGCGTGGCCGGTGAAGGTCTCCTCGACCTGGGCGTTGAGTGCACCAGTGTGGCGCCACTGCGCGACGAAGCGGGGCTGCGCCCGCTTGGCGATCCGCTTGATGACGAACAGCGAGACGGGGACGGTGACGACCGTGATCGTGGCGAGGAGCGGCGAGATGGAGAACATCAGCACGACCACGCCGACGATGGTCAAGAGCGACGTCAGGAGCTGGCTCAGCGTCTGCTGGAGGCTCTGGGCGATGTTGTCGATGTCGTTGGTGACCCGGCTCAGCAGGTCACCGCGAGGCTGGCGGTCGACGTAGCCGAGGGGCAGCGCGTTGAGCTTGGCCTCGACCTCGGCCCGCATCGCGAACATCGTGCGCTGCACGACCCCGGCCAGCGTGTAGGCCTGCAGGTACGCCAGTACGGCCGAGCTGGCGTACAGGCCGAGCGCGATGAGCAGGGTCCGGTGCAGCACCCCGAAGTCGATGCCGCCGCTGCTGATGCCGGACACGATGAGGTCGGTGGCGTGGCCGAGCACCCGCGGGCCGAGCACGACCAGGCTCACGCTGGTCACGGCCAGGACGACGACGATCGCCAGACGGGAGCGCTCTGGACCCATGCGCCGCAGGAGGCGCTTGGTCGACGGACCGAAGTTCATCGACTTCTCCAGCGGGACGGCCGCCGAGCTCATGCGGCCGCCGGCGAACCCTCCCCTGATCTCGCCCGCCGGCGGGCGGATCTTCTCCTCGGATGCGCCGTCGTCGCTCATGCCGCGTCCCGGGCCGACAGCTGCGAGGCGACGATCTCGGCGTAGGTGGGACAGGTGTCGAGCAGCTCGCCGTGGGCGCCGAGACCGACGGCGTGCCCGTCCTCGAGCACGAGGATCTGGTCGGCCGTGGCGATGGTCGAGACCCGCTGCGCGACGACGAGCACGGTGGCATCGGCCGTGTACGGGACCAGGGCGGCCCGCAGCCGAGCGTCCGTGGCCAGGTCGAGCGCAGAGAAGGAGTCGTCGAACAGGTAGACCTCGGGCTGGCACACGAGGGCGCGGGCGATGGCCAGGCGCTGGCGCTGGCCGCCGGACACGTTGGTGCCGCCCTGGACGATCGGCGCGTCCAGGCCGCCCGGCATAGCGGCGACGAAGTCGCGGGCCTGCGCGATCTCGAGGGCCTTCCAGACCTCGGCGTCGGTGGCGTCGGGCTTGCCGTAGCGGACGTTGCTCCCGACGGTGCCCGTGAACAGGTAGGGGCGCTGCGGCACGAGGCCGATGCGGCTCCACAGCAGCTCCGGCTGCAGCTCCCGCACGTCGACACCGTCGACCAGCACGGCGCCCGAGGTGACGTCGAACAGCCGCGGGATGAGGTTGAGCAGCGTCGTCTTGCCAGCGCCCGTGCTGCCGATGATGGCCGTGGTCTGCCCGGCCAGCGACTGCAGCGAGATGCCGGTCAGCACGGGCTCGTCGGAGCCCGGATAGGAGAAGCCGGCGTCGCGGAGCTCGACCACACCCCGCGACCGCAGCTGGGTCACGGGCGCAGTGGGAGCGGTGACCGACGACTCGGTGTCGAGCACCTCCTGGATCCGCTCGGCGCACACCGTGGCCCGGGGGACCAGCACGGCCATGAACGTGGCCATCATCACCGCCAGGAGGATCTGCGCCAGGTAGCTCAGGAAGGCGATCAGCGCGCCGACCGTCAGGTCCCCGGAGCTGATGCGGTTGGCCCCCAGCCAGATGGCGGCGACGCTCGACACGTTGAGGACGATCGTGACGATCGGGAACATCAGCGCCATCAACCGTCCCGCCGACAGCGCCGTCGTCGTCAGCTCGTCGTTGGCGGTGCCGAATCGGGCGCTCTCCTCCGGCTCGCGGACGAAGGCCCGCACCACCCGCATGCCGGTGATCTGCTCCCGCAGCACCTGGTTCACGCGATCGATGAGGACCTGCATCAGCCGGAACCGCGGGATCATCTGGGAGATCACGGCGCCGATGGCGATGAGCAGGACGGGGATGCTCACGAGCAGGAGGAGCGACAGCCCGGCGTCCTCCCGGACGGCGAGAACGATGCCGCCGATGGCCGTGACGGGGGCGGCGATGAGGAGCGTGCAGGTCATGAACAGCAGCATCTGAACCTGCTGCACGTCGTTGGTGATCCGGGTGATGAGCGAGGGGGCGCCGAACCCGTTCACCTCTCGCGTCGAGAAGCTGGTGACGCGGTGGAACAGGCCGGCCCGGACGTCGCGGCCGAACGCCATCGACGCCCGCGAGCCGTAGTACACCGCGCCGATGGCGAAGCCGATCTGCACCAGGGTCACGGCCAGCATCACGAGCCCGATCCGCCAGATGTACGCCGTGTCGCCGGTGGCGATCCCGTTGTCGATGATCTTCGCGTTCAGGGTGGGCAGGTAGAGGGTGGCCATGGTCTGCACCAGCTGGAGGACGGCGACCGCCGCCAGCACCTTCACGTAGGGCCTCAGGAACGTCCTGAGCAACCGGACGAGCATCGTCCCGACCTCACCTCCTCCGACGGCCGCTCGATCCCGGCCGGCCCACCCGATCATGCCGCAGCACGAAGGCTCGGCGGAGGTCGGCAGGATCAGGCGCGGAGGCGGCCCTCGTCGAGGCGGACCGCGATGTCCTCGAGCCCCGGCCCGGCGGGCGGGTAGCGCTCCAGCACGAGTGGGTCATGCCCGGGGACGACGGCTGACGGCTCTGAGGCGAGGGCGATGAGGCGGTCGTAGCCGTCGAGCGTGGCGCCGACGTCGTGGACGATGGGGAACGGCCGGCCCGTCTCCATGTTCTCGTAGTAGTGGCTGGCATCGGAGGCCAGCACCAACCAACCTCCGGCTGTCCGCACCCGCACCACCTGGGTCCCCGCGGTGTGACCGCCCAGCAGGTGGAGCGAGAGGCCGGGGGCGAGGGTGACGTCGCCGTCGTGGAAGACGACCCGCTGGGCGAAGACCTGGTGCACCAGCGCCGCGACGTGGCCAGGCGTGAAGGCCGCCGACACGGCGGTGCGGCCCATGTGCCGGCCGGTCGCGTAGGCCATCTCCTTCTCCTGGAGGTGGAAGCGGGCCGCCGGGAAGTGCGCCCACCCGCCGACGTGGTCGTAGTGGAGGTGGGTGAGGACGACGTCGGTGACCGTCGCGGCGTCGACTCCCACGGAGGCGAGCGCGTCGGGCACCGGGCGTACGAGCCGGCGTTGGCGCTGGTGCGCGTCCTCCTCGGTGAACCCGGTGTCGATGACCCACGTGCCGCCCGCCCCCACGACCGCCCAGACGAAGTAGTCCATCTCCATCGGACCGTCGTGCGGGTCACCGCCGAGGAAGTGCTCGGAGCGGCGACCCACCTTCTCCGCGTACTTCACCGCGTAGACCCGAAACTCCGCCGGATCACTCACGCCGGCGCGCCCCCGGTCCCTTCACCTGCACCGCCGTATCGTACGGCCGCCACGATCAGCCGATCCGCGGAGGAGACCGATGGACACCGAGCGTTACGACGTCGGGCTGGAAGCGCGCAGGCGCGTGCTCGGCGAGGAGTACGTGACCCGCGCCATGTCCACCACCGACAGCTTCAACCACGAGCTCCAGCAGCTCGTCACCGAGTACTGCTGGGGCGGCGTGTGGGGCCGTTCCGCGCTGACCGACCGCTAGCGCAGCCTGAACAACCTCTGCCTCCTCGCCGCGCTGAACCGGCCGGAGGAGTTCATGACCCACTTCCGCGGCGCGCTGCGCAACGGCTGCACGCTCGACGAGCTGCGCGACACCCTGCTCCAGATCACCGTCTACGCCGGGGTCCCGGCCGGCGTCGAGGCCTTCCGTCTGGCCCGAAGGGTGCTGGAGGCCGAGGGCATCACGCCCGAGCCGGCGCCGTGACGCCCGAGGTCGTCGGCTTCGTCGGCCTGGGCAACATGGGCCGGCCCATGGCGGAGCGGATCGTCGCCGCGGGCTTCCCCCTCGTCGCCTTCGACGCCGCGGGCACGGCCGAACGCCTCCCCGCCGGCGCGGAGGCCGCGGCCAGCGTCGGAGAGGTGGCGGCCCGGGCGGACACGATGCTGCTCAGCCTGCCGGACGGCCTGGTCGTGCTGGACGTGGTTGAAGCCGTCGCGGCTGCGGATGACCGGCGGGCGACCACGGCGGTCGACCTCTCCACGACCGGGCCGGCCGCGGCGCTGCAGGCGGCGACGCGGCTCGCCGCGGCCGGCGTCGTGTACGTCGACGGACCGGTCTCCGGCGGCGTGGCGGGCGCCCGCCGGGGGACGCTCGCGCTCATGTACGCGGGTCCGCCGACGGTGCTGGAGGACCATCGCTCCGTGCTGGAGGCCTTCGCCGGTCACGTGGTCGCCGTCGGGACCGACGCCGGTCAGGGCCAGGCCATGAAGCTGCTGAACAACTTCCTCTCGGCGACCGCCCTGGCCGCGACCTCCGAAGCGCTCGCCTTCGGGATGGCCCATGGCCTCTCGCTGCCCGTCATGCTGGACGTGCTGAACGCCTCCACGGGGCGCAACTCGGCCACGGTCGACAAGTTCCCCAACCGGGTGCTGACCGGGACGTACGACTCCGGCTTCAGCACCGCGCTCATGGCCAAGGACCTGCGGCTCTACGTCGATTCGGTCGGCCGGGCGCACGCACCCGATGCGGTCGGCCACGCCGTGTCCGCGGTCTGGCAGCGGGTCCACGCGGCCCGGCCGGGGAGCGATTTCACCGAGATCTGGCCCTTCGTCAGCGGGACCTGACCGTGTGTTCCGGGCCGGCCGCGACTTCGCGCGGCTGCAGCGACGCGGTCGAGGCGAGATCGTCGGCCTCGTCGGCCATGGCGGAGCGGAGGCGGCGCAGGAGATCGGTCACCTCGGTCTCGTCCCAGCGATGCCCGGCGAGGCGATCGAGGACCTCGAGCAGGGGCCGGCTACGCCGGTCCCGCTGGGCCCGGTGCTCGCTGAGCGCAGCATCGATGGCGGTGTCCGAGCCATCCGGGCTGCCGACGGTGCGGACGAGCAGCTCCGCGTCGCGGAGCGCGGCCGTCGGCCCGTGGGCGCCGATCGGATCCTCCGCGGTGGCGGCCGCACCCACCAGTGCCCACCCGGGACCAGCGCAGGGTCGGAGGTGCCCCGGCCGGCCCGGCCACGTCCGCCAGCCGGGCCGCATGGCGGCGCTGTCCAGGCGGCGAGCCAGCGGGGCCGACCCGGCCTCGACGATCTCGCGGAGCACCATCGGGCCGCCCGGGCCGATCCGCCGGGGCGACGCGCAGGCCATGACGCACGAGCGGTCGGCGGCCACGGGGATCACGGCCACGCAGGCGTCGGCGCGGAAGGTCCACTCGTAGGCGTCGCCGCCCAGTCCGGACCACTGCGCGCACGTCAGCGCGCTGGCGTTCTCCCCGACCCACGAAGGCGCGGCGCCGACCCGTTCGGCGACGCCCGAGCGGGCGCCATCGGCCCCGACCACCAGCCGGGCGCCGACGGAGCGCGACTGGCCGGCCGACGCGGCGATGCGCACTCCGGCCACCCGTCCGCCCCGCCAGATCAGGTCGGTGACGGCGGTCCCGAGGCGCACCTCGACGCCGGCGTCCACGGCGCACTGGACCAGCAACGGCTCGAGCACGGACCGGCTCGGCGCGCAGAGCAGGTCGACGCCGTGTGAGGGTTGCACGCTGATCACCTCCTCCGCGTCGCCGTAGCGGATGATCGTCCGCCGGACGGGCGCGGTGCCGGCGGCGAGGACGGCGTCGAGCAGCCCCCACCGGGCCAGCAGCAGCGCCGCGCCGCGCTGCATCGGCGAGGTGGCGAAGCGGTCGTCGCTCAGGCCGTTCCGGTGCAGGAGCAACGTCGTCCACCCGGAACGGGCCAGGAGCATCGCCGTCGCGGCGCCGGCCGGGTGGGCGCCGACCACCACCGCGTCGTAGGAGGAGGCCGGTGGGCGGGTCGAGGGGCGCGAGAGCTGGGACATGCGGATCCGGTTCGGTCGGGGTCGCTCCGGCGGAGCGATCTGGAGTGACGGTACGGACGACGCCTTCGCGCCCCCTTCCTGCCGCGGAGAAGGCCCGGGGAAGGTCACGGTCCGATCATGCTGTCGTGACGCCGCCCTTCGATCGCGCCCCGGTGGACGCTGCGGTGCCCGAGCCGCCGTCGCGGGATCTACGCTCACCCGGCCGCGGCCGGCCCACTCCGGCCAGGCCCGATGCGATGACAGGAGCTCCTGCGGCGATGACGACGGTCGAGATCACGATGCTCGGCCGCTTCTCGGTGGCGGTCGACACCGTCCCGGTGGCCGAGGCCGGCTGGACGCGGCGCCACGCCGCCGCGCTCGTG
>JBKPRL010000031.1:0-5469 GCA_046734535.1 bacterium | reverse complement strand
GGCCGCTGTCGCGGACACCGCCGTGTGGTCGATGGACGCCGCCGAAACCACCGCGGCGATAGCAGAGGTCCAGTCGGTAAAGGCTCAGCTGGCCGAGCTCGAAGCCCGGCTCCTGACGCACGCGGACCGGAGCGAGGTCGCCAGCCACGGCGCCGCGACCTCGACCGCGAACTGGCACGCCGTCGCCACCACAACCACCCGGCAACAGGCACACCGGCTCATGCGCGTCGCCTACGGCCTCGACACCCACGAGCTGACCCGGACCGCGCTGGCCCAGGGCAAGCTCCACTTCGACCAGGCCGAGGCCATCCTGACCGCGCTGGGCGAGCTCCCCGACGACCTCGACCCCGAGGTGGTCGCGAAGGCCGAGGCACAGCTGCTCGAGCTCGCCGCCGACCACGACGCCAAGGCGCTGAAGGTCCTGGGCCGGCGGATTCTCGAGGTCGTCTCCCCCGAGACCGCCGACGCCCACGAAGCCCAGCTCCTCGAACGCGAAGAAAAGGCGGCGGCCGCGGCCACGAGGCTGACCCTGTGGGAGGACGGCCACGGCAAGGTGCACGGCCGGTTCACCCTCGACACCCTCACCGGCGCCGCCCTGAAGAAGGCCCTCTTCGCGATCGCCGCCCCCAGACACCAGGCCAGCAACGGCCCGCTCGGCGAACGCCGCCCCACCCCGGAGCGGCTCGGCCAGGCCTTCACCGAGTACGTCCAGCGCTACCCCACCGACAAGCTCCCCAAATCAGGCGGGCTCAACGCCACCGTCGTGGTCACCATGACCCTGGACACCCTGCTGGGCGGGCTCACGGCCGCGAACCTCGACACCGGCGAGACCATCTCCCCCGGCGCCGCCCGGCGGCTGGCCTGCCAGGCCGGAATCATCCCCGCCGTCCTCGGCGGCACCTCCCAGGTCCTCGACCAGGGTCGCAAGCGGCGGTTCCACTCCGAGGCCCAGCGGATCGCCAAGACCATCCAGGCCGGCGGCTGCGAAGTAGACGGCTGCGACTGGCCACCCGGCATGTCACACCTGCACTACCCGATCCGCTGGGCCGACGGCGGCAGCACCGACCGCGACGCCATCATGATCTGCCCCGCCCACCACGCCCGCGCCCACGACACCCGCTACCAGATGACCCAGCTCCCCACCGGCAAGTACCGCTTCAACCGCCGCACCTAGGCCGACCCCCGCTCCCTCACCCCTCCCCACCGCACGCAGGCCCCTCGGCCGATCGAGCACGCCCCCAAACTGCAGCGGTCGAATCGGGCAGCTCCCAGCGCACGCCGCGGAGGTCTCGACAGGCTCGACCAGCGGTGGGCGAGTCCGCGCGCACCGCCGGTGCCGACCACCACCCGACCGCAGCCGCACCGCCCGCGGCCACCCGATACCCAAGCCAATGACGACGAAGGCCCGACGGCTCTCGCGAGCCGCCGGGCCTCCATCAGGCCGAGCCAGGGGTCAGTCGGTGACCACCGCCTTCAGCACGTCGACCTTGGCCGCTGACCGGGCCGGGCCGACCGCGGCGAGGACGCCGGCGACGGCGGCCACGGCGACGTACACCGCGATCTGTGCGACCGGGATCGAGATCGACTTGATCCCTTCGTCCTTGAGGATCTGCGACAGGGCCAGCCCAATGCCGATCCCCAGGCCGGCGCCGGCCACGGCACCGATCAGTGAGATCAGCGCGGACTCCCAGCGGACCATGGCGCGGACCTGGCCGCGGGTCATGCCGACCGCGCGGAGCAGGCCGAGCTCACGGGTGCGCTCGAAGACCGACAGGGCCAGCGTGTTCACGATGCCGAGCAGGGCGATCATCACCGCGAGGGCAAGCATCACGGTCATGAAGGTGAGTAGCTGGTCGATGAACCCGCTGGCCTCCTTCTCGAAGCCGTCCCGGTCGAGCACCTTGGCGTCCGGGTGGTCGGCCAGCGCGGACGTGATCGCGTCCTGGACCGTGCCCCGGTCGGCGCCCGCGTCGATCGTGACGAAGGCACCGGTCACCAGCTGCGGACCCGCGAGCGCGGTCTGGGCGGCCCGGCTCACGACGAAGTCGTCGCTGATCCAGCCCTTGCCCTTGTAGATCGCCGCCACGTGCAGCTGGTGCTTGCCGGACTCGGCGAACACCGCGGTCACGGTGTCGCCGACCTTCCAGCCGTGCACCGTCGCTGCGGACTTCGTCACCATGACGTCGTCGTCGCCCAGGTCGGCCAGCGAGCCCTTCGTGACACCGACGTTGAGCACCTCTTCGGCGGTGTCGGGGTCGATCGAGGAGTAGCCGGAGTCCTGGCCGTCGAAGCGGGCCATGCCCCACCCGGTGGCCGAAACCTTGTCGACGCCGTCGGCGTCCGCCACCGCAGCCAGGACGGACGGGCTGTAGCCCGGCGCCTGCGCGCTGGAGGTGACGACGTACAGGTCAGCGTCGACCTGGTCCGAGAGGACGTCACCGAACGACGCCTTCAGCGACGACGCGAACACGCCCATGCTCACGACCAGGGCGAGGCCGATCATCAGGGCCGCCGCGGTGGCGGAGGTGCGCTTCGGATTGCGAGTGGCGTTCTGCTTGGCGAGCTCGCCGGGCAGGCCGCGCAGCCGAAGCGGGGTGGCGATGGCCGCAGCCAGCGGCCGCACAGCGAACGGCAGGGCGATGATCACGCCGACCATGGCGGCCGCGAGGCCCAGCCCGAACAGCTTCATCCCGCCGTCGGCGTACAGCGCGTCCAGCAGCGCTGCCGCACCGGCGGCGACGACAGCCAGGCCGACCACGGTCCGACGCTTCGAGACCGTCTCCGCGCCCGGGGTGGACTCGCGCAGCGCCTCGATCGGCAGCACCTTGGTGGCGCGGCGAGCCGGCACCATCGCGGACGCCACCGTGACGCCCACGCCGACCGCGAGGCAGATCAGGACCTGGCTGGCCTCGATCTGCAGCGAGGTGAACGGCAGGGCCAGTCCGACGCTGTCCATGAGCCACTTGAGCCCCTTCGCGACACCGATCCCGAGCCCGAACCCGGCCGCAGAGGCCAACAGGCCGAGCGCGACGGCCTCGAGCAGCAAGCTTCCCAGGACCTGGCGGCGCTTGGCGCCGATGGCCCGCAGGAGCGCGATCTCACGCGACCGCTGGGTGACGGTCATGGTGAAGGTGTTCCAGATGATGAACGAGCCGACGAAGAGCGCGATGCCGGCGAAGATCCCGAAGAGGATGCCGACGATCTGGAAGTTCGACTTGGTCGCGTCGGCGTTCTCCTTCGCAACGGCTGCTCCGGTGACTGCCTCGGTGCCCGCAGGGATCACCCGTGACAGCCGCTTGGCGAGCTCGGCCTGGCTCACGCCCTTCTCGGCGCTGACCTGGATGAGGTCGAAGGTGCCGGGCGTGCCCAGCACCTGCTGCGCCGTGGCCGGGTCGAAGTACGCCGACGTGGTGCCGCCGAGGTCCTTGATCCCGTCGCCGTAGCCGACCGTGCCGACGACCGTGAACTCCTGCGTCGGTCCCTGGAAAAGGACCTTGATGGTCGCCCCCAGAGGAACGTGGTGCTTCTCGGCGCTGGTGGCGTCGATCGCCACCTCGTGACCATTGGTGGGGGCGTGCCCGCTGAGCAGCTCGACGTCGCCGCGGAGCTCCTCGTCGGAGGGCATGCTGTAGCCGTTGGTCGGGGCGCCACCGTTGGTGGTGATCGCCTTGCCGTCCGTGTCGGTCAGCAGCGCGTAGCCCTGGACCGATCCCTCGGCGACACGGACGCCGTCGACCTGGCGCACCTGGTCGAGCACGGCCGCGTCGATCGGGCCGCGGTTGGTGCCAACGCCCTCGGTCTGGGTGTACGGCGCCGTGGTGCGGACCACCGCGTCGGTGCCGGACCCGATCTTGCCGAACAGCATGTCGAAGGCGATCCCCATCGTGTTCGTGAGGATCAGCGTGCCGGCGAGGAGCGCCACGCCCAGGGCGATCGACGCTGTCGTCAGGAGGAGGCGCAGCTTGTGCGCCACCATGCTTCGGAAGGTTGCAGTGAACATCGTCAGGCTCCCAGGTTCTTCAGGTAGTCCAGGACGTCCTCGGCGGACGGGGCGAGCAGCTCGTCGACGATGTGGCCGTCGGCGAGGAAGAGGACCCGGTCGGCGTACGCCGCCGCGGTCGGGTCGTGGGTGACCATGACGACGGTCTGGGCGAGCTCGTCCACCGCGGAGCGGAGGAAGCGGAGCAGCTCGGCGCCGGAGCGTGAATCGAGCGCGCCGGTCGGCTCGTCGGCGAAGACGATCTCCGGCCGGGACGCCAAGGCACGAGCCGCGGCGACACGTTGCTGCTGGCCGCCGGACAGCTGGGCCGGACGGTGCTCGAGCCGGCCGGCGAGGCCGACGGTCTCGACGATGGAGGCGACCCAGTCGGGGTCCGGCCGCCGGCCCGCGATCCGCATCGGGAGCACGATGTTCTCCGCGGCGGTCAGGGTCGGGAGCAGGTTGAACGACTGGAAGATGAAGCCGATCCGGTCGCGGCGGAGCGTGGTCAACTTCCGGTCGCGCAGGGAGGTGATCTCGGTGTCGCCGATGTAGACCTCCCCGGACGTCGGGCGGTCGAGACCCGCGAGCATGTGCAAGAGGGTCGACTTGCCGGAGCCGGACGGACCCATGATCGCCGTGAAGCGACCCCGGTCCAGGGCCACGGACACGTCGTCCAGGGCTGCCACGGAGGCATCCCCGGCGCCGTACAGCTTGGTGACGCCGACGGCGCGGGCCGCCGGAGCCGGGGTACCGGTGGTGGCCTGCTGCGGGGTGAGGGTGGTGGTGATGGTGGACATCTCAGGTTGTCTCCTTGGTGGGTGGCCGCCCGGTTCGGGCGGTACTACGAGGACACCGGAACCGGCGGGTCCGCGACGATCGAGCCAGCCGCAGCGCCGGCGGCGCTGGCCGCTCGGGTCCGGCGGCTGCCCCGTGTGGACAGCCCCACCCCCGGGGGTGGGGTAGCGCCCTCCCGCGGAGGTCGCGGAGCGAGCACACTGCGGGGATGAGCTGGCCCCGGGCCCTGCGGCGCCGCACCCGCGATGACTGGGTGGCGTCCGGCCTGGTGCTCGCCGGCCTGGTCGGCTTCGTGGGGCTGACCTACCTCGTCCTCGTCGTCGGGGGCGGGCTGGTGCTGGGCCGGTCCACGGCCGCCCAGGTCGGGCTCTCGGTGGTCGCGACCGCGTTCGTGGCGCTGGCGTTCGATCGCGTGCTGACCCGGCTGGAGACGTTCGCCACCCGGGTCGTGAGGAGCGGCCGGCCCTCGCCGTACGACGTCCTGCGGCGGTTCTCCGGAGCCGTGAGTGCCGCCGGACCGGCCGACGAGCTCCCGTTGCACATGGCGCGGCTGCTCGCCGACGGCACGGGCGCGGAGTGGGCGCAGGTCTGGGTGGCCGTCGACGGACGGCCGGTGCCCGCGGCCACCTGGCCGCCCGGCGCCACGGCCGGATCGGGCGGCGCCCCGGACCCGGGAACCCGACGGCTGCCGG
>JBKPRL010000030.1:0-35911 GCA_046734535.1 bacterium | reverse complement strand
CGGGCAGAACGGAGCGAGGAGGCGGGCCGTCTGGACGAGGACGTGGTGGAGGGTGGCGTGCGCCGTCTCCTCCGAGGCCTTCCAGAAGCGCCGGCGGGACCGGCGCACGTACCAGTTCGAGAGGTCATCGACGAAGCGCCCGAGACGGGCTGCCGCGGTCAGGGCGTCGTAGCCCTCGAGGGCAGCGGTGATGACGACGATGGCGTCGTCCAGCTCGGAGAGGATCCACCGGTCGAGCACCGTCGTCGGTGCGTCGGGGCTCGGACGGCTCGCACCACCGTCGTCGATGACGGCGTCGGTGTCGGCCTCGGGCGGTTCCCACCCGTCGAGGTCGGCGTAGCCGGCGAAGAACGCGAGCACGTTCCAGAGCGTGAGCAGCGTGGCCCGAGCGGCCTCCGCGATGCCCTCGCCCGAGACCCTGCGGTTGGTCCACGGCGAGCCGGCCGAGAAGAAGTACCACCGCAGGGCGTCCGCGCCGTAGCGGGCGAACATGTCGGACGCATCGACGACGTTGCCGCGGGACTTCGACATCTTCTGACCGTCGGCGTCGACGATGAAGCCGAGACAGACCACGTTGCGGTAGGGCGTCGTACCGAAGACGAGGGCGTTGACGGCGAGGAGTGAGTAGAACCAGCCCCTCGTCTGGTCGATCGCCTCGCAGATGAAGTCGGCCGGGAACGAGGACTCGAAGGCCTCCGTGCCGGCGAAGGGGTGGTGGTGCTGTGCGGACGGCATCGAGCCCGAGTCGAACCACGCGTCCAAGACGGGCGGCAAGCGTCGGGCCTCCGCGTCGCAGCCCTCATGGGGGCAGGGGAAGGTCACCTCGTCGACGGCCGGGCGGTGGAGGTCGAGACCGGCCAGGTCACGGCCGGACCACTGCTCGAGCTCCCGCACCGATCCGAGGCAGGTGTCGTGGCCATCGGTGCAGCGCCAGACGGGCAAGGGCGTGCCCCAGTAGCGATCCCGGGAGAGCGCCCAGTCGACGTTGCCCTCCAGCCACTTGCCGAACCGGCCGTGCTTGATGTGTTCGGGATGCCAGTCGATGCGCTCGTTCTCCCGCAACAGCCGGTCGCGCCGCGAGGCGGTGCGCACGAACCAGGACGTCTTCGCCCAGTAGATGAGCGGGGTGCCGCACCGCCAGCAGTGCGGGTAGCTGTGCGAGTACGGCTCCTCCGCAACGAGCAGCTCGCGGGCACGGAGGTCCTCGATGATCTCCCCGTCGACGTCCTTCACGAACCGGCCCCGCCACCGCGGCACCCGGTCGTCGAAGGCGCCGTCGGGGCCGACCGGGTTCAGGACGGCGAGTCCCTCCTCCCGCCCGACCGCGGCGTCGTCCTCACCGAAGGCCGGGGCCAGGTGGACGAGGCCCGACCCGTCGTCCGTGGAGACGAAGCCGGCGGCCACCACCCGCTCGCCGTCGCCCTCCAGGGGTAGCACGTCGAAGGGGCGGTGGTAGCGCCAGCCGACGAGCTCGCGCCCGAACCACCGCTCCCTCGGGGTCAGCTCGGGCCACCGCCGGGCCGCGGCCGCCTCGGCCAGGATGAGGTCGCGCCCGCCGTCGGGCGCGGGCAGCCGCACGTAGCGGATGTCGGCCCCGGCGGCGACGGCCACGTTCGAGACCAGGGTCCAGGGCGTGGTCGTCCACACCAGGAGGTCGACGTCGCGATCGACGACGGGGAAGCGCACGAAGACCGACGGGTCGACCACATCGCGGTAGGCACCCGGCTGGCCCAGCTCGTGGGAGGACAGCGCGGTGCCGCAGCGGGCGCAGTAAGGCGTCACCCGATGGCCCTCGTAGACCAGCCCGGCCTCCCACATCTGCCGGAGCAACCACCAGACCGACTCGATGTAGTCGTTGTCCATCGTCCAGTAGGCGTCGTCGGTGTCGATCCAGACGCCGGCCCGCTCGGTCAGTGCCACCCAGTCGTCGACGTACCGCGTGACCGACTCCCGGCAGCGCTCGTTGAACTCGGCGATCCCGAAGGCCTCGATCTCCCGCTTGGAGTGCAGGCCGAGCTCCCGCTCGACCTCGATCTCGACGGGAAGGCCGTGGCTGTCCCAGCCGCCCTTGCGCGGCACCTGGTGGCCCTGCATGGTCCGGAACCGGGGATAGAGGTCCTTGAACACACGGGCCCAGACGTGGTGGAGGCCCGGGCGGCCGTTGGCGGTGGGCGGTCCCTCGTAGAAGATCCAGGGCGGCCCCCCGGCCCGAGCGGCCTGCACCTGACCGGCGAGATCGGTGGCCCGCCACCGCTCGAGCGCGCGCGCCTCGAGCGCGGGGAGGTCGAGGGAGGGGTCGACAGGGCCGAAGGCCATGGATCCAATGTAGGAGCGGTTAGCGTCCGGACCGGTGGACGACGCACCCGCCCGGTCGGGCATCTCCTCCCGGGTGCGGGTCGGCGAGGTGATCGCCGTCCTCGGTGGCGCGCTGCTGCTGGCGGCCAGCTGGATCTTCGTCGTCGCCCGCGACACCGTGCCGCTCTGGGAGGAGCGGTTGTTCAGCGACATCAACGACCTGCCGGGCTTCGTATGGCCGATCGTCTGGCTCCCGATGCAGAGCGGCAGCCTCATCGGCTCGCTCCTCGTCGTGGCCCTCATCGGGATCATCAGTCGCAGCTGGCGGCTGACAGGTGCTGCGCTCGTGGCCAGCCAGGTCGCCTGGTGGAGCGCCAAGTGGATCAAGGGCCTGGTCGGACGGGGGCGTCCGAGCGAGTACATCGCCGGCGTCCACCTGCGCGAGCACGCCGGCGGTCTCGGCTACGCGTCCGGCCACTCCGCGGTGGCGTTCGCGTTGGCTGCGGTGGTCGTGCCATCCCTTCCCCGCCGCTGGCAGCCCGTCGTCTGGATCGTCGCCGCGGTGGTGGCCTTCGGCCGGATCTACGCCGGCGCCCACCTGCCTCTCGACGTCGTTGGCGGTGCGGGGCTCGGCCTCCTCGTCGGGACCCTGAGCCGCTGGGCCTTCGGCCTTGGTGGCGAGGGTCTCCCCGTCCACGACGACCCGCTGCACGAGAGCTCGGTCGGGAACGCCTGACCAGGTTCGCGCGATCGGGCCTGACCACCTCCGAAGTGGTCAGCCGACGTTCCGGGAACCGAAACGTGGGCTGACTGCCTTCCGCAGGAAGCGATCTCGCCCCGCTATATCAGGTTGTGGCGTTCGAGGGAGTGGAAGCTGAGCCAGCCCGGGAGGATGGGCAGCCAGTAGGTGACGAGCCGGTAGCTGAGCACCGCGGCCACCGCGATCCCGCTGTCGACGCCGACCCCGGTCAGGCCGGCCACGAGCGCGGCCTCCATCGCGCCGAGGCCGCCGGGCGTGGGGGCGGCCGCGGCGATGATGGACGCGCCGAGGTACACCGCGCCGACCTGCGCGAAGGAGATGCTGTGGTCGAAGGCCAGCACCGCGGCGTAGAGCGCCCCGATGTAGGCGACGGTCACGCCGACGGACCCGCCGAACAGCTCGGCCAGCTTGACCGGTGAGCGGGCCAGCGTCACCATGCTGGACACCGACTGCCGGAACCAGCGGATGACGTGGGTCCTGAAGACGCGGCGGCCCTTCTTCGTGGCGAGCACGATGCCGATGACGGCCAGCACCACGGCGATGAGCACGAGGAGCTTGCTGCTGGCCGGCAGCTTGAAACCGGTGCCGCCCCCCTGCCCGGCCCAGGCCAGGAACACGAACAGCAGCACGATGTGCACGATGGCGCCGGCGGCGGTGTTGAGCCCCACACCGGTCACGGCCTTGGCCGGCTCGACCCCGGCCTTCTGCATGAAGCGCACGTTCAGGGCCATGCCGCCGACGTTGGCCGGGGTGACGCGGTTGACGAAGCTGGACGCCAGCTGGGCCTGCACGTTGGCGACCGGGGGCAGGGGTTCGGGCACGCCGCCCGCCATCCCGACCGCTGACGCGACGTACGTCAGGAGCGAGAAGACGACGGCGACCGCGAGCCAGCCCCAGTTCGCCGATTCCATCGCCCGCACGCTGTCGCCGACGTTGGCCAGCTGAGGCAGCAGCACGTAGAACGCGAGGGCCAGGGCGGCGATCATGAACAACGTGCGGGGCCGGACCCGGACGAGCCGCTCGAGCGGGGGTGGTTCGGTGCCGGTGGTGGTGCCGATCTCGCTCCGCAGCTGCTGGAGCATCGACTTCGAGGCCTGCTTGCGGGTCGCCGTCGAGAGCGCCAGCGGCTGGAGGAAGGGGACGATGGCAGCCAGCTCGTCCGGCGGGATGAACCGGGCCGCGGACGCGACGGCCCGCTCCGGACCGACCGCGGCCGCGAGGGAGGTGAGCAGCTCGGCCCGGTCGATGGAGACCTGTCGGGGCGTGGCGGACACCACGCCCGAGCCGAGGCCGGTGATGGCGGGCTGACCGTCGCCGTCCACGACCAGGTTGGCCATCCGCAGCGATCGGTGGGCCAGGTGGGCGTCGTGCAGGACCCCGACCTCCCGCCAGACCGCGTCGAGCAGACGGTCGTCGAGCTGCTCGACGGGGAGGGTGTCGAGCGGCGTGCCGAGCACGCGGTCGAGCGCCAGGGCCGGCGATTGGTCGGGGAGGGTGGCCAGCGCTCGGAGCTCAGGGCAGCGGACGCCGTCGCGGCGGGCGAGGAGCAGCAGCAGGGCCTCGTTCTCCACCTCCGCCGTCAGCGAGCGTGACGACCACTCGCCGGAGGGACCTCGCAGGACGAGCGCGCGATAGCCGCGGTAGAGCAGGTCGGCGTCGCGGGTGTCCCCGGCGTAGACCTTGACGAAGACCGGCGGCCCGGCCGCCGCGTCGGCCACGTAGAGCTGTGCCCTCCCCCCTTCGGCTCGCTGGAGCGTGAGGTCGCGCACCTGGAGCCCGGCCGCCGCCAGGCCCTCCGCGACCATGGCCGGGGTCGGCCGGCGGTTGGGCGCGCCGACGACCACGAGGACCGCGGCCCCGACAGCGATGCCGAGGGCCGTGGCGAAGAGCAGGTCGGGCACGCCGGAGGAGCCGGCCAGCGCCATCACCGCGAGGAGGACCACGATGGCGATGTCGGCCGCGCGCCGCCACGGGCGCGACAGCCAGACCTTGCCGACCGCGGTCGCGGCGGCCGCACCGGACACGTAGGCCAGGGAGGGGAAGCTGGTCGACGCCACCCACGTCCCGCTCGTGACGCCACCGGCCGTGCGCCCGGAGAGGTGCACGACACGGTCGGCGATCACCAGGACGAGCGCGCCGACGATGCCGGCGAACCCGCCGACGAGCAGCCTCCGCCAGCGCTGCTGCAGCACGAGCAGGACCACGACGACGACGGGCACGACGATGGCGCCCACCTGGGCCAGGGCCAACGCCAGCTCCCGGACCGCGGTCGGGACCCGTGACGCGGCGCGCCCGAGGTCGCTGGTCAGCCCGTCGCTGGTGTCCGGAGCGAGGCGGAGGAAGACGCCCAGCAGGAGCGCGGCGAGCCCCCAGATGACCAGGCGGACGACGTCGCCGGGGTGGCGGAAGTACCGCTCGCCGGGCGGCCGCACCTGGTCCGTCGGTGCGCCGGCGGCCGCGGGCGGCGGCGGGAGGATCGTCGTGTCGGTCACTGGTGCACCCTCCGGTCATGGCAACGGGTCCGGGTCCGCCTCGAGTCAGGGGGATCGGTGTCCGGTGGGCCGCGTTGGGGCGAGCGATCCACCATGACACGGACCTCGCTTCGCTCGGTCATACCGTGCCGTCCCGTGCGACGCCGGCCACGACCCGCAGGCACAGGACGCTGCCGGCCAGCAGCCCTCCGTAGCCCAGCACCTCGAACAGGCCCACCCGCGAGGCGACCGGTGGGCCGTTGTCGGTCGCCACGAGCATGATGGCGGACACGACGAGGAACGCCGCGCCGATGACCGCGAGCAGGCTCCGGTTGACGAGGGTGCGCACGATCCGCCGGGAGTCCTCGTCGACGATGGTGCGGATGCGGAGGTCGCCCCGGCCGGCCAGCATCAGCATCCGGTCCACGCGGTCCGGGAGGCGGCGCAGGTGGGGGAGCATCGAGGCCAGCTCGGCCCTGACCATCTCGTCGCGGTCGAGGATGGGTGCCTCGTCGCCCTTCCCCATCTGAGCAGTGGCCGCCTCCACCAGCGAGATCCGGGGCGAGATGACCCGCAGCGTGCCGTCGAGCGTCACCAGCGCTCGGGACAGGATGACGAGGTCGCCGGGGAGCCGGATGCCGAACTCCGACAATGTCGCCACCAGGTCCTGCAGGATCGACGGATCGACCGTGCCGGACGACCGCATGTGCTCGGCCATCAGTCTGGCGAACGCCCGCTCCAAGCGCTCGGGCGCCACCGTCTCGGCCATCTCGGCCACCTGCTCGATCCCCTCCCGGAGGAGGCTGACGTCGCGCTGGACCAGCGCCAGCATGATGTCGATGACGGCCCGCTGTTGGATGGGGTCGAGGCGGCCGACGGCGCCGAAGTCGATCAGTCCCAGGGAGCCGTCGCTCATGACGAAGACGTTCCCCGGGTGCGGGTCGGCATGGAACACGCCGATGCGCAGGACCTGGTCGAGCATCGAGTGCAGTAGGCGCTCGGCCAGCAGCTGGCGGTCGATGCCGGACTCGGCCAGCTGCGTGCTGTCCGCCGCGGTGAAGCCCTCCAGCTCCTCGATGACCATCAGCCGGCGGGTGCACAGCTCGCCGTAGACCTGCGGCACGCGGACCGCGGAGTCCGGACCGAGCAGGGCGCGCATCTCCGACGTGGCCTCGGCCTCCCGGCGGAAGTCGAGCTCCGCCCGCAGGCTGCGGGCGAACTGGCTCAGCACCTCCCCGGACCGCACGCTCTGCCCGAACGCCGTACGCCGCTGCACCAGGTTGGCCACCAGTCCCAGCGCGGCGAGGTCCCGCTCCATGATCTCCTCGATGTCCGGGCGTTGCACCTTGACCACCACCGCCTCGCCGGTGCGCAGCCGGGCGCGGTAGGTCTGGCCGATCGACGCTGCGGCCAGGGGCTCCCAGTCGAACGCGGCGAACGCCTGCTCGACGGGGCAGCCGAGCTCGGCTTCGATGACCGGGCGCATGCGCTCGGTGGGCTCGGCCCGGACGCGGTTCTGCAGGAGGGCCAGCTCCGTCGCGATGTCCGGCGGGACGAGGTCGACCCGGGTCGCCGCGATCTGCCCGAGCTTCACGGAGACGCCGCCGGCCTCCTCCAGCAGGTGGCGCAGACGGACGCCGGTGGGCGCGGCGAGCTCCTGCGCGCGGCCGCCGCTGGCCGGGCCGAAGCCCTCGCGCCGGGCCAGCCGGATGAGCTCGCGGTAGCGGAGCAGCACGTCGATGCGGCGGCGGACGGCCCGGAAGGGTCGCGGCGTCGTGAAGAGCCCCGACCGCTCGCCCGTCGACAGCGTGCCCGGCCGGGCGAGCAGGTCCAGCGTCACCGCGGCCGCCATCGTCGCCGGGATGCCGATGGCGAGGACGTGGAGCGCGAGCCCGTCGGCGCCCCAGTCCCAGTGGACCAGGCTCAGGGCCAGGAGCCATGCGGTGCCCCAGCCCAGCAGCCCGGCGACGAGCGCCTTCGTCCACCCTCGTCGCACGCCCAGCAGTCGCAGCGAGAGGACGGTCGTGACCGTGGCCAGCGTGACAGCCAGGACGACGCGGAGCAGGAAGCCCCCGAAGGACGTGGCGAAGAGCACGGCGGTCACCGGCTCACCCTCAGCCGCCCTCCATGCACGGGGGCGCGCCGGCGCCGCACAACCGGAGCCCGTGCGTGCGAGCGGCCACGGTCGCCACCAGCCTCGACCGGGGTTGGAAGTCGAGGGCACTGTCGGCGCTGAACACGAGTGCCGGATCGGCCTTGGCGCCCAGCGCGTAGTCGTAGATCACGCACCCGCCCTCGAAGACGTAGGTGCGGATCGTGTGCAGCCGTGGCGGGAGCGTCTCGGGCCGCTCGAAGCGCCGCATCCCCGCGACGTCGCTCGGCACCTCGACCGCCTGGTCGGTGGCGCAGCCGCCCGGCGGCAACAGGGTGACCTCGACGGCGTGGTGGCCGGACGGGTCGAAGCCGAGCCAGAACGTCGACAGGCCCCGCTTGGTCTTGAGGCCACCCTGGTGCCATCCGGCCGGAAGGGCGCTCACGCACGGCAGCGAGGTGGCCGTCGGAACGGACTGGGCCATGAGGATCATGCTGTTGCTCGTGCCGCACGAGGGGTTTCCACCGCCCTCGACCTGCGCGGGGACGAAGAGCCCGAAGACGGCCTGCACGGCCAGCAAGGCACCGATGAGGATGGCGACCGCAAGGGCGACGCGCTTCACGCTCCAGCGCTGCAGCGAGATGCGGCGCCGGGGCGGGGCGAGGGCCCGGAACTCGGCGATCAGGTTGCGGCCGTCCTCCTTCATCATCGCCCGCAGCTGCGTGGGGCTGGCGACGCCCCGGGTGGCGGCGAAGGCCTCGGCGATCTCCTCGGGCGTGAACCTGCGCAACGCGTGGTCGTAGACGCGCTGGCTGTCCGAACGAACGGCGAGGACGAGCATCATGTTGGCCAGGTCGATGGCCTGCCGCCACGGCGACGGACGCACCTGCGCGAAGGCCACGTCGATGAGCAGCAGCTCACCGTCGCCGACGAGGAGGTTGGCCGGCTTGATGTCGCGGTGAGCCAGGCCGGCGTCCCAGAGGCGGCGCACCAGCAGCAACCCCTGGTCGATGAGGTCGTCGTCGACCTCGACCTCGCCGATCTCGCGCGCACCGTTGAAGAACTCGGTGACGAGCAGGTACTCGCGCTCGGGCGTCATCTCGACGATCCCGTAGGCGGCCGCGGTGTGGATCCCGGCGTCCCGCACCAGGCGCAACGTGTAGTCCTCGTACTCGACCAGCCGCCGGACGGACTGGAACGGCGCCTCGTCCTCGAGGCGCCCGTAGAGCACGGTCCGGCCCAGCTTGTACCAGCGGTCGGCGCGGACGTGGCTCATCGCGTAGAGCTTCCCGAAGAGGTACTGGTCGGGGTCACCCGCCACCCGCAACCGCAGCGGCGTCGATCCGCCGGAGCCGGCGAGGCCGACGGGCTTGAGGTCGAGCACGGTCAGACCCAGCTGGTCGCGGAGGGCGCTACGTATGGCCTCGCCCCGTGCGCCCGTGACGTCGAGGTGGGCCGTCTTGCCCTTGCGGTACGCGACCGGGAAGACCTCGTTGGGCGTGAAGAAGCGGAACGCGTTGACCGGGATGGCCGCGGCCAGCGCGATGGCCACCATCACGTCGAAGGGGTGGTCCACCGCGAGGTAGAGCCGGGCGAAGGAGTACAGGGTCACCAGCGCGACCAGGACGATCTTCGCCCGCCGGCGGGGCGCGCCGGCCACGACGAGGGTGTAGACGGCCCCGACGAGGACGATGGTCACGACGGCCACCGGCGGCGAGGGCAGCGAGAACCCCTTCCAGCGGTCGAGGATGGTGACGTCGTAGGGACGGGGGCGCTTGAACCCGTTGATGAGGGCGACCCCGACCAGCTCCAGGATGAGCACGCTGCCGAGGAACGTGAACAGGTGGCGCCACCGGCGCAGGACGATCAGGGCCACGATCAGCAGCATCGACGCGATGGTCACCAGCCAGCCGATGCCGACCCGGTCGATGCCCCGGAACACCGACGTCAGCCACGGCGTGCGCAGGTTGGCGATGAGCCGGAGGAAGAACGCGTCGAGCCGGTCGGTGCCCCGGCGGGCGGCAGGCGAGAGGGCGGCGACGACGACCCAGATCAACAGCGCGGCGAGGACGACGAGCAGCCCCTTGCCGGTCGAGCCGAGGTTGCGGGGCAGCGGCGGTGCGGCCCCCGACGGCCGGCGGTGGCGACCGCTCCTGCGTGCCGTGGTCGGCTCGACGGGCGCCGGCGCCATCGGATGATCGGGATGATCGGGATGAGCGGTGGCGTCGGTCGTGCGCTCGCCGGTGCTCATGCCAAGCCCTCCTCTCGGAGCCAGGCGCGGGCGACCGCCGCCGGTGATGCGGTCGCCGCCGCGGCGTCGAGGCGCCGCAGCACGTCGGTCGTCAGCCGGTTCGACAGCGCGTCGAGGGTGGCCGTCACGTCCTCACCCCACCGGTCGACCACCTCCGTCCTCACCAGTGGGGTGACGTTCTCGGCCGGCTGCAATCCCCGGTCGTCCTCGAGGGCCACCAGGTCGCCGGTGGCGAGGGCCGGGTCGGTGGTGAACAGCAGGCCGACATCGATGGCCCCCTGCTCCAGTGCCTGTCGAGTCGTGGGCCCTCCCGCGTCGAGGGCGAGCACGTGGCCGAACTGCACCCCGTAGCGCTGCTCCAGCCCCTCGAGGCACAGTGGACGGGTCGGGCACTCGGGCGAACCACCGAAGGTCAGCTCGGGCGCGACGGCGGCGAGGTCGCTCAGACGCTGCAGGTGCTCCCGCTCGGCGGTCTCGCGGGTGACGACGAAGGCGTTCGCGTTCTGGGCCGGCGCCGAGTCCAGCACCGTGAGGTGGCGGCCCGCGGCGGCCCGCTCGAGCGCCTGATGCGTCGCGGCCACGTCGGCCGTGGCGTCCACGCGACCCAGGCTCAGGAAGCCGAGCGCGGTGCCGGCGTACTCCGGAACGAGCTCCACCAGCCCGAGGGCCAGGGCGGGTCCCACCAGCTCACGGGGCCCGATCCCGATCTCCCGACGGACCTGGAGGCCGCGTGCTTCGAGCGCCTGCGCGTAGAGCTCCGCGAGCACGCGGCTCTCGACGAAGTTGAACGACGCGACGGTGATGGCGTCGTCGTGGACCGCGCTCGGTGTGGGGGGCGCGGTCGCACGACCGCCACCACAGCCAGTCAGGACGCCCAGGGTGATGCCCAATGAGGCCACGAGTGCTCGTGGGCAGCCCCCCAATGCGTCCCTCCTCCCCGGGCGGTTGCCCGGCGCCGCGCAGTCTCTCACAGCCCGCTGAGGGCCGGTCACACTCCGCGCGGAGCGGCCGGATCAGATGAAGGGGATGGTCGGCGGCGGGTCGGTGGGCGGAGGGTCCGTCGGTGGAGGGTCGGTGGGCGGCGGGTCGGTGGGCGGCGGGTCCGTCGGCGGAGGGTCGGTCGGTGGCGGGTCGGTCGGCGCCGGGGTCGTCGGCGGCTCGAACGAGGTCGTCGTCGCCGCCACCGTCGTGGTCGTCGCCGCCACTGTCGTGGTCGTCGTGTCCGGGATCGTCGTGGTCGGATCCGTGGTGGTCGTCGTGTCAACGACGGTCGTCGTCGTGTCGGGCACCGTGGTCGTCGTGTCGATGACGGTGGTCGGCGGCTCGGTCGTCGTTGGCGCCGCGGTGGTGGTCGGCGGGTCGGTCGTCGTGGTCGTGGTCGGCTTCGGCGGCTTGGTCGTCGGCGGGCTCGTCGGGCCCGTCGTGGTCCCCGGGGCGGGCGGGCCAGGCTGCGCGCCGTTCGGCACGACGACCGGCGTGGGGTTGATGGTCGGGCCGACGTTGGTCACCGGCGCAGGAGGTGTCAGCGTGATGGTGGTGGCGCCCTGGGCGACCACGCCGGCCAGGGCGGCCAGCGTCTTCGGCGACACGCTCGGAAGGGAGCCGTTCGGGTTCCCGGCCGGCACGGTCGTCGTGTTCGCGACGCCGGCCGCCGAGAAGGTGAAGGGCGCGAAGACCGGCGCCACCAGGCTCCTGGTGCGGTCGTTCGTCGGCACCGCCGTGGTGGTGGGACCCACCGTCTCCTCGGTCTTCACGTTCACGCCGTCGTTCCTGTTGCTGGGCAGCGACAGCCCGAGGATGCCGGCGCCGAAGAGCGCGGCCGCCGCGCCGAAGGCCCACAGGACCCGCTTGCGGTGGCTGCCGTCCTCGCCCTCGATCGGTGGCGGCGCAGGGAGCGACAACGGGGGGTCGAACACGGGACCGTCGGGAGCATGGCCGTCGGCGGATCCACTGCTCATCGCCGCACCACCCGCTCCGCCCCGGATCGTGTTGCCACCATCGCCGTCTCCCGCTCCTTCACGCTCCCGTCGAGCGTAACCCTGTTGACTGATTGAGCCTAGTGCAGGTCCGGTCCGTTCAGCGGGGTTGGTCACCGCCCCGAACGGGTGTATCTCGACCCCTCCGGCGGCCGTGCCGTGCCCCACGCGGCCGGAGAACGCGCCATGTGGTGGCGTCCGGACCGTGTGTGATCCGGCCAGCCGTGAGGTCCGGACCGGCGCGTCGCCCGCCCCGCCTACCGTCGACCGGAGGGCTCGGCCCGGACTGCGGCGAACCACGAGCCGGCTGCGGCGGCGAAGGCGTCCTGGTACTCGACGTACGCGGCGCGGAGCTCCGGACCCGGCCAACCGGGTCCGGCCAGCTCGGGTGGCAGGAGCGGATCGCGGCGGATCTGCTGGAGCGCGGCTGCGCCGAGGTCGAACGCCGGCGCGAGCTGGTCCAGGTCGCCCCCGGCGAGCGCGCGGGTGACCGGCTCCAGGTCCTGGACGAGGCGGTGGGCACGCTCGGCCGCGGCGGGGAGCGAGAACTCGGCGGCGACGTCGAACGCCTCGTTCGGGTCGGGGTGAGCGGACCACCGCTCAGCCTGCGCGCTCATCAGCTCCCGGGCCGCTGCAGGCGTCGCCTCCCGCGGAAGGTTGTCGGGCCGTCCCCACACGCCGTCACGCCGCTCGATGAGCCGGGCGGCTGCCGCGGCGCGCCGGAGCGCGGCCCGACTCGGCGCGTCGCGGGCGCCGGGGCGCACCACCCAGAGCTCCCACCCGCCCGACCACGGCAACAGCACGGGCGCCAGCGACCAGTCCTGGCCGGCCTGCCGGGCTCGCAGCGGGCCGGCCAGCTCGTAGCGTCCGGCCTCCGTCGACAGCTCCCCGGCGTCGACCATGCGGGAGAGCGCCACCCGGGTCGTGCCCTCGGCGATGCCGAGCAGCCCGCACCAACGCACGAGGAGCGCCCCCTGCAGGCGAGGGGGGTGGATGCCGAGCAGCAGGCTGGCGATGACGGATCGAGGCGACAGGGGCCGGGGCAGGGGGCCGTGCTGGCGCCGGGCGGAGCGACCCATGGCGCGCTCCGCCGAGTCCGGCGCCTCCAAGGCATTACGTCGTGACGGCATCTGTCGAGGAAGTGTAAGATGTCGTCGTGGCGATGACCACCCTCACCACGATGCTCCCCGCGGAAGAGCTGCTCACCGTGCCCGCGCCGGACGGCTGCATCCTCCCGACCGGACGGGCGATCGCGCCGCTGCGAGCTGACCTGCGCCGCGTCCCCTCGTTCCGCAACGCGGTGAGCGTCGTGAGCACCTACGCGCAGACGCTCGGGATCATCGTCGCTGCGGTGTGGATCGGCGGGTGGTGGGCCTACCTCCTGGCGTTCGTGCTCATGGGCCGAGCACACGCGCAGCTCGCCGCGCTGATGCACGAGGCCGCCCATCGCCTGCTGTTCCGCAACAAGGCGGCGAACGACTGGGTCGGCCGGTGGCTGCTCGGCTACCCCTCCTTTGCGCCGACCGACCAGTACCGCCGGGCCCACATGGCGCACCACCGCGAAGAGTTCGGGCCGGAAGAACCCGACATGCCGCTCTACGTCGGGTATCCCATCCCGCCGGACTCCTTCCGCCGAAAGCTCTGGCGCGACGCCACCGGCCAGACAGGATGGAAGCTGCTCGAGGGCCTGTTCCGGGCCACCCGCTCGAGCGACCCCGGCACCCGGCGCGCGGCCCGTTCGATCATCGCGGTGCAGCTCGGGCTGGCGGCGTTGTCGGCCTTGGCCGGCCATCCCCTCGTCTACTGGCTGCTCTGGTTCCTGCCGTACATGACGCTCTGGCGGGTCATCAACCGGCTGCGGGCGATCGCGGAGCACGGCGGCATGACGCGATCGATCGACCGCCGCCGGACCACGCACTCGGTCCGGCAGCACGCGCCGGCCCGGTTCGTGCTCGTCCCCTACTGGATCGGTTGGCACCTCGCCCACCACTGCGACAGCGGGATCCCCATGCGCCACCTGCCCCGCTACCACCGCGAGCTGGTGCGTTCGGGCTACGTCGCCGAGGGCCTGGAGTACGCCAGCTACCCGGCGCTCTGGCGGGCGCTCTCGTCCGGTCCGCCTCGCCCGGCGCTGACCGCCGAGGACCCGAAGCCGGTGCGTCCGGGCTGAGCCGGCGCACCGCAGCGCGGCCCGAGGTCTTGCCGAGCGAAGCGAGTAGGAGCCAACCCTCGCTCCGCGGAGGAGGGCGACGAAGACTCAGTAGGCCGCGAACAGCTCGCCGACGGCCTTGGCCTGGCCGCCCGAGGTCGAGGACATCACGGCGATCGGCAGGACCCCGATGTCGGCCCACGCCTGCAGCCCCTTGCGCACCTGGGCCGCCGATCCGCTGAGGGTCACGTCGTGCAGCCAGCGATCCGACATCAGCTCGGGCACGCGGTCGCGTTCGCCGGCCGAGAGCGCTTCCTCGATGGCCGCCATCTCGTCGCCGTAGCCGGCATCGCGCCAGTAGTTGCGGTAGTTCGGGAGCGTGACGTAGCCGGTCATCGTCCGGCGGTTGACCGCGTCCGCCGCGGCGCGGTCGTCGTCGATGACGGTCGGGATCATGTTGGCCCGGAAGAACCCGTCCTCGGCCGCGCCGGGGACCCGCGTGAGCTGGTCCGGCAGCGCGCTGCGTGCCGCATTGGCCCAGATCGCGCCCTCGGCGATCTCGACGGCGAGGGCCAGCATCCGGTCTCGCATGGTGGCGAGGTAGATCGGGGGCGTCTGGTCGCGGGCGATGGCGCGGACCGCGGCCACGTAGTCCCGCACGTCCGACAGCGGGCGCCCGGGCTGCACGCCGAGGCGGGCGTGGACCGGCGCGTGGCTGACGCCGAGGCCGAGCCGGAACCGGCCGCCGGACACCTCGTGGAGATGACTGGCCGTGCCTGCAGTCTCGGCCGCGAGGGCGAGGTAGATGGGCTGGATCGACGTCCAGAACGGGATGCGCTGCGTGACGTGGGCGAGCGAGACGCACAGGCTCATGGCGCTGCCCAGGCTCGGGCACGCGATGCCGCCGAAGCCCCGCTGCTCGGCCTCCACCGCGAGGTCGAGGATGGCCTGGCGCTTGCCGGGCGGGGCGACGAGGGAGAGCGCAGGCAGGGGGTTGTCGGGCATGGGTGCCGAACGGTACCTGCCCCCGGTCAACCGTGTTGTGGGCGGCCCGCGGGTACGGTTCCGTCGGTGCGCATCGGCCTCGTCTGCCCGTACAGCCTCACCGTCCCGGGTGGCGTGCAGGGCCAGGTGCTCGGCCTGGCCCGTGTGCTGCGGGAGCTGGGCCATGAGGCGCGTGTTCTCGCGCCGTGCGACGGGCCACCGCCCGAGCTGTTCGTCATCCCGTTGGGGGACTCCATCCCTACGGCGGCCAACGGCTCGGTGGCTCCGCTCGCGCCGGACCCATCGTGCGCGCTGCGGACGATCCGGGCGCTGGCCGACGAGGCCTTCGACGTCCTCCACCTCCACGAGCCCCTCGCCCCCGGGCCGACCATGACCACGCTCGTCATGCACCCGGCGCCGGCGGTGGGCACGTTCCATGCCGCCGGCGACAGCACGTCGTACCGCGTCGCCAACCGCAGCCTGAACTGGCTCGCTGGCCGGCTCGACCTGCGCGTGGCGGTGTCGGACGATGCCCGCGAGCTGGCCGAGCGGTACTTCGGCGGCACGTACGACGTCCTCTTCAACGGTGTCGAGCTCGAGCGCTACCGCCACTTCCGACCCATCGCCCGCACCGGGCCTACCGTCATGTTCTGCGGGCGCCACGAGCCCCGGAAGGGGCTCGAGGTGCTGCTGAACGCCCTCGCGGAGCTGTCGGACGACGTGCGTTGCTGGGTCGCCTCCGACGGGCCGGACACCGAGGCGTTGCGCGCGCAGTTCGCTCACGACCCGCGCATCGAGTGGCTCGGGCGCCTCAGCGACGAGGACAAGATCGCCCGCCTGGCCTCGGCCGACGTCTTCTGCGCCCCTTCCCTCCGAGGCGAGTCCTTCGGCGTGGTGCTCATCGAGGCGATGGCCGCCGGGACGCCGATCGTCGCCTCCGACCTGCCCGGCTACCGGCGGGTGGCCCGGCCCGACGTGGACGCCCTCCTCACCCCGCCCGGGGACACCGCGGCCCTCGCCGCCGCGCTCAAGCGGGTGCTGGAGGACGCCGAGCTGGCCGACACCCTGCGGCTGAGCGGCTCAGCGCGAGCCGAGGTGTTCTCGATGCGCTCGCTCGCCCTGCAGTACGTCGACCGGTACGAGGCCCTCGTCGCCGAGCGGGCCCTGGCCGCGGCGAGCGGACGCACGGGTGCCCGGGTTCCGCGGTGGGTGCGCCGTATCATGACTCCGTCATGATCTGGTTGATCGTCCTCATCGTCCTCATCGTCATCCTCGTCCTCGCTGGGCTGGGCCTCTACAACGGCCTGATCACCAAGCGCAACCGGGTCGAGAACGCTTGGTCGCAGATCGACGTGCAGCTGAAGCGGCGCCACGATCTCATCCCGAACCTGGTCGAGACCGTCAAGGGCTACGCCGCCCACGAGCGGGGCACGCTCGACGCGGTCGTCCAGGCTCGCAACGCGGCCATGACCGCCACGACACCCGTCGCCGCGGCCCAGGCCGAGAACCAGGTGACCGGGGCCCTGCGCCAGCTGTTCGCCCTGTCCGAGGCCTACCCCGACCTGAAGGCCAACCAGAACTTCCTGTCGCTGCAAGAGGAGCTCTCCGCCACGGAGGGTCGGGTGGCCTACGCGCGGCAGTTCTACAACGACGCCGTGCTGACCTACAACACCGGCATCCAGAAGTTCCCGGCCTCGGTCATCGCGAACCGGATGAGCTTCAAGCCCCGCGAGTACTTCGAGGCGGAAGAGGGCTCACGAGACACCCCCACCGTGCAGTTCTGACCGTCCACCGCACCGCCTGACCCCCCCCATGTACGAGCTCATCGCGTCCAACAAGCGCCGCAGCATCATCCTCGTCGCCGGCTTCGTGCTCGTGGTGTCCCTCGTCGGCGCGGCCTTCGGCATCGTGTTCGGCTACGGCTGGCAGGGAACGGTCATCGCCCTCGTCGTCAGCGGGGTCCTGGCGTTCGCGTCGTACTGGAAGGCCGATGCCGTCGCCCTGGCGGTCAGCCGGGCCCGGCCGGCCGACCCGGCCGAGTACCGCCGGCTCTACAACCTGGTCGAGGGGCTGACCATCGCCAGCGGCCTGCCCATGCCCCGCATCTACATCGTCGACGACCCGGCGCCCAACGCCTTCGCCACCGGGCGCAACCCGCGCCACGCCGCCATCGCCGTGACCACCGGCCTCCTCGCGAAGATGAACCGGGTGGAACTGGAGGGCGTGCTCGCCCACGAGCTCAGCCACATCAAGAACTACGACATCCTCGTCTCGACCATCGCCGTGACGCTCGTCGGCGCGGTCGTGCTCCTGTCGGACATCGCCCTGCGCACCATGTTCTGGAACGGCGGCCGGGTGCGGCGCGAAGGCGACCGCAACGACGGGAACAACCCCCTCGCCATCTTCGGCATCATCTTCATCTTCCTGGCCCCTCTGCTGGGGAAGGCCATGCAGGCGGCGATCAGCCGCCGCCGGGAGGCGCTCGCCGACGCCTCCGCCGTGCAGATGACCCGCTATCCGCCCGGGCTGATCTCCGCCCTCGAGAAGCTGCTGGCCGACACGACGGTCACCCACTCCGCGTCCAAGGCGACCGCCCACCTCTGGATCGAGCAGCCGATGTCGGGCGTGGGCGACCGGGGCAAGTTCGGCTCCTTCAACAACCTGTTCGACACGCACCCCCCACTGGAAGAGCGCATCGCCGCCCTCCGTGAGCTCTGAGGTACCGATGACCACGATCCTGAGGACCCCGACCCGGCGCGCCATGGCGCTGGCCATGGCCACCGCGGCGGTGCTCGCAGCGTGCAGCGGCGGCAGCGGCAAGAGCGCGTCCACGACGGACGCGTCCACCACGACCGCGGCGTCCACGACGACGACCGAGGCCACGACGACGACGGCGGCCACGACGACCACCACCATCGCCCCGACGACGACGGTGCCACCTCCCGTCTATCCGCTGACCGGCCTCCCGGCGCCCGATGCGCTGGCGACGTTGCGGCCGGCCATCGTCGTCAAGATCGACAACCACACGGACGCGCGGCCCCAGGCCGGTCTCAACCAGGCTGACATCGTCTACGAGGAGATCGTCGAGGGCATCACCCGGTTCTTCACCATCTTCCAGTCGACCGACGCGGGACCGGTCGGGCCCATCCGCTCGGCCCGCTCCACCGACGTCGACCTCCTCGACCAGCTCAACCGGCCGCTCTTCGTCTGGTCGGGCGGCAACCGCAACGTGGTGCGGGAGATCGGCGGAGCCAACGCCATCAGCATGGCCTACGGCCAGGGTCCCGGCTTCTACCGCGACCGCCGGGGTCGCAGCGTCGCCACCGAGCACACCCTGTTCAACGAGGGGACCCCCACCATCTACAGCCAGGTCCAGGCCGGTCAGGTCGCGCCGATGCCGTTCTTCAGCTACCGGCCGGTCGGCACGCCGTCGACCGCGGGCCAGCCCGTGACCCTCATCGACGCCGGGATGAACAGCGTGCCGGTCCACTGGGCGTGGGACGCCGGACAGGGCCTGTGGATCCGCAGCGAGTACGGCGCTCCCCACGTCGACGCGGCCGGCGTGCCCGTCAACGCGGCCAACGTGGTCGTGCAGTTCGTCCCCTACCAGTCCAGCTCCGCCGACGCCCGCTCTCCCGAGGCGGTGACCGTGGGCGACGGCGACGCGTGGATCTTCACTGACGGCAAGCTGATCTCCGGCCACTGGTCGCGCCCCGACGTGAACAAGCCCGCGACGTTCACCGACGCCGGCGGCCAGCCCGTCCTGCTCACCCCCGGGCGGACGTGGATCGAGCTGGCGGAGGCCGGCGTCACCAACGTCACCTACGCCTGACCGGGCGCGGTTCGAGCGTCGGGTCGGGCGGGCCGCCACCAGCCGTCCCCTCTCCGTTCATGGCCGATCCAGCCGCAACCAGTGCGGTCAGGTCGGCCATGAACGCGTGATCGGCGGGGCGGGATCAGCCTCGGGGAAGACGGAGGGCGCCGCCTAGACTGAGGGCATGGCCGACCAGACCCGCTCCCGACCGCCGGCCCAGACCGGCACGTTCCCCGTCAAGCGGGGCTTGGCCGAGATGCTCAAGGGCGGCGTGATCATGGACGTCGTGACGCCCGAGCACGCGCGGATCGCCGAGGACGCCGGCGCCACCGCCGTCATGGCGCTGGAGCGGGTGCCGGCCGACATCCGGGCCGACGGGGGCGTGGCCCGCATGAGCGACCCCGAGATGATCGAGGGCATCAAGGACGCAGTCACGATCCCGGTCATGGCGAAGGCCCGCATCGGCCACTTCGTCGAGGCGCAGATCCTGGAAGCGCTCGGCGTCGACTATGTCGACGAGTCCGAGGTCCTCAGCCCGGCCGACGAGGCCCACCACATCGACAAGTGGGCGTTCACGGTGCCCTTCGTCTGCGGCGCGACGAACCTGGGTGAGGCCCTGCGGCGCATCGGCGAGGGGGCGTGCATGATCCGCTCGAAGGGTGAGGCGGGCACCGGCAACATCGTGGAGGCCGTGCGCCACCTGCGCTCGATCACCGGCGACATGCGCAAGCTGACCCAGGCCGACTCGGCCGAGCTGTTCGACTGGGCCAAGCGGCTCCAGGCGCCCCTGCCGCTCGTCCAGGAGGTGGCGGAGACCGGTTGGCTACCGGTGCCCCTGTTCTGCGCCGGCGGCATCGCCACCCCGGCCGACGCCGCGCTGGCCATGCAGCTCGGCGCGGAGGCCGTCTTCGTCGGCTCCGGCATCTTCAAGAGCGCCGATCCGGCGCCACGGGCCAAGGCCATCGTCGAGGCCACAGCCCACTTCCGCGACGCCCACATCCTGGCCAAGGTGAGCAGGGGTCTCGGGACGCCCATGACCGGCATCGGCATGGACGACCTCGAGCTCCGGCTGGCCGACCGCGGCTGGTAGCCGATCGTGACCTGCGACTGCTCGAGGCCCCCAGGTGCGGCCGCGCGTCGGGGTGCTGGCGCTGCAAGGGGCGTTCGCCGCCCACGCCCGCGTCCTCGCTGAGCTCGACGTCGACCCGGTCGAGGTCCGCACGCCCGCACAGCTGGAGCGGGTCGATGCGTTGGTGATGCCGGGCGGGGAGTCGACGACGATGTCGCTCCTGCTCGAGTCCTCGGGCCTGTTCGACCCCATCGCCAAGCGCCTGGCCGATGGCCTGCCGGTCCTCGGCACGTGCGCCGGCATGATCCTCCTGTCCGTCGAGGTGCTCGACGGCCGCAGCGATCAGCGTTCGTTCGGGGCCATCGACCTCGCGGTCCGGCGCAACGCGTACGGCCGCCAGGTCGACAGCTTCGAGACGGACCTCGACGTCCCCGAGCTCGGCGACCCGCCCTTCCACGCGGTGTTCATCCGCGCGCCCGGCGTCGAGCGGGTCGGCCCGGACGTGGAACCCCTGGCCGAACGGGACGGCCGGGTCGTGCTCGCTCGCCAGGGCCCGATCACCGTCGCCGCGTTCCACCCGGAGCTCTCCGGCGACCCAAGGATCCACGCTCGCTTCCTGCAGGAGGTCAACTAGATGTCCGGACACTCCAAGTGGGCCACGATCAAGCACCAGAAGGGGGCCAAGGACAAGGCCCGGGGCAAGCTGTTCGCCAAGCTCATCCGCCAGGTCGAGGTGGCGGCCCGCGAAGGCGGCGGCGACATCGAGGCCAACGCCACCCTGCGCACGATGTACGCCAAGGCCCGGGCCGCTTCGGTCCCCATCGACACGATCGACCGCGCCATCAAGCGGGGCACGGGCGAGCTGGAGGGCGTGACCTACGAGTCGATCACCTACGAGGGCTACGCGCCGGGCGGCGTGGCGCTCCTGATCGACGTGCTGACCGACAACCGCAACCGGACCGGGGCCGAGGTGCGCAGCGTCTTCTCCCGCATGGGCGGCTCCATGGCCGAACCCGGCGCGGTCTCCTGGCAGTTCTCCCGCAAGGGCGTGATCCTGGTGCCGCGCTCGGCCAGCGAGGACGACGTCATGCTCGCCGCGCTGGACGCCGGTGCCGAGGACATCGTGGACGACGGTGACGAGTGGCGACTGACATGCGAGCCGCAGGCCACCGAGGAGGTGCGGGAGGCGCTGGAGGCGGCCGGGCTGACCGTGGTCTCGGCCGAGTCGACGATGGTGTCGTCGACCACGGTCGAGGTGACCGACCCGGAGGAGGCCAAGAGGATCCTCCGCATCATGGACGCGCTGGAGGAGCACGACGACGTGCAGGACGTCTACTCCAACTTCGACATCCCGGACGAGATCCTGACCGGGATCTCGGTCTGAGCACCCGCCGGGCCACGCGCTCGCTGGCGCGGCGGTGGCCTCAGTCGAGCTGGGCTCGGATCTCTCCCCCAGGGTGTCCGACGCTGTGGACGTTCACGTAGGTAGCGCCAGCCCGGATGGCGCGGAGGAGCTCCTGGAACTCTCCGGCATCGATCCCCTGGTCCGCCGCACCCGCGCCGACGTCCATGGGACGGATCGTCCCCTGGATGGTGCCCCCGGCCGCCGGGCAGGCCTGCGTCCCGGCCGGTCCGTTCCCGAGGTTCGAGCAGAGGAAGACCACGATGGCCCCGTTGTTCGTCGCGTTCTCGAAGTGGATGTGGGCCTGGGTCGCGTCGGTCTCGAGACGGCTGAAGGTGAGCCGGTACCGGATCGCGTGATCGTCGTCGGAGATGGTCGCGTGGAACTCCCCGGCGCCCGTCGTGGAGAGCGCGGGCACCTCTTGGTAGCCGCTGAGCGCCTCGTCGAGCTTCCCACCACCTCCTGAGGCCGCGGCGACAGCTCCCACGGCCACAAGCACCCCAGCGGTCGCGACGGCGGACGCGAGCTTGAACTGAAGACCCTTCACAGCTTTCCTCCTCCTCGTCGAGGGACTGGCGCCAGGCTATTCGCCGTGGTCAGACAGGGTTTCGGTTGGAGCGCAGCCCGGCGGCCGTCCGGGCGATCCTGAGTCGCCGAGGCGTGCCTCCGGGTGCCGGGTCGCTACCCTCGGTGGGAACGGCGACAGGTAGGGAGCGGAGACCCCATGAGCACTGAGGAAGTGGGAGCGATCCCTGACGACATCGTCTCGTCGGTGGAGGCCTGACGTGGCCGTCGCCGTCGGTGACGAGGCGCCCGACTTCACGCTGCCCGGCACGAACGACCAGGACTACAGCCTCTCGGACTACCGGGGCCGCACCGTCGTGCTCGTCTTCTACCCGGGCGACGACACGCCCGTCTGCACCAAGCAGCTGACCAGCTACAGCGACGACATCTCCTCCTTCAGCGAGCTCGGCGCACAGGTGCTGGCCATCAGCGCACAGGACGTGGCCAGCCACGAGCGGTTCTCCGCCAAGCACGGCGGGTTCGGCTTCCCCCTGCTGGCGGACACGGACAAGGCGGTCGCGGGCAGGTACGGGACGCTCGGACCGCTCGGCTTCCCCCGCCGATCCGTGTTCGTGATCGGCCCTGACGGCATCGTCCGCTACGCCCACAAGGCCATCGCCGGCTTGACCTTCCGCTCCACCGACGAGCTGGTCCGAGCCGTGCAGTCGGCCGCCACGGCCTGAGCGGAGTGACGCCCTGACCGGCGCGGCGGCGCGGCTGCGCTCGTCGGCCGCTGGCCTACAGGGCCCTCCAGGCGAAGAAGGTGTCGGAGACCTCCTTCGTGATCCGGACACCATGGTTGTAGCTGCTGGTCGGGTAGGCGCCGTACGTGCCGTAGCCGTGGACGGCCATGACGCACCAGCCGCCGCACGCTGACGCGCTGCCGCGGCGCCTGGTGAAGATCGGCGACCCGCTATTGCCGCCGTAGGTGTCGTTGGCGTAGTAGAGGCGGTGGGGCTCGCTGACCCGGATCGTGTCGGTCGACTTCCACTGCGTGAGCGGCTTGTCGCCCGGGTAGCCGGTGTTCCGGCTCTGCGTTCCGTCGAGCGAGGCGGTCTGGTACCACCAGCCGAACCAGCCCGTCTGCTGGCCGATCGTGCAGGCGAGCTTGACCGCGCCGTAGTCGTACTCGTCGCTGTGGCTGACGGTCCACCCGACGGTGCTGAGCAACAGCCGGGCCGAGCAGCCGCCGTAGGGCGCGGGGTTGGCCCGCGTCGAGTCGTAGCCGGGGTACACGGCGATCTGGCTCGGGTCGAGGAAGGCGTTGGTGGCGATGTCGTAGACGCAGTGGCCGGTCGTCACGAGCGTGTCGGCGCTGATCATGAAGCCCGTGCACCATTGGTTGCCGGCCAGCGTCATGAGCGCCACCATCCGCGCCGGCTTGGCGGTCGTGTCCGCCACCAGCTTCCGGTTGTCCGGGCCGAGGATCGACTGCGCGCCGCCGGCGGACAGCGGCCCGATCGTGGGCACGTCGGTCGCGCTCGGGTCGAGGCCCGATCGGCCCGCGGCGCCGTCGGTGCCTCGCCGGTTGGTGGCCGGCGCGTCGAGGGTCCGCCCGTCGCTCGTGACCGTCGCGGTCTCCGCGGGCGCCGGCGGGGGAGCCTGGGCGCTGCTGCGCCCTCCACCCACCACGGCCGCCGTCACCGCGACGGTGGCCACCGCGACCGCGACCACCGCCCTCGTCACCGTCGTCGATGGTGTCGCCCGCATCGTCTCAGGGTGACCGAGGCGCGGCGGTCGTGTCCATCCTCCTCTGGCCGGCCGGGCCAGGTCGGCCTCCAGGCCGCTCCGGCGTCACGCGCCGTCGCCGTCCGCCCGCGGTCCGCGCTACACGACCGCGGCGATGGCGTCGGCCAGCTGGCGCAGGGTGCGCACCTCGTAGGCGCCAGCGCAGCTCGTCTGGTAGCTCGTCATGGCCGAGTCGTCGGTGTCCCACTCGTCGCGGGGCTCGGGGTTGAGCCAGTAGACCCGTCGGGCCCGCTGACAGAGGCTGCGGAAGGGGACGACGCCCGCGGGGCGGTAGTTGGTGCGCGCGTCGCCGGTCACGAGGACGGTCGTGCGGGGCGTCACCGCGCCGTCCAGGTGCTGCCGGCAGAACAGCTCGAAGGCCCGGCCGTAGTCGGAGTGGCCGTCGCCGGCGATGAGCCCCCGCCGTTCGAGCAGGCGGGCGACATGGATGTCGTGCGTGGCGGCGGCGAAGAGGTCCGTGACCTCGACGATCCCGTCGACGAAGGCGAAGCTGCGCACCCGGGACAGCTCCGCGTGGAGCGCGTGGACGAGCGTGAACGTGAACTGCGCGAACTCGGAGACGGAGCCGGAGACGTCGCACAGGACCACGACCTCGGGCCGGTGGGGATGGCGCTTGCGCCAGGCCGGGTCGAGGGGGACACCGCCCGACTGCAGCGACCGCCGCGCCGTCGTGCGGGCATCCAGCCGGCCCGTCGCCTGCTGGCGCCGCCGGCGGCCGATGCGGGCGGCGAGCTGCCGGGCGAGCGGCTGGACCGTCCGCCGCAGCTCGTCCAGCTCGACCGCGGACAGCTCGAGCAGGTCGCGGGTCATCGGAGGCTCCGAAAGCGGCGGGGGAGCGCCCCCCTCCATGAGCCGGTCGGCGATCTGGGCCGCCAGCTCCCGCCGGAACTCCTCCAGCAGACGGGCCAGCTCCTTGCGCTGCAGCAGCAGCTCCAGCTCCGTCAGCTGCTCGGTCGCGCCGCGGCGGAGGCGCTGCATGGCCGTCGTCAGCATCGTGGTCAGATCGACCGCCCGGAGCACGCGGTGGAGGAAGTAGCGCTGCGACCCCTCGTGGGCGCCGATGCCGCTGTGGAGGTCCACGGCCCGCGCGGCGAGGAACCGCAGCTCGTCCTGGTCGCCGCCCTCGAGCGCGTGGAGGATGGCTTCGGCCAGTCCCGCCGGCGCGGGCGCCGCCGCCGAACCGGTCGTCCGCTCGGTCGCGGGCGGCGCGTTCGCGCCGCCGTCCGCCGCGAGCCCGTCGGGTGTGAGGCCGTCCTTCTCGTCGACGCGGAAGACGACGGCGAAGGCACGGTCGAACTGCGCCGCGGCCAAGGGCTCCTTCACCATCGTCGCCCGCAGCCCGGCCCGCAGCGCCGTGCGGTCCATCAGGTCGAGGTGCTCGAGCGCGTGGCAGGCATCGATCAGCTCCCCCGTGGAGACCTGGAGCCCACCTCGGCGCAGGAGGTCGGCGAGGCGCACGAGCCGGTCGAACAGCGGGCTCGGGCCTCCGATCACCATCCGGCACTGTAGTAGGGTGCGGTTACCGAACAATCGTGCGCTTTGCGAACGCCCTGAGAGCTCTCGGCAGGCTCACCCACCCGCTCGCCCGCAGGAGGTCGTCAATGGTCGCTGCCGTCCAGCCGCCGGCCGGGCGCCTGGTGCGCTTGGGGGTCGTGGTCCGCGGCGGGTCGTCCGAGCAGTCCCGTCTGGCCCGCATGTGCGACCTGGCCGGCGTCGACGTGCTCTGGGTGGCCGACGAGCAGCAGGCCGTCGAGCTGGGCCGGCTCGTCGTGTGCACTCAGGTGCTGGTGCTGCCAGCGATCGATGAACCGTGGGCTCGGACGGTGCCCGTGTCGATCGGGCGCACGCCGGCCGAGGCCGCGGCCCGGGCCGACATGGACCCCGGCCTGGCCGACTACGGCGACCTGCTCCACGCCGGCCTGTACGGCACGATCGAGACTGCGCAGGCCAGGGTGGTCGCGCTGGCCCACGCCGGTGTCACGGACCTGAGGTGTGCCCTGCCCGTCGTGCCGGACGTGCACGACGTCGTGGCGCAGCTCACCGCGGTCGTCGTCGGCACGCTCGACACCCACCGGCCTGACGCACCCCGCTCGCCCGACCCGCCTCCGCCGTCCTGGGCCGCCCGTCGTCGCCCGCAGCAGCCCTGATGCCGGCCGCCGGACCAGGTCCGGCCGCTCGACCACTTCCGACGTCCGCCTGGGGGGTTCTGGCGCGGCGCCGTGTCGCCGGTGAGACGATCTCGCGCCAGAAGCCCCGTCGGCCGCGGCGGGCCGCCCGTCGTCGCCCGCAGCAGCCCTGATGCCGGCCGGACCGGCTCCGGCCGCTCGACCGCTTCCGACGTCCGTCTGGGGGTTCTGGCGCGGCCTCGTGTCGCCGGTGAGACGATCTCGCGCCAGAAGCCCGTCGGCCGCGGCGGGCTACTGGCGGGCGAGCTGCGCGGTGATCGCCTCGGCCGTGGCCAGGAGCTGGGGGACGAAGACCGACTTGAGCTCCCGGAGGGGCACGCGCCCGGCGTGCGTGGACACGTTGATGGCCGCCAGCGCGCAGCCCCGGCGGTTGCGGACCACGGTGGCTGCGCTGCGCACGCCGACCTCGAGCTCCTGGTCCACCACGGCGTAGCCGAGCCGGCGGACCTCGACGATGGCCGCCCGCAGCTCGTCCGGGCCGGTCAGCGTCTGGTCGGTCAGCGGCCGGACGTGGGCCCGCGCGAGGAACGCGTCGAGCTGGTCGTCGGGCATCTCGGCCAGGAGGGCCCGCCCGAGCGAGGTGCTCGCCGCCGGAAGGCGCGAGCCGAGCGAGATCGAGACCGTCATGATCCGCTTGGTCGGCACCCGGGCCACGTACACGATGACGTCGTCGTCGAGCACCGCGGCGGAGACCGACTCGTGCACTCGCTCGGAGAGCTCCTCCATGTAGGGCTGGGCGATGTCGGGCAGCTTCAGCGACGAGACGTAGGCGTACCCGAGGTCCAGCACGCGGGGCGTGAGCTCGAAGTAGCGGCCGTCCGAGCGCATGTAGCCGAGCGCCTCGAAGGTGAGGAGCAGTCGACGGGCCGTCGCCCGGGTCAGTTGCGTCGTGCGGGCCACCTCGGAGAGCGTCATGGCTGGCTGCTCGGCGGAGAACGCCCGCAGCACGGCGAGGCCCCGTTCCAGCGACTGCACGAACTCCGTCGGGCGCGCCGTACGCTCGCCTTCCGGGGCCACCGTCCTTGACATGGACTGCACCTCCCTGCGAGGATGTTCTCACAGCGCACGATCGTTCGCAATACGAACATCGCTCGGCGAACGGCTGGAACCGGGACAGTGGCGACACGAGCCACGGAGCACAAGGGGGACCGCCGATGACGGACTACGTGACGAGGTTCGGCTCGATCGAGAGCTACGAGAAGGGCAGCATCGAGATCATCGACGACGAGCCGAAGCACTACACGTTCTCGAACATCTTCGAGGTGGCCAGTGCGGCCCGCCCGTGGGAGAAGGTGGCGGTCGGCAAGAACATGGAGTACGTGGTGGAGGTGATCAGGGCGGAGGGCACGAGCGGCTGGCGGACCGCGGCCCACGACGAGTTTCCGCTGGTCATGGACGGCGAGGTGACGATCGAGCTGGTGAAGCTCGATGAACCGGCGGTACCAGCCGACAAGAACGGCTCCGTGGCTCTGGAGGGCGATCCGTCCGGCAGGCCGATGGGCCGCATCGTGTGCCGCCGCGGCCACATGGCCCTGCTGCCCGCCAACGCGGCCTACCGCATGACCGCCGAGCGGCCGTCGGTCATCCTCCTCCAGACCACGTTGGGGGACGACACCATCGAGCGCTGGGCCGAGATCTGCCTGTCCTGACCAGCCAGCCACGACGTCGCGAGAGCGAGGGAGACGACACGATGACCACCACCGAAGCCACCGAGGTCACCGCCACCGAGCCGAACGCCGAGGGCTACAAGGAGTTCAGCCTGGGCGGGTTCACCTTCCGCCGGGACGAGTTCTTCGCCCACATCACGTGGCCCACCGGCAGCCACATCCTGAGCGTCGACAACTTCCTGCGCGCCCTCCAGCGCGACGTCGCCTGGGACTTCTTCTACGGCACGGTCAACTTCGACGGTGTGTTCGGCACGGTCAACCACTACGGCACCGTCGACATGTTCGCCGGTCGGTACAACGACGCGTACCGCAAGGCCGAGCTCGACCACGTCGAGAACTTCGAGACCCCGCTGATCCGTGAGACCTTCAAGGCCATGTTGGACGACTGGACGAACGACGGGTTCGACCCCTTCGCCAGCCCGGCCGAGACAGCCAAGCCCTTCGGGGTGAAGCACGGCAGCAACACCCCGGCCGTCACCCGGCACCGTGTCACGGCCGAGCGGATGGTCGGCGTCCCCGGCGACGAGCCGATCCGCACGGACGCCACGCACCCCGTCAACCGCATGTTCGCCGACGTGCCGCAGGACGAGCCCGAGGTCCACGCCGAGCCGGGCTTCGAGGGCGAGGTTGCCGCGTTCAGCCTGTTCGCCTACCTCAGCCGGTCCGACGTCACGTGGAACCCCTCGGTGGTCAGCCAGTGCAAGGCCAGCCTCTACTGCCCGACCACGGAGGAGTACATCCTCCCCGTGATCCACGGGAACGACCGGGTCGAGTGGTTCATCCAGCTCTCGGACGAGATCCGCTGGGAGGTGGAGGACCGCGACACCGGCAAGCCCCGGGCCAAGGTGGTCATGAAGGCCGGCGACGTGGCCGCCATGCCGGGCGACATCCGCCACCAGGGCTACTCGCCCAAGCGGTCGATGCTCCTCGTCTGGGAGAACGCATCGCCCGAGATCCCCGAGCTCATCCGCACCGGGAAGGCCTCCGTCTACCCCGTTGACTTCTAGTTCTTCGTCGCCATGCTCCGCTGCGCTTCGCCTGGCTCCTACTCGCTTCGCTCGGCAATGCCTCGGGTGATGGGGCGGTGCGCCGGCCAAGCCGGACGCACCGGGTCGACGTGACGTTTCAGAACAAGCTGTTCATCGGCGGCGAGTTCGTCGACGGGGTCGACGGCGCCACGATCGAGGTCCTCGACCCGCACGACTGCTCGGTCCTCACCGAGATCGCCGAGGCCCGCGCCGCCGACGTCGACCGGGCCGTGGCCGCGGCCGCGGCCGCCTTCCCGGCCTGGCGACGCACGCCCGCCGCCGAACGCGGCCGTCTGCTGCTCCGTCTGGCCGACGCCATCGACGCGCCCACCGCCGAGCTGGCCACGCTCGAGAGCACGGACACCGGCCACCCGATCAAGGACTCGAGCGTCCTCGACGTCCCCCGGACGGCGGGATGCTTCCGCTACTTCGGCGGCATGGCCGACAAGCTGCAGGGCGACGTCATCCCGGTCGAGACCGGCTTCCTGAACTACGTCAACCGCGAGCCGCTCGGCGTCGTCGGCCAGATCGTGCCCTGGAACTTCCCACTGATGTTCTGCAGCTGGAAGATGGGGCCGGCGCTGGCGGCGGGCAACACGGTCGTGCTCAAGCCGAGTGAGCTGACGCCGCTCTCGTCACTGCGCTTGGCCGAGCTGATGGTCGAGGTCGGCTTCCCGCCCGGCATCGTCAACATCGTTCCCGGCTACGGCCACACGGCGGGGGAGCGGCTGGCCAACCACCCCGACGTGCGCAAGGTGGCGTTCACCGGCTCGACGGCGGTGGGCCGGCGCATCGTCGAGAGCTCGGCCGGCAACCTGAAGCGGGTCCAGCTCGAGCTCGGCGGCAAGGGCGCCAACATCGTCTTCGAGGACGCCAACCTGACGGCCGCGGTCAACGGCTCGGCCTTCGCCATCTTCCACAACCAGGGGCAGGCCTGCATCGCGGGCAGCCGGATCATCCTCCAGGAGTCGATCGCGGAGGAGTTCCTCGATCGCTTCCTGACCCTGGCCCGCTCCATCCGGCTGGGCAACCCTCTCGACCCGGGCACCGAGATGGGTCCGCTCACGTCACCGATGCATCGGGATCGGGTGCTCTCCTACGTCAAGGTCGCGGTCGACGAGGGGGCGGAGGTCCTGACGGGCGGTCGGGCGCCTGACGATCCCGCGCTGGCCAAGGGCTGCTACGTCGAGCCGACCGTCGTGCGGGCCGACCCTCACAGCCGGGTGGGGCAGGAGGAGGTCTTCGGGCCGTTCGCGACGGTCACGACCTTTGCCGACGAGGACGAGGCCCTGGCCATCGCCAACGGGACCGACTACGGCCTCGGTGGCGGCCTCTGGACCAACGACCTGGCCCGGGCCCATCGCGTCGCCGGCGCCATCCGGTCGGGGATGGTGTGGGTCAACTCGTACAAGCGGGTCAGCCCCGGGTCGCCCTTCGGCGGCACCGGCCTGTCCGGCTACGGGCGGGAGATGGGCTTCGAAGCCATGCGGGAGTACACCGAGGCCAAGAGCGTCTGGATCAACGTCGACGCGCAGCTGCCCGTCTGGTATCCGCGGTGAGCGGGGCGAACGGGCCGAGCGGCCGAGAGCAGACAGCGCGATGACGGGGCGCGCGCAGCTGGTGACCCTGCACGACGCGGTGGCCGAGCTCATCCACGACGGCGACACCGTCGCCTTCGAGGGCTTCACCCATCTGATCCCGCACGCTGCGGGGCACGAGGTCATCCGCCAGGGCCGGCGGGACCTGACCCTCGTCCGGATGACGCCGGACATGGTCTACGACCAGCTGATCGGCGCCGGCTGCGCGAGCGGGCTGATCTTCTCGTGGGGCGGCAACCCCGGCGTCGGCTCGCTGCACCGCTTCCGGGACGCCGTGGAGAACGGCTGGCCCCACGCCCTGGCCGTCGAGGAGCACAGCCACGCCGGCATGGCCGCGCGCTACGTGGCCGGTGCGTCGGGACTGCCGTTCGGCGTGCTGCGGGGCTACGTGGGAACGGACCTCATGCACCACACGCCGACGCTGGCCCCGATCACGTGCCCCTTCACGGGCGAGCAGCTGACCGCGGTGCCGGCGCTGAACCCTGACGTCGCGGTGATCCACGCGCAGCAGGCCGACCGTCGGGGCAACGTCCTGCTGTGGGGCCTGGTCGGCGTGCAGAAGGAGGCGGTGCTGTCGGCGCGACGCTCCATCGTCACCGTCGAGGAGGTGGTCGACGAGCTGACACCTCGGCCCAACGCCGTCGTCCTGCCGGCGTGGGTCGTCGACGCCGTGTGCGAGGTGCCCGGCGGCGCCCATCCCAGCTTTGCGATCGGCTACTCGTCGCGGGACAACGAGTTCTACCGGGCCTGGGACGACATCAGCCGTGATCGGGCCACGTTCACGGCGTGGGTCGACGAGCACATCCGCGGGACGACCGACTTCCGCGAGTACCTGGCCGGGCTGGGACGCCAGCCGGAGGTGGCCCGTGCCTGAGGTCAGCGCAGACGACGTGATGATCGTCAACGCGGCTCGTTGCCTTCGCAACGATCTTGCCTGCTTCGTCGGCATCGGCTTGCCGTCGACCGCAGCGAACCTGGCGCGGCGGCTCCATGCCCCCGACTGCGTGCTCATCTACGAATCAGGGTGCATCGGCTCCAAGCCGACCCGGCTGCCCCTGTCCATCGGCGACGGCGAGCTGGCCGAGACCTCCGACGCCGTCGTGAGCGTGCCCGAGATCTTCGCTTACTGGCTGCAGGCTGGCCGCATCGACGTGGGGTTCCTGGGCGCCGCGCAGCTCGACCGCTTCGGCAACATCAACTCGACCGTCATCGGCGACTACGGCCACCCGACGACGCGCCTGCCGGGCGCCGGCGGCGCACCGGAGATCGCGGCGTCCGCGGGCGAGGTGATCGTGATCATCCGGCAGAACCCGCGAGCCTTCGTGGAGCGCTGCGACTTCGTGACCTCGGTCGGCTTCGGACGCCAACCGGGTGACCGCCAGCGCCTCGGCCTCCGGGGCGCCGGCCCCCAGGTGGTGATCACCGACCTGGGCATCCTCCGGCCCGACCCGGTGACCTGTGAGCTCGTGCTGACCGACCTGCACCCTGGCCGGACCGCCGAGCAGGCCCGCGAGGCCACGGGCTGGCCCCTCACGGTCGCCGAGCAGCTCGCGGTGACGGCGCCCCCGACGGACCAGGAGCTGGCCGCGCTGGCGGCGCTGAAGGCGGCATGAAGCCCTTCACCTACGAGTCGCTCCCCGGCCGGGTGGTCTTCGGGCCCGGCCGCGTGGGCGAGGTGCGGGCCGAGGTCGAGTCGCTCGGCCGCTCCAGGGTCTTCCTGATCGCTGACGGCGCGGCCAAGGCGCTCGGGGACGCAGTGGCCGACCAGCTCGGCGACCGGATGGTCCGGCGCTGGGACGAGGTCGTGCAGCACGTGCCCGTCGAGCTGGCCGAACGGGCCCGCGCCGCAGCCGGCGAGGCCGGTGCCGACGTGGCGGTGTGCCTCGGCGGCGGGTCGTCGACCGGTCTGGCCAAGGCGCTCGCGCTGAGCCATGGGCTACCCATCGTGGCGGTGCCCACGACATACGCCGGCAGCGAGATGACGCCGATCTACGGGCTGACCGGCGGGCGCCACAAGCAGACCGGCAAGGACCTCGGCGTGCTGCCCAAGGTCGTGATCTACGACCCCGAGCTCACGCTGGGCCTGCCCACCGCGGTCACCGGCCCCAGCGCGTTCAACGCGCTCGCCCACTGCGTCGAGGCGCTGTACGCGCCCGGGTGCAACCCGGTGACCTCTGCCTTGGCCCTCGAGGGGGTGCGCGCCATCCATCGCTCGCTGCCCACCGTGATGGACCAGCCCGACGACCTCGACGGCCGGACCGTGCTGCTCTACGGCGCGTACCTCGCCGGCGTCTCCCTCGGCACCACGGGCACCGGGCTGCACCACAAGCTCTGCCACGTCCTCGGCGGCACCTTCAACCTGGTGCACGCCGACACGCACTCGGTGATCCTGCCCCACGCCGTCGCGTTCAACCGCGAGGCGCTGCCCGACGAGATGGCTCGGCTGGCCGATGCGCTGGGCGTCGCGGGTGGTGACCCGGCGGGCGCGCTGTGGGACCTGGCCGTGGCCAGCCACGTGCCGACCTCGCTGGCCGACCTGGGCCTACGCGAAGAGGACCTGCCGGAGGCCGCGCACCGGGCCGCCGCGGAGATCACCGTCAACCCGGCGCCGGTCGACGAGGCCGCGCTGGCCGGTCTCCTCGAGCGGGCCTTCGCCGGCGACCGGCCATAGCGGGCCACCTCCGGTCGACGCGGCACCCACCCCCGGACGTCTCGCGGCGTTCTGTGCGCAGATCGGCTACGGAAGCCCGCGAGAGCGTGGGTTGCTCAGCCAGCCAGCTTGCGCTCCATGCGCCGGCACGCGGCGCGCAGCGACGTGGCCAGCTCGTCCTCCCGGCCGGTGAAGCGGCTGGCCGGCACCGGGATGCTGACCGCGGTGACGATGCCGACCCCCGTCGCGACCGTGCAACCGACGGCGCAGATCCCGATGTCGTTCTCCTCCCGGTCCCACGCCAGGCCCGTCTCGCGGACCTCCTCCAGCTCGGCCAGCAGCACGTCGAGGCTGGTGATGGTGTGGCAGGTCAGGCGGCGCAGCCGAGCCGGCAGGATCGTGCGGATCTCGCCCTCGTCCAACGTGGCGAGCATCGCCTTGCCGTTGGCGGTGGAGTGCAGCGGGAACGAGACCCCGACGGCCGAGACCGTCTGCAACCGCTGGGCGCGGGCGACCTGGTCGATGAAGACGAGGTGGTCGCCCGAGAGCACGGCGAGGTCGACGGTCTCACGCAGCCGGTCGGAGAGCGCGACGAGCTCGGGGTGGACCTGCGCCACCAGCCACTCGCGGTTGGCGCTGGCGATCTGGAGCAGGCCCGGGCCGAGGCGGAACCCGGCCGACGCCGAGACCGGCGCCACCAGCCCCTCGGCCTCGAGCGCCTTGACGAGACGGTGCACGGTCGACCGAGGGAGGCCGACGTCCGTCGCCAGCTCGGCCAGCGAGCAGCCCTGCGGCGCGGTGGAGAGCCGCCGCAGGATGGCCGCGGCCCGAGCGATGACCTGGACGTTGCTCTCGGGCGACCGGCTGGTGTCGCCCCGGTTGCTGGCGGACCTCGGCATCGGGCCGGTCAGCTCATCACAATCCCGCCGTCGACGACCAGCGACTGCCCGTTGACGCCGTCGGCGGCCGGGCTGGCGAGGTAGACGACCGCCGCGGCGATCTCGTCGAGGGTGACGGTGCGCTTGATCGTGGCGGCCTGCTCGACGGAGCCCCAGACGTCCGCGCCCGGCTTGCCGTGGGCGCGGCCGAGCTCGTCGAGGTCGATCAGGTCGGTCTTCGTGAAGCCGGGGCAGACCGCGTTGACTCGCAGCCCGGTCGTGCCGGTCTCGAGCGCCAGGCAGCGGGTGAGCCCGATCTGCGCGTGCTTCGACGCGTTGTACGCGGACTGTCCGTAGGTCCCCTTCTTGCCGGCAATGGACGAGACGTTGATGATCCGGGAGCGCGGCTGCGCCAGCAGCTGGGGCAGGAACGCCGCGGTGACCCGGACCATGGCCACGACGTTGACGTCGAGCATCCAGCGCCAGTCATCGAGCGTGTAGTCGAGGAAGGCGCGGGGGCGGTAGACGCCGGCGTTGTTGACCAGCGTGTCGATCGGGCCGCCGAGCGCATCTTGGCTCCGCTCGGCCAGCCGCGCGACCGAGGCGTCATCGGTGATGTCGCACCGCAGGGCCACGGCCCTCGTTCCTCGGGCCCGCACCGCTGCTCCGGCGGCCTCGATCTCGGCTTCGGTGCGCGCCGTGAGGACGACGGCCGCGCCGGCCGCGCCCAGCTGCTCGGCCACCGCGCGCCCGATGCCCCGACCCGCGCCGGTCACGACCGCCCGCCGCCCGGCCAGCAACCCGCTCGCGCCCGCCCCGGTCACCACGCCAACGCCGACCTCACCCGGCGGTGTAGCCGCCGTCGAGGTAGACGACGCTCCCGGTCATGAAGTCCGAGGCCGAGCTGGCGAGCAGCTGCACCGCGCCGTGGAAGTCGGTGGGCTCGCCCAGGCGGCCGAGGGGGATGCGCCGCAACATGTTCTCCCGCACCAGTGGTCCATTGCCCTCCTCGGCGTACATCCACGCGGTGAGGTCGGACCGGAAGACGGTCGGGGCGATGGCGTTGACGTTGATCCTGTGCGCACCCCACTCCACGGCCAGCGCCTTGGTCAGCAGGTCGACCGCGGCCTTGGACGGGCAGTAGGCCGTGTAGTTCGCCAGGCCCAGCGCGCCCCGCGTCGAGGACATCAGGATGACCTTCCCACCCCGGCCCTGCGGGATCATCACCCGGCCGGCGGCCCGGCACAGCAACCAGCTCTGGCGCACGTTGGCGTCCATCACCGCGTCCCAATCGGCCGGGTCCTGGTCGACGATGGGGCTCGGGATGTTCGTGCCGGAGCCGGCGACGACGATGTCGAGGCCACCGCCGGCCGCGGTCGCCGCAGCCACGATCTCCTCGACGTCCTCCTCCGTCGCCGGCCGCCGGGCCACGGTGGTCGCCGCCCCACCGGCGTCCCCGATGGCCTGCGCGACGGTCTGCAGCTTCTCCTCGTTGGCGCCCGCGAGCGTGACGTGCGCGCCGGCGCCGGCCAGCGCGTAGGCGGCCTGCTCGCCGAAGGCGCCGGTCGCTCCGGTCACGAGGGCCGAACGCCCCGTCAGGTCGAAGACGGCGGCCGGACTCGGGAGCGTGGTCACCGGCTGCCCTCGGGGTAGGGCATGACGACGATCATCGACGCCACATCGTTGGTGCGGTTGACCACCGTCCGAGGCTCGCCGGCGGGGATGTGGCAGGAGTCGAACGGGCCGAGCGTCGCCTCGGTGTCGTCCGTCACCACGGTGATCTCTCCCCGGACGACCACATAGACCTTCTCGAGTGGCGTGCCCTCGTGCGTGGTCCCACCGCCGGGCAGGAAGTGCGACAGGCCGACCCAGAAGGCCTCGCTGTCGCTGGCGTCCCACCCCTGCAGCCGGAGCGCCGTGCAGTCGAAGTGGTTCGGCGGGTCGTACGTCGCGACCTCGGAGAAGCGGTTCACCTTCATCCTGCGGCCGTCCCCTTGGCGATGCGGAACTTGCCCGTCGGATCGAGCATGGCGACGAGCCGGATGATGCAACCGTCGCCCTTCATCCACCGCCACGGGAAGGCCGCGAACGTGACCCGCTTGCCCGTCACGGCGTCGATGTCGCCGCCGACGTTCTCGAAGCCGACGATGCCGTGCGAGAGCAGCGCCCGGTGGCAGGGCTCCCACAGGGGAAAGTCCTCGAGCACGTCGTGGCCCGTCGTCTCCTTGTACTCGTGGCAGGCCCACGGCAGGAGCCCGTGCGGCCATCCCGGGCCGTGCGGCGCGATCGCCGTCGCCAAGGGGTGGTCGAGAGCCTGGGTGTCCGTCC
>JBKPRL010000029.1:0-7676 GCA_046734535.1 bacterium | reverse complement strand
GGCTGATGCCGCTCATCCTGGTCATCGCCACCGGCGTCCAGCTGTGGGCCGGAGCCGACATCTACCGGCAGGCGTGGGCCGCGGCGAGGCACCGGGCGACCACGATGGACACCTTGGTCGCCCTGGGCACCGGGGTCGCCTTCGGCTACAGCGCCTTCGTCACCCTCTGGCCCGCCCAGGCCCAGTCCTGGGGCCTGCCGATCCACCTGTACTTCGAGACCGCGCTCGTCGTGGTCGCCCTGGTCCTGATGGGCCGTTGGCTGGAGCTCAGGGCCAAGAAGCGCACCGCCGCCTCCATCAGGACCCTGGTCGGCCTCGCCCCCACCACCGCCCGCGTGCTCCGCGACGGCACCGAGGTCGACGTCCCCCTCGACCAGGTGGCCGTCGGCGACCTCGTCCGGGTCCGGCCCGGCGAGAACCTCCCGATCGACGGCACCGTCGTTGAAGGCTCGTCCACCGTCGACGAATCGATGCTGACCGGCGAGTCCGTGCCGGTCGACAAGCGGCCCGGCGACCAGGTCATCGGAGCCACCGCGAACCGCACCGGCACCCTGGTGGTCCGCGCTGACGCCGTCGGCGCCGACAGCACTTTGGCCCAGATCATCCGCCTGGTCGAGGACGCCCAAGGCTCCCAGGCCCCGATGCAGCGGCTGGCCGACCAGGTCTCCGCCTGGTTCGTGCCCGCGGTCCTGCTCGCCGCGCTGGCTACGTTCATCGGCTGGATGACCTTCGGCCCCGGCACCGACCGGCTCGTGCTGGCCATCGGCACCACCGTGGCCGTCCTCATCATCGCCTGCCCCTGCGCCCTGGGGCTGGCCACTCCGACCGCCGTCATGGTCGGCACCGGCAAGGCCGCCGAGCTCGGCATCCTCATCAGCGACGGCCAAGCCCTGGAGACCGCGCGGCGGCTCACCGCCGTCGTCCTGGACAAGACCGGCACGATCACACACGGCCGACCCACCCTCGAGCACGTCCAGGCGCTGCCCGGCCACGACTCCGACGAGCTGCTCGCCCTGATTGCTTCCGCCGAGGTCGGCAGCGAGCACCCGGTCGGGGAGGCCATCGTGACCGCCGCCCGCAACCGTGGCCTGACCCTGTGGCCCGCCATGGACTTCGCGGCCCACCCCGGACACGGCATCACCGCCACCATCGACGCGACCAGCATCGCGGTCGGGAACCGGGCGCACATGGCAAGCCTGGGCATCGACACCGCCCCGCTCGCCGGCCACGCCGAGCGGGCGGCGGCAGCCGGAGGCACCCCGATGTACGTCGCCGTCGACGGCGGCCTGGCTGGCCTGGTCACCGTCGCCGACGCGGTCAAGCCTGACGCCGCCAGGGCTGTCGCCCAACTGAAGGCGCTCGGCCTGCAGGTGTGGATGGTGACCGGCGACCTCACCGCCACTGCGGAGGCCGTCGCCGACGAGGTCGGCATCGAGCACGTGATCGCCGAAGTCCTTCCCGCCGAGAAGGCCGAGCGGGTCGCCACCCTCCAGACCGACGGACATGTGGTCGCGATGGTCGGCGACGGCATCAACGATGCCCCGGCCCTGGCCACCGCCGACCTCGGCATCGCGATCGGCACCGGCACCGACGTCGCCATCGCCGCCTCCGACATCACCCTGGTCGGCGGCAGCCTGCACGGCATCGTCAACGCGGTTGCCCTGTCGCGCCGCACTGTCACCACCATCAAGCAGGGCCTCGCCTGGGCCTTCGCCTACAACGTCCTCCTCATCCCCGTCGCCGCCGGTGCCCTGTACTGGTGGCATCACCTGCTGCTCGACCCTGTGCTCGCCTCCGCCGCGATGGCGATGAGCTCGGTCAGCGTGGTCACCAATGCACTGCGGCTCCGCCGCTTCAAGGCCCCGGCGACCGCCCACGACATCACCCACCGACCGCTCCGCACCCGGGCCGCGGATTCCGCCTACCTGGTCGCGGTCGCGCTGGTCGCCCTCGCGTTGGGGTCGGTGTTCACCTGGGCCAGCCGCACCGACCAGGCCGAGCGCGGCATGAACGGGGTCCTGTCCTGGTCCGAGGGCATGGGCATGCCGATGCGGCCCGCGATGAGCGTCATGGAAGAAGCCGACATCGCGCCGGTGGCCCCTGCCGAGGCCGGCCTGACCGTGAGCCTCATCGCTCCGGCCGCTATCGGCCCCGGCCAGCCCACGCAGGTGACCGTCGAGGTTCGCGACTCCGAATCCCGAGCGCTCGTCGGCGACCTCGTCCGCACCCACCAGGTGTGGATGCACATGATCGTGACCCGCACCGACCTCGGCACCTTCGCCCACATCCACCCCCAGCCGACCGGCACGCCGGGCGTCTACACAGTCCAGGCGACGTTCCCGACCGCCGGTGAGTACCTCGTGCACACCGAGTTCCGCCGCAACGGGCAGATGGGCGACGTCCTCGACACCCACACCGTCACCGTCGCCGGCCACCAGCCCGCTGCTGCGGCCGTGCCCACCAAGGATGTGCGTTCGTGGACCGGCAACGGGATCCGCATCCAGCTCGAGGGCGACGCCACCGTCGGCGCCACCAGCGAGCTCGCCCTGGCCTTCGCCCACGTCGACGCCGCCGGGCAGGAGACCGGCCCGGTCACCGACCTGCAGCCCTACCTGGGGGCGGCTGGCCACGTCGTCGTGATGCGTGCCGACGGCTCGACCTTCGCCCACCAGCACGCCGAGACCTTCGATACCCACGGCCGGCCCGTCCTGGCCGTCCCCGGCAGCCGGTTCGGACCCGACCTGGACCTGCACGTCCGCTTCGACCGGCCCGGCGCCTACCGGCTGTGGGCCCAGTTCGAGCTCGCCGACGGCACCGTCGTCACCGCCCCGTTCGTCCTACACCCTCAGCCGCCCGCCAGCCCTCCGGCAGCCGACACGGCTCCCGAGGCCACCCACTGACCACGGGCTTGGTCCACCGCTGTGGCTCCATAGCGCGGTCGGACAGCCATCGGACAGGGCGGGGCCAGCGCGTGGTCGGAGCCTCCACACATCAAGCCAAGACTGGCCGAGCCCACGTCGGCCACACGATCGCAAGGAAGTGGACGACATGGCCGGCGCAACCACCACCTACAAGAACACTGAGACCTGGCCCCCAAGGGATGTGCCCGCCTCGTCGGGACGGCCCGGCTGTCTCGTGGCCGTCTCGTTGGCCACGGGGCTTGTCGCCGCGCTCGTCTTCGCCGCCCTCCCCCTCGTCCCAGTGGAGGAGAGCGCCCTCACGGGCGCAGTCCTGTGCGGATTCGCGCTCGGCTGGGTGGCGCTGTGGTTGCTCTCAACGCGGTTCACCGATCGTCCTCAGCGGTGGGCGGTGGCGCCTTCTGTGTTCATGGGCGTCGGCGGGCTCCTGCTGGTGGCCCTCGGCTCCCCTATGCGTGAGGCCCTCAGCTGGGTCTGGCCGCCCGCGCTCTTCCTGTTGGTGATCTGGATGCTCCACCGGACGCGCCGGGACATGTGCAGCCGCAGCGGCCGCGTCCAGCTCTACCTGGCGTTCGCGATACTGGCGGCTTCGGCGGTCGGAGGCGGCTACGAGACCGTGCGCGAGGCGACGGACTCGAACACCATGCCAGCCACCGGCAGGTTGATCGACGTCGGAGGACACAGGCTGTACCTGAGCTGTGTCGGCTCGGGCAGCCCGACCGTAATCCTCGAACCCGGCGCGGGCGGGACCTCCGCGCAGCTCGGTTGGATTACACCGGCCGTCGCACGCACCACCCGCGTGTGCGTCTATGACCGCGCGGGTCGTGGCTGGAGCGAGACCGCCAGCCCGCCTCAGGACGGCGCACAGATCGCGACCGACCTGCACACCTTGTTGCATCGCGGAGGCGTGCCGGGGCCGTATGTCTTGGCCGGGCACTCCTTCGGTGGCCTGTACGTCCGCACCTTCGCCGCGCACTACCCCGATGAGGTTGCGGGTCTGGTGCTCGTGGACTCCACCGCGTCCCAAGAACCTGCGAAGTCTGTCCTCCCAGCGTCCGACGGCAACTCGGACCCCCTTGGGCGGGTCCCCATCCTGGCGTCGCTCTCGGCTCGCGTCGGTCTGGCCCGCTTCGTCGGCCGGCTCGATTGGGGCACCCTTCCGCCGCCTTCCCGAGACGAGACACGGGCCAGCGTTGCCAAGGCCGACTGGGTCCGCAGCACCGTCGAGGAGTACATGCGGGCCAGCGCCTCGGCACAGGAAGCTGCCTCATTGCGCGACTTCGCCGACAAACCCCTCTACGTCCTGACGGCCGGCGAGCATCCGGCGTCATGGATGAGTGCGCAGGACAAGATGCTGACGCTGTCTACGAACAGCGTGCACGAGGTAGTCGCCGGCGCCACCCACACGGATCTGGTGCTCGAGGAGAGGTACGCAGCTGTCACTGCCCGAGCCATCCTCGCCGTCGTGGACTCGGTGCGAAACGACCGACCAATTGGCCGGTGATGTTGCCTCCATTGGGCAACGAGCTGTATCGCGTCGCCCGGACACCAGTCAGTAGAGGACGCACCGTTGCTGCTTCTTGTCTTAGCCCTCAGCGCGTGCGGGGGTGTGCTGTTCGTCAGAACCCCTTCGGCGAAGGCGTCAACCATGCGCCGGTACCTGAACGGAACACTCTGCACGGCTGCCGGCGTGCTTGCGACGGTTGGGGTCGGACATCATGTCGAGGCCGGGCTGGCCATGGTGGCGGTTCTGGCTGGGACATCGCCTGCTGTGCTTCGCTGGATCGCCCGGGCGTGAGGTTCCGACCCCGCTCGCGGCCGGCTGCTTGTCCGGCTGCGTCGCCGTAGGCTGGGTCTTGCGGGTTCCGAGTCACGTGCACAGGGATGGAGTGGCTTGTGGTTGAGGACATGTTGATCGCAGCCGGCGTCTTGTCGGTGCTGTTCATGATCGCGACGGGAGCGGTTGTCGTGGTTGTCGCTCGACGCCTACGTCGCCGGTACCGTGCCGCGCGGGCGCGGCTCGTGGCTCTCCGGGGATCGCAGCCCAAGCCCCGAAACCTTCTCCGCGTGTCGAGCTCGGCGGCTGTGCCCTCGATCGGATCGCCGGTCTGGTGGATGGTCCAAAGCCGCCGGCACAGGATGTGGAGAGCGGTCGCCTCGGCTGAGCATGCCGTCGGCATCGCGCGGCGGGCCGACGTCGCAGTGGGCGATCTTCCGGCGCTCGCACAGCGGCTCAGCGAAGCCGCCAGCGGTGTCGACGCAGTGCTTCGCGCAAGTGTCCGTCAGGGCTCACTCCGCGAGCAGGACCGGTTGGACTGCGACCAGATCGTGGCGGCCGCAGACGAGCTTCGCGCCGCCGCGTTGTCCTCACTGAGGACCGGTTCGCACGCCGATACCGACACGGTCGTGTCCGCGGTCCAGATCGAGGTCGCCGCTCTGGCCGCCGGGGTCCGCGCCGCGCACGGCTGACACTCCTCTGGCGTCGACCAACCTGCCGAAGGACGCGAGCCCGACAGTCGCGTTCGCACCGGACGGCCGCGCCCTGGCCGGGACCAGCCTGGGCGACGTGTTTGCGTGGGACACCTCCGCCGCCGCCGCGGTCCACTACGCCTGCCAGGTCGCCGGGCGTGACCTCACTCGCCAGGAGTGGTCTGACGCATTCGGCGGCGACGTGCCCTACCGGCACGTCTGCCCGTCGGACGCTGGCCGGACTTCGGAATGACAACTGGAAACGTACAACTCGCGTTCCAGAGTTGGCCTGTCGCGTTCCCGATGCCCTGAATCGCTCCGGGTGTCCAACTCGTTTGCCCAGTTCAGAGTTGTCATTCCGAACCGCCTATCTGCCCTCAACCGAGTCTGGCGGGAGCACCGTCTGACCCGGGCAGTCACGCGCCTGTCGCCCGAGGCGGTGACCATGGGCAGATGGGAGCCGGTCAAGGAGGTCTCCTCGTTGGCCGCGTGTACGCGTTCGGTCTCCCGAGCTGACACCCCTACGGTGGTCTCCGAGCGCAACCGGCTCTTGGCTCGGTGACCGTCCAGTTACCGCTCATCGGCAGAACCGCGGGGTTGCGCGGCGTGCTACAGGCGGAGGGACGAGCCTCGCCCGTCGGAGGTGCGTTGGGTCTCGGGTACCAGGGTTAGACGTCCGCGAGGCCCACCCAGGCAGCCGGCTCTCTGCTTGCTGTCGCGGTTCAAGCCCAGGTTGCTGTGCCCCCGGGGATTGACGCCCCGCCCGGACCTAGGGGATTCCCGTATGTCCCACTACCACTGAGCGCCCTGTAGTGGGATCGTTACGAATCATCACCCTGCAAGACATCTGGAGGGGACATGGACTGGTTGGTATGGGTCCTCGTGATCGTCGTACTGGCCTCCGTGGCCCTCGGCGTGTGGCGGTGGAGCGGTCGCACTCCGGACCATGTTGAGAAAGGTGCGCACCGCCCGGGAAGCGAGGACCAGTACGGGCGATACCAGACATTCGGCGGCTGAGCCTGATCGCTCGGTTACCCGGTCAGCACTCCTCGCTGGCGGCACGCCCCACCCCGGTCATGACGCACTGCGCGCAGGAGTTCTCCTCATGCCCGCCCGACCTTTCACATTGACGTGATACGCGATGTGATCGTGATCGGGTCCCCGACACTCGTGTTCTTGGGCACGGTCCTGCGAATGTGGGACTCCATGGCGGAGGCCGACAGTGAAGGCGAGTTCGTCCCGCGCAACACGAGGGACGAGTTGCGGCGCTTCTTCAGCTTCTTCACGATGCTCGACAGGGTCGAACATGCTGTGCCCACGGATAGGTACATGTACTTCCTGAGGACCGCACAGGGCTGGTTCTTCCTGGCGGCAGGTTCTTTCGGCGCGATGCTTCTCGCCATCGCACATGTGATCTACTCCTGACGGACGTCCACCGCACGGCTGGAGCCGCTCGACCCTGCGACTCTGCGGGCTCCGACGGCGGAGGGAGAAACACCCACTGCGGGGTGATCGTCGTGTGTGTTCGTCGTCATCGACGCCCCTCCCCCCACCATCGGAGCCGTGCTCCTTGGGTCTCTCCCGTGCACGCAGAGAGGCCCGGCGTCGCCGTTCGGGACGCCGGGCCAGGAATCTCTGGGTGGTCCTGTGCACGCTCTGTGCACGCTGGCCCCTCCGTAACGCGTTTGCCCAGGTCAGAGGGGTGTGGGGCCTAGATGTCGTAGTAGAGCTCGGACTTTCAGAGTGCCGACGGTCATCGACGGTAACTCCACTAAAACCGCCTCTGACCTGCGCAAACAGCAACATTCGTTCTTGGGCACTAACGGGGCTTCACGGACGATTTAGAAGATCTTGCGGACTCTTCGCGGACTGAGCCTGCTTCGTTTCGGCGACAGTCTTGGGGTGCCGACGTGGTCAAGTCGTTGATTCGGCCGTCCGCCATGGGGAGAGGCATCGCAGTGCGCCGCGACTTAGGAATCGTGGATGGCCAACGGGACGTCCGGCTCTTCGTGTACGTGACCGCGCTCGCCGTCCTTGTCCCAGTCCAGCGGGCCTCCGAGGGTCAGGTCACTGGCGACCTGAGCGACGTGGTGGCCAGATAGGCCCGCGGCATGGAGTACCTCGCCGCCGCCCTCGGGTCCAAAAGCGGTCGGGCGTGGGGCAGCGAGCGGGCACTGCTCGGGAACGTGCGTCACAACCTGTGTTGGCGGGATGGCGTCTTACGCACGTGATTCGACCGCGTTGGCGTCCGGGCCGTCGCTGGGGTGCGCTGATGGCGCTTGTCTGCAT
>JBKPRL010000028.1:0-9271 GCA_046734535.1 bacterium | reverse complement strand
GTGTACTCGTCCTCGAGGGACAGCGTCGAGGGACGAGCCTCGGTCAGGTACGAGAGCGCTCCCCGGGTCAGCTCGGCGCGGCCCTCCAGGCGGCTCGTGGCCTCGACGTCCTCGCTCCACCCGTCGGCGGCGGTGAAGGTGGTCGCCCGACCCACGTCGATGACCGTGCCCGGTTCGAGCGAGCGCTGCGGAGAGACCAGTGCGTTGAGCAGCGGCAACCCGACGGCGATCAGAGCGATGAGCGCGGCGACGACGATCGTGCCCGGCCAGCCTCGCCGGTCGAGGCCGAGGAAGCCTCGGGTCATCGCCTGCTCGGTCACAGGCGGGAGATGCTAGGGACGTCGGCGAGCGTCAGGTGCCGGCGGCAGCCAGCACGGAGCTTGGTGCAGCGATCCCGTTCAGGCGGTTGACCTCCTTCATGAGCGCGCCGCGTGCGTAGAAGTCGACGGCCACGATCGTCGGATGGTGCTTCCGCCGCTGCTGGCAGGCGTCGGCCCGCTCCCCGAGGACGTCCACGGAGTTGGCCTCGGTCGCGTCGTTGGGGTTGGCCGGACCGCCGCTGTCGAGCCAGTGGTTGACGAGGAGGAGGGGGGCGCTCGCCCGGCCCCGGAACAGGTCGCACGATGCGGGGGCCGCGAGCGCAGTGAGGGAGTCGAACTTGTACTGCGTGTCCTGGAGGATCCGGTCATAACCGGCCTGGTACCACTGGCGGACGCCGCCGTGGTTCTCGGCCATGATCAGCACGTTCTTCTTCGCCTTGATCATCTGGCGGAGGGTGGGGGGCGGGGTCCCTGGGAGCCAGGTGTAGGCCCGGTCGGCGAGGTGGCTCGCCTCCAGCACCGCGACGGCGTCCTCCGGCAGGACGTGGTCCTCGAGTACGAGGATCACCACCTCGTTGCGGTTCACCCGTAGCCAGTCGTGGAGGAACCGGAACTCGTTCTGCGCCAGCCTGGCGCCCAGCTCGCAGTACAGGTGGCACAGGTAGACCCTGCGGTCCTTGGGCTCGATGTCGGCGCCAGCGAGGGCGAGGAGGCGGTTGAGCACAGGCCGTTGCTTGGCCGTGATCTGCTCGTCCGACGACTCCTGGTCGGCGGGCGAGAGGAAGTCGGTGCGCACGACCGCCTGGCTCTGGCCGCCGTAGTGCAGGTCGAGGAGGAAGGCCCGCACGCCTCGGCCCAGCTGTGCGCCGAGCCCTCCGGTCTGGCGCGCGAAGAAGAAGCCGTCGGCGCTGGCCGACATCGCGTTGTGGGTACCGGCGAAGGTCACCTGGTCGAGCCGGCGATCGCAGAGCACGGCGAAGCCGTTGCAGCCGGAATCGTTGATGCTCATGCGATCGAGGCCTGGAGCCCGGACGGCGCGGACGAAGGACATGCCCCCGAGGAGCAGGACGAGCGAGAACGTCGCCACGCCCGTCGTCCCTCCGAGTGCCAGCCGTCGCGGGGTGACGCGGGCGCCCACGCGGCGCTGCTCGCGCTCGGACACCCAGGCCGAGGCGCCGATCAGGTCGAAGATCCAGATGGCGCCGATGACGATGAGGCCGACCCCGGCAGCCCGCACCACGAGCTCGGCCACCGCCGCCGGCCAGACCAGGCCGACCATGCCGATCACGACGGCCGCGAACGCCGCGAAGGCCTTGTAGCGGGGGTTGGCCAGCGTGGCTCGCGCCGTGCGGACGACGCCGTCCCACCGCTGTCCGATCGAGCTGCCGCCGGCCAGGCTGGCGGCGAGGGCGATCACCGCGCCGAGGACGATCAGCACCTTGGCCGTGACGTTGAGGACGTGCATGGTGCTCCAGAACACCGCCCGGAGCAGCGTCCGCTGGCGGGGATCCCGGCCGACGTCGGCGGTCACGTTCAGGAGCGAGGCCAGCACGGCGAAGATCACGGCGCCCACCGCGACGAGGCAGGCGCCGACGACCTCGAGGGCCCGCCGCCGGTCCCGGGCGCGGCGGGCCGCCACGGTGAAGCAGGCGACGGCGCCGAGTGCCGAGGGGATGATGAGCCAGCCGGCGAGGTCGGCACCGCGCATGAACAGCTCGGCCCACCGGCTCTGCGAGACGCCGACGGCGACATCGAGGGCGTCGGACGGCAGCGCGTCGGCCAGACCCGGGTTGACGACCGAGAGCGCGTCCTTGACCAGCTCTGCGCTGTCGTCCACCTGCACCAGGAGCTGCCGCCGGTGGCCTTGTACCACCGAGGCGTGCATCTCCTGGACGCCGGCGTGGAACACCCCCTTGAACGCCTCGGTCGCCACCACCTCGGCCACGACCTGGCGCAGGATCGGGCGCACGCTCACTGCGGCCTGCGCCGTGACCACCTGGTCCTGGAGGATGTTGACGATCTGGTCGGCCACGGCCTCGGCGACGGCCGGCTCCTTCAGCGTGTCCGTGGCGGCGTCCGAGAAGCCCTCCGAGCTGGCAAAGGTGCGCCAGCTCCAGAGCGAGACCGCGGCCAGCATCGTCAGCAGCGAACCGGCGACGAGGAGCGCGATGCCGGGGCGGCCAAGGTCGTCGCGCCGCCGCGCTGGCGTCGCCCCCCCGGTGGCCGGCGTGCCGCCGGCCGACCTGTGCGTCACCCGCGAACGGTACCGCGGCCGGCCGCGACGCGTCCCGGGGGTGGCACGCGATGTCAGCTCCGGACGGCGGGAACACCATCCGTGCTCGTCAGCGGGAGGTGCCGCTCACTCTGCGCAGTCTCGGCACCGGCCGGGGATGGCGAAGTGGCCGCTGTCCATCACGAAGCCGTACTCGTGCTCGATGGTGGCCCGGAGGTCGTCGAAGAGGGCAGCCGGCACGACGACGTCGCGGCCGCAGCGCTCGCAGGCCAGGTGCCGCACCTGATCGGCCACGTCGGTCAGCTCGTAGCGGGCTGGACCGTGGGCCAAGTGGACGTGGCGGACCAGACCCAGGTCCTCGAGCACGTTCAGCGAGCGGTACACCGAGCTCACGTGGACGTCCGGCAGCCGGCTCGCCACCTCCTCGGCCGTGATCGGGCCCTGGACACCGTCGAGCACCCCGATCACCTGGCGCCGGGCCGCGCCCATGCGCAGGCCGGCCGCGCGCACCCGGCTGGGCGCATCCGGCCGGACCTCGGTCACGACGTGAGGCTAGTGCCGGCGGCTCGCCCGCCCGGCCGTCGTCTCATCGCCAGGTGCGGCTCGACGCTCCGGCGCCGGCGAAGAAGAAGGTCAGCAGGATGCCGGCGGGGAGCGCGCCCCAGAACCCGACCTGGGTCACCCCCGCGTTGCCCAGGAAGAGCATGAGCAGCCAGGTGGCCGGGAACGACCCGACAATGGCGGCGACGATGATGAACAGGAACGCAAGCACGGTGGACCTCCCCGATGGGCTCGCCCGTGGTGGGCACGGGCCCGCACGGCTCGAGGGCGTCCGCGCGGTGCACGCGGGAGCGTAGGAGCGTCGCCGTCTGCGCTCGGGGATGGTCGAGCCCCCGGAGCGGTGACCTCGACCACTTAGCATGGCGGCGCCCATGGACACCCCCGAGGACGTCGAGGAGCTGGAGGTCGCGGCCGCGCAGGCGCAGCCCCTGCGACACGGGCAGGTACTCAAGACGATCCTGCGACTGGGCGTGAGCGTCGGCGCCCTCGTCGTCGCCGCGCTCGTCCTCAAGCCGGTCTACACCGACTTGGACCTGTCGACCGTGAAGGACGCGATCGCGTCGCTGAGCCCCGGCGAGTGGGTGGCGTTCCTGGCCGTGTTCGCGGCCACGATCTGGGCCAACGGGCTGCTGACCGCATCCGTCGTGCCGAAGCTGCCCATCCGGCGCGGGGTGACGGCCTACCTGGGGTCGAGTGCGGTGGCCAGCACGTTTCCCGGCCCGGGGGACCTCGCGCTCCGCCTGCTGATGTACCGCTCGTGGGGCTACGCGACGACCATCGCCACGGTCTCGGTGGCGGCCAGCGGCATGGTCACGGTCGGCACGAAGCTGGTCCTCCCCGCGATCGCCGCGGTGCCGCTGTTCATCACCGGCCGGCTGACCGGCGACGCCGGCCGCTTCGCGATCATCGGCGCGTCGATCGCCCTCGCCGCCGTGCTCGTCGTGGTGCTGTCCCTGCTCCGACCGAGCTTCGCGGCCCGGGCGGGCACGGTCCTGGAGCGGGCCATCGGTGCGGTGCTCCGCCGGGTCGGGCGGGCGGGGCCGAAGGGCCTGGGTGACCGGCTGGTGGAGGCCCGCGAGCAGGCGATCAGGCTCCTCGCGCCGCGCTGGCCGCTGGCGCTCGGGGCGACGACCGTGCTGACGCTGACCCGCCTGCTGCTGCTCGTGCTGGCGCTGCGCTTCGTCGGCGTCCCGCGCTCGGACCTCACGGTGACCGAGATCTTCGCCACCTACGCCGTCGTCGAACTGCTCACCGTCGTGCCGATCACGGCCGGGGGCGCCGGCGTCGTCGAGCTCGGCTACATCGGGCTGTTGACCGGTTACGCGGGTGGAACCAACGTGAACCAGGTGGCCGCCGGCGTGATGCTCTTCCGGCTGGCGACCTGGATCGCCATCATCCCCATCGGCTGGCTGACGGTGCTCTTCTGGCGGATCTCCGTGAAGCGGGGCCGGGCGACGCTGCCCGGCGCGCTGGAGGTCTCCGACGTGGTGGCCGCGACGTGATCCCCGGGGGCATCCTGGCCGTCATCGGGGCCAGCGACTGCGAGCGTCTCGGCACCGGCCTGATCGCCCAGCCGTTCAACACGTGGACGAGCGTCGCCTACCTGCTGGCCGGCGGCTGGATCATCGCCCGCCGGCGCGGGTGGGGGCTCGACCAGTCGGCCACGGTCTTCGGCGCGCTGGTCCTCGCCAACGGTCTGGGCAGCATCGCCTACCACGCCGCCGCCGACTCATCTGGCCGCTGGCTGCACGACCTGAGCCTGCTCGGCGCGCTGGGCTTCGTCGCGGGCTGGCAGCTGGGCAAGCTCGCCCCGCAGGGCGTCATCGGCGCCGGGCGGTGGGCCACGATCGCTGCTGCCGTGGTGCTCGTCGTGATGGGCGTGGTCCTCGTCCCGGTGCCCGACGCCACGGATGCCGTCGTCGTCGTGCTGGTCGCCGTCGCGCTCGTGGCCTTCGTCGTCCAGCGGGTCCGTACCCGGGCGCGCCCAGCCTGGTCCGACCTCCCCTTCGTCCTCATCGCGGCGTTCGCGATCGTCGCCTTCCTCCTCGGGCGCACCGGCTCCCTGGCCTGCCACGCCGACGCGGTGTTCCAGTGGCACGGCGTGTGGCACGTCGCGACCGCGGTGCTGGCCGTCGTCTGGGCCCGCGCGGCCCTGACCGTTCGGCCCCGAGGCGAAGGCGCGGCACGGGCCGGGCTGGACCACGCACTGGCCGCGATCGCAGGCGTCGTGGTCGGCGGGTTCTTCCGCGAGGTCACCGTCGAGGGCCGCGATCGCATCCCGGTCGACCGGCCCGTGATCATCGTGCTCAACCACTTCAACGGGCTGGTCGACCCGGTGGTCGCCGTCCACGCGCTCGGCCGCCTTCCCCGGTTCATCGCCAAGGCCACGCTGTGGAAGGTGACCCTGGCCCGACCCTTCCTGGCACTGGCCGGCTTGATCCCGGTGTACCGGACGGAGGACCGGGCGGTCGACCAGCGCGACGCCGCGGCCGGCAACACCTCGGCCTTCGCCGCCTGCCACGAGGTCCTGGCCGAGGGCGGCACCATCGCCATCTTCCCGGAGGGCACGACGAGCGCCCGATCCCGCCTGGCGCCGATGAAGACCGGCGCGGCCCGCATCGCGCTCGGCGCGTTCGCGCAGGGGGTCGAGGACCTGGTCATCGTTCCCATCGGACTCGCCTTCGAGGATCGGGTGGCCTTTCGCGGCCGGGCGTTCGTCGAGGTGGGCACGCCGCTCGTGGTGGCCGACGCGCTGCCCGACCTCCTGCCGCCCGGCGGCGCGGCCGGCGAGGACGACCGGGAGGCGGTCGATCGGCTCACCGACGCCATCGACCGCCACCTGCGCGCGTGCGCGCCGGACTACGAGACCCCCCGCGAGGAGGCCACGCTGCAGATGGCCGCCAAGGTCGCCCTGCGGCCGGAAGGCACGACGGCCCACGAGCCGGACTTCGGGGAGGTCGAGCTCACCGCCCGCCGCCTCGCGCGCGCCCCGGCCGAGGCCCGCACCCAGCTCGAGGACGCCTTGGCCGCCTACGCGCTCGACCTCCGACTCGGCGGGCTGACCGACGCCGAGATCACGCCGGGTCCGGGGCTCCTCAACCGGTTCCGTCGAGCGCTGACCGTCGTCATCCTGCTCATCGTGATGTCGCCGTTCATCGTCTTCGGTCTGGCCGTGAACGTGCTCCCCTACCTCCTCGTGCGGCTGGCCTCCCGCCGGGTCCGCGTGCCGGTCACGAAGGGCACCGTGCGCATGCTGGTCGGCATCGCCGCGTTCCCGCTCTGCTGGATCGTGCTCTCCATCGTGTTCGCCGACCGCTGGTGGGCCGTCCTCTTCTTCCTGGCCTGTCCCGTCGCGGGCGCTGCCGCCCTCTGGGCGCTCGAGCTCGTCATGCTCAACGCCCGCACGCTGATCGCGTGGCGGGCGGCGCGCGGAGAGCGGCGCTGGTTCGCGGAGAACCTGCGGGTGGACCGGGCCGAGCTCGTCAGGATCGTCCAGTCGGCCCTGGAGGCGGCGCCCGCCGTGATCCTTCCCGAGGCGGCCGGGCCCCGGGCCGATCAGCCCGCGTAGATGCCGTCGATGACGTCCGCGTAGTTCTCCATCACCTTGGGCCGGCGCACCTTCATGCTCGGCGTGAGCTCGCCGCTCTCGATCGAGAAGTCGTGGGGGAGGATGCGGAAGGCCTTGATGGCCTCGGCGTGCGAGACCGCGGCGTTGGCGTGGTCGATGGCGCCCTGGACCGCCTCCTTGACGGCCGGCGAGTCGGTCAGGCCGTTGCTCTTCGCCAGGCCGTGCTGCTCGGCGAAGCCCGGGAGCTCCTCCTCGTCCAACGTCACCAGGCAGGCGATGAACGGCTTGGCGTCGCCGACCACGACGCACTGGCTGATGAGGCGGTCCATGCGGACGAGGTCCTCCAACACCGCGGGCGCGACGTTCTTGCCGCCCGCCGTGACGATGAGGTCCTTCTTGCGGCCGGTGATGCGCAGGAAGCCGCCGTCGTCGAGCTCTCCGATGTCGCCGCTCGAGAACCAGCCGTCGTCCGACAGGACCTCGGCCGTGGCGGCCTCGTTCTGCCAGTAGCCGCGGAAGATGTGGCCGCCCATCATGAGCACCTCGCCGTCCTCCGCGATGCGCACCGACGAGCCCGGCATCGGCCGGCCGACGCTGCCGATCTCGAGGTTCGCCGGGGTGTTGACGGTGGCTCCGCCGGTGGTCTCGGTCAGGCCGTAACCCTCGAGGATGACCAGACCGGCCCCGTCGAAGAAGTGCCCGAGCCGCTCACCCAAGGGCGCGCCCCCGGACAGCGCGTAGCGCAGCCGGCCGCCGAACGCGCCCCGAAGCTTGCCGTAGACGAGACGGCCGTACAGCGAGTGCTCGGCTTGGAGGCGCCGGTTCGGGCGGCCCGTGGCCGCCTGCTGCGAGTGCTCCACGGCCACTTCCGTCGCTCGCTCGAAGATGCGCTTCTTGGCGCCCTTCGTCGCGCTGGCCTGGGCCACGTTGAAGACCTTCTCGAACACGCGCGGCACGGCCACGATGAACGTCGGCTTGAACTCCTGCATCTCCGGTACCAGCTGGGTGAAGCTGCTGGCGTACGCGATCTGGACGCCCTGCGTGACGCACGCCACCTGGACCACGCGGGCCAGGATGTGGGCGAGGGGCAGGAACGCCAGCGTCGAGCTCTGGTCGTCGAGGATGTCGCCGAGCGCGGCCATCGCCTGGCGCGTTTCCCAGATCAGGTTGCGGTGGGTGAGCGCGCAGCCCTTGGGACGACCCGTCGTGCCAGACGTGTAGACGAGGGTGCCGAGGTCATCGTGGGTGATCGCGGCGACACGCTCGTCGACCTGCTGCTGCGGGACGCGGCGGCCGAGCCCGATCAGCTCCTGGATGGCACCGTCGTCGACGACGAACACGTGGTGTGCGTCCGGCAGGCGCTCGGCGACCGAGTCGAAGACCTTGCGCTGGTCCAGCGAGCCGCAGATCACGCCGACCGCGCCGCTGTTGCCGACGATCCACTCGACCTGGTCCGCGGACGAGGTCTCGTAGATCGTGACCGTCGCGCAGCCTGCGGCCCAGATGGCGTAGTCGAGGTAGGTGAACTCGATGCGGGCCGGCATGAACAGGCACACCCGCGAGCCCGGCTCGATGCCCAGGCTGATCAACCCGGCCGCCAGCTCCCGCACCTTGGTCACCAGGTCGGCCGTGGAGACATCGACGAAGTGGTCACCGGACTTGTAGGCCAGGGCCGGTCGGTGTGGATGGCGCTCGCCGTTGGCGAAGAGCGCGGTGACGACGTTGTCGTCCGCCGGCACCGTGACCCCACCTGGCGTCGTGAACTCTTGCATGGGACGTCCTTCCCGGGAGCCCGCGTGGCTCGCGAGCGTAGTCAGGCCGGATCGGCCGCCTTCTCCAGCTGCAGTGATGCGCTGTTCATGCAGTAGCGCTGACCGGTGGGCCGCGGCCCATCCGGGAACAGGTGGCCGAGGTGGGAGCCGCAGCGGCGGCAGCGCACCTCGGTCCGGACCATGCCGTGGCTGCGATCCTCGACGAGCTCGACCGCCTTGGCGTCGACCACGTCGTAGAAGCTCGGCCAGCCCGAGCCGGACTCGAACTTGGTGTCCGAGGAGAAGAGGGTCGCCCCGCAGGCCGCGCAGTGGTAGGTGCCGTCGGCGTGCTCGTTCCAGTACTGACCGCTGAAGGCCCGCTCGGTGCCCGCCTCGCGGAGGATGTGGTACTGCTGCGGCGAGAGCTCGGCTCGCCACTCGGCTTCCGTCTTGTGCACCTCGTGGGTGTCGTCGGTGGTCGTCGACTTGTCATCCATGGCCTCATCGCAGCACGGAACGCCCGAACGGGCAAGGTGTGGGCCGATTCCGGCCCACACCGCTGAGGCCGCCAAAACCACGAACTTGTCGCGATCCTGGCGCTCTGGGCGGCCCTGGCGCGAAGTTGTCGCGAAATGGGCGGTGGCGGCGCCGGTGGCGGCCGCAGCGGGGCCGGAGCGCCGCAGCGGGCCGGAGTGCCGGTCCACACCGCTGCGGCCGCCAAAACCGCGAACTTGTCGCGATCTTGGCGCTCAGGGCGGCCGCAGGCGCGACGTTGTCGCGAATTGGGCGGCGGCGTGAAGCGCGGGGCGCGGGGGTTGTCATCAGACCGGTCCGGTGT
>JBKPRL010000027.1:0-7312 GCA_046734535.1 bacterium | reverse complement strand
ACGTGAGGAGATTGGGCACCATCAGCAGGGCGGTGGCCGCAGCCGCGGCGCTCGCCCTCGTCGCCGCCGCGTGCGGCAGTGACAGCAAGAGCAGCTCGGACACCACCGCGGCCGGCGCCGCGACCACCGCAGCCCCGGCCGGTAGCACGGCGACGGGGAGCTCGGAGGCCCCGGACGTCACCACCGGCGTCCTGAAGCCGGTCAAGCTCCAGCTGCAGTGGTTCACGCAGGCCCAGTTCGCGGGGTACTTCGCCGCGCTGGAGAAGGGCTTCTACCGGGATGAGGGCCTCGACGTGCAGATCCTCGAGGGCGGCGTCGACATCGTCCCGCAGACCGTCCTCGCCCAGGGCAATGCAGACTTCGCCATCGCCTGGGTCCCGAAGGCGCTGCAGTCGCGGGAGCAGGGCGCCGGCATCACCGACATCGCGCAGATCTTCCAGCGCTCCGGCACGCTCCAGGTCTCGAGCAAGACCGAGGACCTGACCGACCCGGCACAGCTCAAGGGCAAGAAGGTCGGCAACTGGGGCTTCGGCAACGAGTTCGAGCTGTTCGCGGGCATGACGAAGGCCGGGATCAACCCGGCCAGCGACGTCACGCTCGTCCAGCAGCAGTTCGACATGCAGGCGCTCCTGAAGGGCGAGATCGACGCCGCGCAGGCGATGATCTACAACGAGTACGCGCAGGTGCTCGAGGCCAAGAACCCGGCCACCGGCAAGCTCTACACGCCAGACGACTGGGCGGTCATCAACTGGAACGACGTCGGCACGGCGATGCTCCAGGACGCCATCTGGGCCAACACGGACAAGCTCAACAGCGATGCGGAGTACAAGGACACCGCGACCAAGTTCGTGAAGGCGTCGATGAAGGGCTGGATGTACTGCCGGGACAACCCGCAGGAGTGCACCGACATCGTCGTGGCGAAAGGTTCCAAGCTCGGCGCGAGCCACCAGCTCTGGCAGATGAACGAGATCAACAAGCTCATCTGGCCGTCCGAGAACGGGATCGGCAACATCGACGAGAAGGCGTGGGCCCAGACCGTCGACGTCGCGCTCAACGCCAAGAACGCCGAGGGCTCGACCGTCATCACGAAGCAGCCCGACAAGGACGCGTTCACCAACGAGATCGCGGATGCGGCCCGGGATCAGCTCAAGGACGAGGACACCACCGGCGCGAGCTTCAAGCCGCTGACGGTGACCCTGAACGAGGGCGGTTCCTGACCGACGCCGCTGGTACTGCTGGCGCTGCGGGCCGGCCGCTACGCGGTCGTGTGGCGGTCGGCCGCCGTCAGCGCCTCGTCGATGACCTCGAGGCCCAGGCGCAGGTCGTCGACCGGGATGGTGCACGGCGGCACGACGTGGATGCGGTTGAAGTGTGAGAACGGCCAGACGCCCTTCGCCTTGCAGGCGGCCACGACCTCGTTCATGGGCGCGGCGGCCTCGCCGGCCGCGTTGAACGGCACCAGCGGCTCCCGGGTGTCCCGGTCCCGCACCAGCTCGATGGCCCAGAACACGCCCAGGCCGCGCACCTCGCCGACGGACGGGTGGCGCTCCTGGAGCTCACGCAGCGCGGGTCCGATCACCTCGGTCCCCAGCGTGCGGGCGTGCTCGAGCACTCCCTCCTCCTTGAAGATGGTGATCGAGGCCACGGCCGCCGCACAGGCCAGCGGGTGGCCTGAGTACGTGAGCCCGCCCGGATACGGGCGCTCCATGAACGTGTCGGCGATCGCACGGCTGATCACCACGCCGCCGAGTGGCACGTAGCCGGAGTTGACCCCCTTGGCGAAGCAGATGAGATCGGGCGTGACGTTCCAGTGGTCGACGGCGAACCACTCCCCGCAGCGACCGAAGCCGGCCATCACCTCGTCGCAGATCATCACGATGCCGTACCGGTCGCACAGCTCCCTGACGCCCTGGAGGTAGCCGGGCGGCGGCACGAGGATGCCGTTCGTGCCGACCACCGTCTCCAGCAGCACGGCGGCGACCGTGTGAGGGCCCTCGACCATGAGGACGTCGGCGAGGTGCTGGAGCGCCCGCTCGCCCTCCTCGGCCTCCGTGGTGGAGGAGAACGGCGACCGGTAGGGGTACGGGCCCCAGAACTTGACCATGCCGGCCGAGCCGGGCTCGCTCGGCCACCGCCGCGGGTCGCCGGTCGCCGCGATGGCGCCAGCGGTGGCGCCGTGGTAGCTGCGGTAGGTCGTGAGCACCTTGTGGCGCCCGGTGTGGAGCCGGGCCATGCGCATGGCGTTCTCGGTCGCCTCGGCGCCGCCGTTGGTGAAGAACACCATGTCCAGGTCGCCGGGCGCGAGCTCGGCGATGAGCCGGGCGGCCTCGCCCCGGTCCGCGTTGGCGAACACCGGGGCGATGGTGCACAGCCGGCCCGCCGCCTCCTGGATGGCGGCGATGAGGCGCGGGTGCTGGTGGCCGATGTTCAGGTTGACGAGCTGGGACGAGAAGTCCAGGTAGCGGCGGCCCTCGTAGTCCCAGAACCACGAGCCTTCGCCCCCGGCGACCGGGAGCGGTGAGATCGCCCCCTGGGCGCTCCACGAGTGGAAGACGTGGCTGCGGTCGTTGGCGGCGACGCTGGCGCCGTCGATCCCGGTCTCGACGCTGGTCATGCCCGAGAGCGTAGGTCGAACGATCACTCCCGAACAATGGCGCATTCGTACCAGTCACAATCGCTCAACGAATCGATATCGAATCGGTCCGCACCCGGCCGGCCGCCAGCCCCGGCGGCGGTGGGCTGTCGGCCAAAGGGGGGCGGTCATTTGCCGACTGACGCCGAAGTGCGCCAAAAACGCGCCAGGGATGGCGCGTTGTGCGCACACTTCGCGGGCGCCGTCGGCCAGCTCGGCGGCGGCCGGGAGCCGTCCGGTCGAATCGAGGCCGATTCAGCGCCGAATCGACGCCGAATCGGTCCGTAGGTACCTACCTATGCCAGGTGGCACACCGGATACGTCGTTCGGACGATGCTCCGCGCCGGTTCAGAGGCGCACCCTGTACCTCGTCACGATGCGACCCACGGAAGGAGGATCGGGATGTTCACGACGATGCAGTCGATGCAGGTTGCGCAGGAGATCCAGGCGGATCACCGGCGACGGGCGACGACATGGCGCTTCGCCCGGCGGGCCCACCGCCGGGCGCAGCAGCCGGAGGTGCTCGTCACCGAGCTCCCCGCCGGCCCCGGCCCGGCCCGCTACGTCCCGTCGCTCGCCCCGGTCGTCGCGCTTCGCGTGCGCACCACCCGGCCCGTGACGAACGTCGCCTGAGCGCTCCTCACATCGAGCCCAAACCCGCCAGTCCCGATGGGGGTCGTCGGTAGCCTGAACCAGGTGTTGGGAGGGCGCGTCGGGCTCAGTCCGGTGATGGTCGGCCGCTCGGCTGCCTACGCGCAGCTGCGCAGCCTGATGCCCACCGCCAGCGTCACCGTCGCCGACCTTCCGACAGTGGCGTTGGTGGCGGGTGAGGCCGGCGTCGGCAAGACCCGCCTCCTGCGGGAGCTGGTCGCCGACCTCCCGCCCGGCATCGCCGTGCTCTCCGGAGCGGCCGATCCCGACGCCCTCAGCCGCCCGTACTCGCTCGCGGCCGCGGTGCTCCCCGGCCCCCCGGGCAGCTTCTCCGACCCGGACGCGGTCGTCGCCCGGTTCGCCGAGCGCATCGGTGACGACCCCGCTGTCCTCATCTTCGAGGATCTGCACTGGGCCGACGCCGAGAGCGCGACGGTCATCGACCGCCTGGCCCAGCTGCCCTGCCCTCGTCTCCTGCTCGTCGGCACCTACCGGCCGGACGACTTGAGCCGCCGCCTCCCCGGCGGCGACCTCCTCCTCCGCCTGGAACGCCGCCACGCGGTCGAGCAGGTCCGGCTGGAGCGGCTGGACCGCAACGACGTGGGCGCGCTGCTCGCCGCCATCTACTCGGCACCGCCGTCGTCGGCGGTCATCGAGGCCGTGTCGACCCGGTCCGGTGGCAACCCGTTCCTGATCGAGGAGATCGTCGCCGCCACCGGCTGTCGGGAGGGCAGCCCGAGCGACCTGCTGGCGGCGCGCCTGCCGTGGTCGCTCGAGGAGGCTGTCCGGAGCCAGCTGGAGGGGCTGACGACGCCGGAGCGCCGGGTGCTGGAGGCCGCCGCGGTCTGCGGGCCGACGACACGGTTCGAGGCGCTCGCCCGGGCCGCCGACATGCCAGAGGACACCCTGCTCGAGGTCCTGCGTCGGCTGGTCGACGCCAACCTCCTGGTCGAGGCCGACGACGACCGCTTCAGCTTCCGCCACGCCCTCGTCAGCGACGAGGTCGAGCGCCAGCTGCTCGGCCGCGAGCGCCGCCTCCTCCACGAGCGGGCGCTCGAGGCGCTGCGCACCTCGGGCGGCGATGACCTCGCGGCGATGGCTCGCCACGCCGCAGGCGCGGGCCGGTTCGAGGAGTTCGTCACCCTCTCGCGGGACGCGGCCCAGCAGTATCTGGCCCAAGGCTCGACCTTCCAGTCGCTTCGGCTGGCCGCCGATGCGCTGAGCGAGGCACCGGACGACCCGGTCCTCCTCGCGGTGGCGGCCGAATCGGCGTGGTTGGTCTCCCTCTACGCTGAGGCCCTCGGCTACACGGACCGCTGGCTGGCCACGGCGCGCGAGCGCGGCGACATCGAGGAGCAGGCCGCCGCGCTGCGCTGGCGGCTCCGCCTCCACCACGAGATGCGCCGGCCCGACGCCGTCATCGTCGAGCGGGCGCTGCTCGAGGAGCTGATCGGCCGCCTGCCGGAGGGCGAGCGCCGAGCGCGGGCGATGGCGACCATGGCGCAATCGCTGATGCTGCAGGATCAGACCGCGGAGGCCATCACCTGGGCGGACAGGGCCATCGAGGAGGGCCAGCGGGTGGGCTCTCGGTCGGTGGTCGCGCAGGCGCGCGTGGAGCGGGGCAGCGCCCTCGTCCATGTCGACCGCACGGACGACGGTGAGCTGCGCGCTGCGGTCGACGCGGCCGAGCGAGAAGGCGAGTGGGTGCTGGTGACCCGCGGCCTGAACAACCTGTTCGAGGCCGTCCCGGTCTTCACCCCTGAGGGCCTGGTGATGGTGGACCGCTTCCGGCGGGCGGCCGGTCGCGCGGGGTTCGACTCGATGAGCAACGCCATCTCCGCCTTCCGGGAGGCGGAGATCGCCTCGGCCGAAGGCGACCTGGCCGCCACCCGGCGGGCGATGGAGCGCGGGGCCGAATGGTGCCTGCGGTGCCAGGAGAGGGCGGAGTGGCTGGCCCCGATGGAGTTCGACCTGGCCTTCGAGGAGGGCCGCGCCGCGGACGCCCGCATCGCGCTCGAACGGCTGGCGCTGTGCGGCAGCGCCGACCTCGCCAGCTGGTGGGCACGGACCGAGCTCGAGCTGGCGTGGCTCGACTCGGACGCGGCGGCGGTCCACGGGTGGGCCGACCGCTATGTGGCGGCCGAGATCCCGGACAACCTCTTCCTCCTGACGGACGTGATCAACGTCGTGGACCTGGCCCTCGATGCAGGCGTCGACGCCAGCCACGTCGGCGACGGGCTCACGGCCGCGTTGGCCGGCCACCCGTCGCGCGACCGGATCTGGGCTGTCGTCGGGGGGCTGCTGCACGCCGCCGCCGGCCGGCCGGGCGACGCGATCCCCGCGCTCGAGGCGGTGCTGGCCGACCCCGACCCGACGATCCAGCGCTTCGTCCTCGGACATCTGCGTGTGCGGTTGGCGCAGTGCCGGCTGGCGATGGGCGAGCGGACGCGGGCCTTGGCCGAGGTCCAGCGCGCGCTCGACGGCGAGCTGGCCCGCTGGCCCGGCTGGCGGCGGGATCGGGCACTCGCGCTCCGCGGACGACTCGATGGCGGCGGTGCGGCGCCCGAGGGCGAGCTGACGGCCCGCGAACGTGAGGTCGCCGCGTTGCTCAGTGAGGGCCTGACCAACAGTGAGCTGGCCCGGCGCCTGTTCATCTCGCCGAAGACCGCGGCGGTCCACGTCAGCAACATCCTCATGAAGCTGCACATGGCCAGCCGGGCCGAGGTGGCGGCGTGGGCCGTGCGCACCGGGCTGGCCGACGAGGTGCAGGGACGGGCGAGCTGAGACACGCTCGGGCGAGCGACCGGACCGTCGCGCCCACCCAACGGCCCGGCGTCAGGACACGATGCAGTGGCGCGGGGCGTCAGGCCGCGGCCGGCTTGTCCAGCACGGCCCGCAGTGCCACCTCGAGCGTGGGGTGGCGGAAGTCGTAGGCACTCCTCTCGAGTACCGCCGGCGTCACCCGTTGTCCCGCGAAGAGCAGGTTGTCGGCCAGCTCGGAGCCCAGCAGCAGCTTCGGGCCGAACGACGGGATGGGCAGGAACGAGGGACGGCCGAGCACGCCGGCCAGCGTCTTCGTGAACTCGGAGTTGCGGACCGGGTTCGGCGCCGTCAGGTTCGCCGGCCCGCGGACGTCCGCGGTCAGCAGGTGGAGGATGGCGCCGACCTCGTCCTCGATCGAGATCCAGCTCTGCCACTGCCGCCCGGAACCGAGCTTCCCGCCAGCGCCGACCTTGAAGAGGGGCAGCTGCTTCTTGAGCGCGCCACCCTGTCCGGACAGCACGATGCCGGTGCGGATGTGCGCCACCCGGATGCCGGCCTCTTCGGCGGCCACCGTCGCCGCCTCCCACGCCACGCAGACCTCGGGGAGGAAGCCGCGGCCGGCGGAGCTGGTCTCGTCGAGGAGCTCGTCGCCCCGGTCGCCGTAGAAGCCGATGGCCGAGGCGGACACGAGGACCGACGGCGGCTTCCCGAGCTTGGCCAGCGCGCCGGACAGCAGGACGGTGCCAATGGTCCGGCTGCGCAGGATCTCGAGCTTGTACTCGTCGGTCCAGCGATGGTCGCCGATGCCCGCGCCGGCCAGGTGCACCACGCCCCCGATGCCCTCCAGCGACTGGTCGTCGATCGTGCCGCCGTCCGGGTCCCACCTGATCTCGTCGCCGGAAGGCTCACGCCGCACGAGGCGGACAGGTCGATGGCCGGCCTCTGTGAGCGCGGCGACCAGAGCGGTGCCGATGAGCCCCGACGAACCTGAGATGGCGACATCCATGCGGTCAAGTTAGGACCCGACACCCCACCCGGCACGAAGCCGTGGCCCGTGCCGGCCCCGGTGCGTCCGGCTCGGCCGGCGCGCCGCAGCGACGCCCGAGGCATTGCCGAGCGAAGCAAGTAGGAGCCGACCGAAGCGAAGCGGAGGGCGGCGACGAAGACTTAGTCGACGAGAACTGGGACCGAGGTGACGACGGTGTTGGGGCGGTACAGGAGGCGGGCCTTCAACGCGAGGGCGGACTGGTTGTGCAGGAACTGGCT
>JBKPRL010000026.1:0-6418 GCA_046734535.1 bacterium | reverse complement strand
GGCTCCGCGGAAACTGCAGGAACCCCGCCGCCAGCCGTATCCGGGCGCAGACCGTGGGATCCAGGTCGTCCTCGTCGGCGAGCATCTCGTCGACCCAGCGCTGGCCCTCGGCGTGGTGCCCCTCAAGGTGCCAGTAGCTGCCCAGGGCACCCGTGATGCGAGCGGTGAGCGCGAGGTCGCCGGAGCTCCAAGCCCAGTCGTGAGCGGCGCGCACCTCCGGGAGCAGCTCGGTGATGTCGTCGAGCCACCGATCGGCCGCGTCGATCCACCGACGCTCGAAGCGGTCCTCGACGAACGCCGCGACGTACGCCGCGTGGGCGGCCGCGACGGTCTCCCTCTCCTGGTCCTCGAGGAGCATGGCGGCGTGCTCCCGCACCAGCACCAGCATCCCGAAGCGCGGCTCACCCTGGTTGCCGGTCGTGCGACGCACCAGGCTGTGGTCGACCAACACGCTGAGCGGATCGACGACGTCGCCGTCCGGCCAGATCGCCTCGACCGCCTCGAGCGGCACCGCGCCGTTGAAGATCGCGAATCGGGCGAACAGGCGCTGCTCCGCCGGTGCGAGCAGCTTGAGGCTCCAGTCGATCGTCGCGGGGATGGTCTGCTGCCGGTGCGGGAGGTCGCGTCCGGCGGCGGTCGCCGACCCGAGGCGACCGGCGAGGCGCTGCCGGAGGAGGGGCGGCGGCAGGGTGCGGAGGTGGCCGCCGGCGATCTCGATCGCGAGCGGGAGGCCGTCGACCGACCGGCTGATGGCCACGACGTCCTCGACGTGCTGGTCCAGCTCGAACCAGGGGTCGACGGCCGTCGCGACCTGGTCGAAGAGGGCCACCGCGTCGGCGAGGCCGCTTGCGCCCGCCTTGGGTTCGAGGGACAGCGGATGCACCTCGTACACCTTTTCGCCGGCGACGCGCAACCGCGCCCGGCTGGTCACCACGATGCGGAGGTCCTCCGACCACCGCACCATCTCCCCCACCAGGTCGGCCGCATCGATGACGTGCTCGAAGTTGTCGAGCACGAGAAGCAGGGACTGCCGGCGCAGCGCTTCCTCGAGCATCTGCACGACGTCCTGGTTCTCTCCCGCCCGGATACCGAGCTCCCGCACCGTCAGCTCCGGGACCAGGCCGGCGTCGTGCACCTTCGTGAGGTCGACGTAGCACGCTCGTCCGGATGTCGTCTCGACGTAGCGGTGGGCGACCTCCGCTGCCAGCCTCGTCTTGCCGACACCGCCGATACCGAGCAGCGTCACCAGCCGGTGCCGGTCGAGCATGCCCAGGACCCTGGGGATGTCGCGGTCGCGCCCGACCGTCCGGGTTGCGGGTCGGGGCACGCGCGTGGCGAAGTGGCTGGGGATCGCTCGCGCGGGGTCGTACGGCGGCATCGCCTCGGCCTGTGTCCGCAGGGCCTCGGCGGCCGCACCCGGCTCGACGCCGAGCTCGTCGCGCCACAGCTGCGCCATCGCGTCCAGGTGTCGCAGGGCCTGGCCACGGTTGCCGTCCTCGAGGTACTGGTGCACCACGCTCAGGTGTGCCTCCTCGTCGAGCGGCTCGACGGCGAGGAGCTCGGCCCAGCGACCGGTCGCACGGAGCAGCCCGAGGTAGCGGGTGCGGAGGCGGTCGCGCTCGGCCTCGGTCCACGAGTCGTATAGGTCGTCGGGCAGCAGATCACCGGCGTACAGCCCGATCGCCTGCTCGGCCTCCATTGCCGCGGCCTCGTCGAAGAGTTCGACGTCGACCACGACCTGTTCGTCGGGGAGTAGCGCAACGACGTCGCCGGAGAGCACCACCGCGGTCTGGATGCCGAGCGCGGCCCGCGCGTAGTGCGCGGCCTTGTGCAGGCGGGGCGCGGCCTGGTCGAGCAGCAGGTCGGGCCACAGGAGGTCCATCACCTGCTCGCGGGGCATGCGCCGGCCCGGCTGCAGGGCGAGCAGCTTCACCAGCGAGGCCGCGCTGCGCCTGGTCCACGCTTGGGCGGCGACCGGTACGCCACCGACGGCGACCGAGAACCCACCGAGCAGGTTGATGTCGACGCGCATCCAGGCCCTCCCGCACGTGCACTTCGACTCTACGCCGCTGGCTCGTGCGGGATCGACGCCGCTCGCGGCGCCCGGGGCGGGGTAGCTCGTCAGGCTCGCCGATACTGGTACGGGAGTGCTCAGGCGACCGGCCCAGCGACACGATCACAGGTTCACCGCCAACCCGGTGGAACCCTGCTGAGGGAGGTAAACCTGCCCGCCGTCTGACGCGCAGCGTCCGACACCGGTGAAGGCCCCGGCACATGCCGGCCCCCTCCGTCGTACGACGTCAGCCAGTCACCGATTGACCGCGCGTCCTCTCGACGGCTCACGGCTTCAGCTGAACGACGTCGAAGTCCGTGCCGGGCGGCGCCCCCGGACCGAACGGCGGCGGGAAGCCGAGATCGAACCGGGCGTTGACCGCGGCCAGCCAGCGCCCGTGGAGGGCGACCGTCGTCGGCACACGGAACAGGTCGGACCTGACCACCTCGACGACCCGGCCGCTGGTCAGCTTCGCCGAGAGCTCCACCCGTGCGATGGAGTTGTCGAAGTTCTGCACCACCCACGCGGTGTGGCCCTCGAGCTGCAGCCCGTCGAGCGTGCCCGCGACGAGGCCGGGGCCGGACAGCTGGATCTGCTGGCTGGCTCCGGTGTTGGGGTCGACGAGCGCGAGGATCCCGAGTGCGGTGTGGTTCACGATCAGCCAGCCACGGTTGGTCGAGTCGATGCCGTTGAGGCCGAAGCCGCCGGGCACGACAACGCCGGCTGGGCCGGTCACCGTGATCGGCTGGGTCGCGCCGAACGTGCCGTTCGCCAGGATCGGGACCTTGTAGATCGTGGGCCCGAAGGTCTCGGTGAAGTACAGCGCGTCACGGGTGATCGCGACGTCGTTGCTGAACGTCGAGCCAGTCGGGCCGAGGACCAGATCGGCCACGGTCGTTCCGTCGTCGGTGTCGTAGACGTAGGCGTGTCCAGTGGGGCCGCCGGCAACAACCAGCCAGTGGCGTCCGTTGTCCACCCGCATGCCCAACGCCACCCGGCCCGACGGTGCGTCGACGAAGCTCGCACCGTCGCCGCTGCGCAGGTCGCCGCGGTAGATGTCGCCGGTGCGCAGCGAGCCCACGTAGAAGGTGTTGCCGTTCCCGACCGCGATGCCCTCGGGCTGGAAGTCGACCGGGATGGGGATCGAGGACGGCCGCGGCACAGCCATCGCCGGTGCGGCGACCAGCGGGATCAGAGCGGCTGAGAGCAGGAGCTTGAGTGAGCGCATGACGGCCTCCGATCGCGCGAACGCCCAACTCTCCACGTTGCTCCTGCGAAGGCCGGAAGTGAATCCCCCATTCAGGGCATCTGCGCGGGCTTCCGACGCTTCGGACCGTTCGCCCAAACGGTGGCGGTGGTGCGCAGTCAGCGCGACTTGGCGGCGATTTCCGGGTGTAGCGCGCCCCCAACTACTTCACGCTCCCGCAAAGTTCGCCAACCGTGACGGCCCGAGGCGGCTCGCTACCCCAGCCGGGCCGGAGGGCAGGGCGGCAAGGTGTACGCCCCCGGCCTCGCGCACGCCGGTGGAGCGTCAGGAGCCGACAGCCCGGAGTGCGGTTGAGACGCCAGCCTCGCCATGACACGCGTGTCGTCCGGCGTGGGCGCGGGTGCGGGCGCCGAGCTGGCCGTCGCCGTCGTCGTCTCCGTATGGGTGGTGTTCCCTGAGCCACCGCTCGGGTTGCGCGGCGGCGGCTTCGGCCGCGGCGTCACGGCCACCAGGACCCACTCGCTGTAGGCGCCCTTGACGCCCTTCCTCGGCGAGCCGACATTGAGCCGCACGATCATGTTGCCGACCCTGGTGGCCTTGATGCTCACGGCGAAGGCGCCCCTCCCGTCGGTTCGGGTCGTGTCCACCGTCGCCCAGCGGCTGCCGACCCGGCGCTGCAACGACACCTTCGTGCCACGGTCGCCGGGTGCGATCTTGCCGGACAGCACCGCACGCTGCCCGGGCTTCAACGACCGGTCGTTGATGCGGGCGTTCAGCCGAGCGTAGACGTCGACGACGATGCTCTTCGAGGTGGCGCTCTTGTACGTGTTGGTGGGGTCTGACACGAACTCGTAGGTCGTCTGAGTCGTCGGCTTCACCTCGAACGCTGCGACGCGGCTCGAGCTGAAGTTGCCACTGTTCGTGCGAACGAATGACGAACTGCCGTACCGCTGCTCGTAGAGCGAGCCAGTTCCTGCATAGATTCTGCCTCCGGCGAACCCGGCTCCCAGCAGGGCGAACTTCGTGCCATACCACACCCCCAGCCTGTCGGTGTGGAAGACGTACTTCTTCTTGTGGTGCTCCTTCTTGACCTCGTACCAGTAGAGCCCGGCGGTGGTCGGTGCTCCCGCGGGCGGGGGGGCGGTCGGTGCTCCCTCGAAGTCGTAGACGGTCTGGTCGACCCCGTCGGCGACCCGCAGGTTGTCGAAGTAGAACGGTTGCCCCTCGCAGCCCATCAAGATGCCGACGCGGGCACCCCGGGCGTCGCCGTCATGAGTGAGCGCCCAGTTCTGCAAGGTGTTCTGGCCGAGCTCGGGACCGTTGTTGCCATTCAGATCGAGGAAATGCCACCGGTACACCGCCGAGGCGAAGCTCTCGGGAGCGAAGCCCGAGCCGGTGTGGGTGAAGGTGTGGTAGCCGAACCAGTAGCCCGAGTTGGCGTTGGTGTTGTCGTAGTAGAACGCCACCGCAGTCCCTGTACCGGAGCCGGAAGGGGTGTACACGTCGCCGGCGAAGGTGTTGAGGCTGGCGGGGTGGAATACCGGCGCCAGCGCCCCCACCTCGTAGCCGGCTACCGACTGCCAGCCGATCGAGCCGGTACCGATGCTGCCGCCGTTGCGTTCCAAGGGCGTGGCAGCCGGCGGATTCGTGGTGGTCACGGTGTTGCAGCTGTCGATGAACTCAAGCATGTTCGCTGCCGCGAGGTTGTGACCGACCACCACCTTCGTGACTGCCGCTAGAGCCGATGGCGACTGCCAGGCCAGCATCATCACAAGCAGCGCCAAGGTGCCGAGCAGGGCAATCAGCTTCTTGACCATGACGTCCTCCCAACGCGATGACCCACTCGCGCCCTTCTCGGCAGACAACTCGCTCGCTCTCACGGCTGTCGGTGCGGTTCCGCGGATTTACCGAGATTGGGTGACCGTGGTCAGGAGAAGCGAAGGGACACCTCGTGCGGCGAAAGGGAGTAGGTGTAGGAGATGCCGTTGTCGCCGGTCACCGTGCGACGGGGACTCCCGAGCAGCAACGTGCCACCGGTGGTCGCCGCCGGGATCTCGAAGACGCGAAGGGTCAAGTCCACGTCAGTGTCGACGGCGATGTCCTTGTAGATGGTCCCGTCAACGGCCCGGAACCTGATGTCCTCGGCCTTGAGGGGGTGCCGTGTCTCACCCGCGTAGGGCCGCAGGTAGGTGACGTCGACGACGAGGAACGCCGTCTGCCCGGACTTCGGCCGCAATGAGTCGACGAAGAAGTCGAGCCTGGCCGTCTTGATGGTCACATTCCGCACGGCGCTCGATCGCACGACCCCGTCGGCGTACCGCGCAGCCGGGTCGGATGTCTCGGTGAGCGGGAAGGTCGTGTCGATCTTGGCGAGCCGGTCGGCCCGCGCCAGGACTGCGAGGTTGTCGGGACCAGGCGCTCCCGTCAGCAGCGACAGCGACTGACGCGTACCGTCGGCCTTGGTCACCAGGTCGACATGGTTGGCGCCGGCCGGGACCGCGACGACGTAGCTGCCCTGCGTGTCCGGCAGACCGCGCCTGTCGCCGTCGACCACGATGACGAGGTCGAGGCTGGACCAGCCTCGACACGGCTCGGCGTTGCACGCCCACTTCGCCAGCTGGAAGCCGATCAGCCGGCCGCCCTCGGGCGCCGAGCGGGCCTCGTCGCCGGTGCCGATCTGCGCCACGTCGCCCACGGCGGCGACCTCGACGCCCGCGGTGCGGCCCGCCATGGCGATGGTCGTGGTGGCAGCGGGGATACTGAGCCCAGGAGCGGCCACCAGTTCGGTGCCATCGGCTGGCGGCGGCACCAGCTCAACGGCCTCGGTCGGGGGTCCCCCGCTGGTCGGCGGGACTGACCGTTCATCAGAGCTGCCGGAGTCGCCGCCGGACATGAGGACGACGCCGGTCACGACACCGCCCACCACGACCAGGGCCGCGGCGACGGCCGCGACCACGACGCGCGTCGAGACCCGCCGTCCGGGAGCGTCTGCCGGTACAGCTGGACGGAGCTCGACCTCCGGCGGAGCCGCCGGTACGACGGGGGGCGGCTGTGGCTGCTCGACCGGTTCTGGTTCTGGCTCCCGTTCGGGCTCAGGTTCCGGCTCCTCGGCGACTTCCGGTTCTTCGGGAGCGCCGCGCTGGCGCGCCAGCTCGAGC
>JBKPRL010000025.1:0-19509 GCA_046734535.1 bacterium | reverse complement strand
GTTCCGTGCCGTGTCTGCGACGATCCCGCGCCAGGAGCCGTTAGCTCGACCTCCTCCCGATCGGCCAGGCCCGTCAGCGGATCTGACGGGAGCGCCGGCGGAGGCTGGCCCAGAGGGCGTCGAACGCGTGGATGAGGTCGGTCGCCCGCCAGCCGTAGCTGTGGATCGGGCGGCGCTCGGCGATGGCCTGCCCGACGAGGACACGCTGGGGGATCATGGGCTTCCAGATGGCACGGCGTCCGACGACGGTGACCAGCTCCTCCAGCCGGCGCTCGGCCTCGGACGAGACCGCCGGGACCTTGTTGACGATGACGCCGGCCAGGTCGAGGTCCGGGTTCGCCTTCTCCCAGACGCCGTCGATGGCGTCGGCGACGGCGCTGATGCCCCGCAGGCCGAGCGCGGACGGTTCGACCACGATCACCGCCAGGTCGGCGGCCGCGAGACCGGTGGTCGTGAGGTAGCCCAGCGAGGGCGCGCAGTCGACGAGGACGGCGTCGTAGCCGTCGGCCATGCCGACCAGGGCTTTGCGCAGCTTGGTCAGGTCACGGCTCGAGGCATGCTCGAAGCGGCCCAGGTCCTGACTGGCGGGAAGGAGGTCGACACCGTCGCCCCAGCTGCTCGGCTGGATCGCCCGCGCCGCCGCGCCGGTGCCACCACCGGTCAGCACCTCGGCCACGGAGGGGTTGGACGTCCCCAGGTCGTCGCCCAGGACCCAGCTGCTGCTGGCCTGTGGGTCGACGTCCACGACCAGGGCGCGGCGGCCGTCGGCCATGGCCGCGGAGGCCAGTCCGAGCGTCACCGACGTCTTCCCGACGCCACCCTTCTGGTTGACCATGGCCACGATCGCACCCATGCCGGCCATGCTGCCACGCTGGGCTGGGACCGCTGGCGCCCGGGTGCTGATCCGTCGGATCGACCCTCCACGGGGTAGAGTGGCCCTCAATGTCACACCGCTAGCCACAGCGCAACACGTACGGAGCCCTGCCGTGAAGAAGGGTCGTCATCGCCGCTTCGAAGAAGCGCGAAAGCTGAAGCAGTCGGGTCCGGCTGCCTTCGGGTTCGGTCCGCCGACCGAGGACCGACACGAGACGGAGGAGGACGACGAGTACGCCGCTCTGGCGGAGAAGTACAACGTTCCCTTCGACGACGACGAAGACGACGACGTGTAGCACGGCTCCTGGCGCACCCAGCGGCACGACTCCATCTCCTGAAGAGAGCTCCTGATGTCGCTCCGGAACGTCGCGCTCGTCGCGCACGTCGACCATGGCAAGACCACGCTGGTGGACGGGCTGCTGCGCGCCACGGGGGTCTTCGCCGCCCACCAGGCGGTGGTCGACCGGGTGATGGACTCCAACGACCAGGAGCGCGAGCGGGGCATCACCATCCTCGCCAAGGCCGCGTCGGTGATGTGGCGGGGGGTCAAGATCAACCTGGTCGACACACCGGGGCACGCCGACTTCGGCGGCGAGGTCGAGCGGGCGCTGGCCTTGGTCGACGGCGTGCTGCTGCTCGTCGACGCGGCCGAGGGGCCGCTGCCCCAGACCCGCTACGTCCTCTCGAAGGCGCTGGCCCGGGACCTGCCCGCCGTGGTGGTGCTCAACAAGCTCGACCGCGCCGACGCCCGGCCGGCCGAGGTGCTGGACGAGATCGAGCGGCTGTTCATCGACCTGGCCTCCCACCCCGAGCAGCTCGAGTTCCCGGTCATCTCCGCCGTGTCCCGCGAAGGCCGCGCGGTGGTCGGCGTCGGGCTGCCTTCGGAGGACGCGGACCTGGCGCCCGTCCTCGACGCCGTGCTCGAGCACATCCCCGCGCCCGAGGGTGATCCGGATGCCCCACTGCAGGCACTCGTCACCAACCTCGACGCGTCGGACTACCTCGGGCGGCTGGCCGTGGGTCGGGTCGTGCAGGGCACGCTGCGCTCCGGCGAGCCCATCGCCCTGCTGACCGAGGAGTACGACGACGGCGAGGCACCGATCGTGCGCCGCCCGAGCCAGGTGCTCGCCTTCACCGGCATCGCCCGAGCGGACGCCGAGGTGCTGAAGGCGGGCGACCTGTTCGTCATCGCCGGCTACCCCGAGGTGGAGATCGGCGACACCTTCGCCGCGCCGTCCGACCCCAAACCGCTGCCCCGTCTGATCGTCGACGAACCGGTGCTGGCCATGACCTTCAGCGTCAACACCTCGCCACTGGCCGGTCGGTCGGGCAAGTTCGTGACCAGCCGTCACCTGCGGGAGCGCCTCGAGCGGGAGGTGCGGGGCAACGTCTCGATCCGTCTCGAGGAGACCGACAGTCCGGACGCCCTCGAGGTCGCGGGCCGCGGCGAGCTGCAGCTGGCCGTCCTGATCGAGTCGATGCGCCGGGAGGGCTACGAGCTCCAGGTGAGCCGCCCGGAGGTCATCACGCGCGAGGTCGATGGACGCCGCCACGAGCCGCTCGAGCGGGGGACCTGCGACGTGCCCGACGAGCACGTCGGCACGGTCACCCAGGCGCTCGCCCCCCGCAAGGGCGTGATCACCGAGCTGCGCCCGGGTGACGCCGGGCGGACCATCGTCACCTTCGAAGCGCCGGCCCGGGGCCTGATCGGCTTCCGCTCGTTGCTCCTCACCGCCACCCGCGGCACGGCGCTGCTCCACCAGCACCACGCCGGGTGGACCCCGTGGGCCGGGGAGCTGCCGCACCGCACCGGCGGCGCGATGATCGCCGACCGCATGGGCGACGTGACCGGCTACGCGCTCGACAACCTCCAGCTGCGCGGGCAGCTCTTCGTCGGCCCGGGCGACATCTGCTACGAGGGCATGGTCATCGGCGAGGCCAGCCGGTCCGGTGACATGGTCGTCAACGCGGTCCGGGCCAAGGAGAAGACCAACATCCGCACCCACAGCCACGACGAGGCGGTGAAGCTGGCGGCGCCGATCGAGCACACCCTGGAGTCGGCCATCGAGTGGATCGGCTCGGACGAGCTGGTCGAGGTCACGCCCGACGCCATCCGCATCCGCAAGCGGCTGCTGGTCGAAGCGGACCGTCGCCGGGCCAACAAGCGGGGCTGACCCGGAACCCGGAGTACGCTGGTGCGGTGCGGAGGGGCCTCGCGCTGGGGGCGGCGATGGTCGTGCTCGCGGCGTGCGGCAGCTCGACGAGCGACGGCTCGACCGGCACCAGCCCCACCGTCGCGCCGCCGCCCACGAGCGGGGCATCGACGACCGCCGCCGCGGCGCCGACGACGACAGTTGGGCCGCCCGAGTCGGCCGAGACGCTGAGCACCGCCGCGGTCGCCGGCCCAGCGGCGCTCACGGTGCTCGGGGCCGACGGTCGGGTGCGCTGGGAGGCGCCACCGGTGGCCGGCTTCGTCGGCGCGACCCAGGCCGCGATCGGTGGCGGCGTGGTGCTGGCCGCCGCCATCTGCGACGGTCCCGTGGCGGTCAGGGCGTGGGATCTCGAGTCGGGTGCCCCACTGTGGTCCGCCGTGCTGCCCGACAGCCAGGCCGGCGGCGCAGCGCTGGCGATCGCGGACGGCGTCGCCGTGGCGACGACCGCAGGCGGGGCGTGGGCGTTCGACGGCCGCAGCGGCGCACCGCGACCTCGCCCAGACCCCGCGCCACCGGCGACGAACGCCGCCCCCGGCGGCTATGTCCCGGCCGGAGGGCCGCTCGTCACCGTCGACGGGGTGACGGTCACCTCTCCCGGCTGTCCGACGCCCGGCAACTGACGAGGCCGCCCGCTCACGCACCCCCGCCCACGTTGTTGATCCTGCAAGTGTGCACCCGGAGCTCCAGTTTCCGGAGCTGGCGGTGAACGCTTCAGCGCCTGAGAGGTTGCAGCCACAACGAGGGCCTGGCTGCGCTTCGCCGGGGTGCGCGGCCAGCGGGGTCGCCGGGCAACGGCGGCCCGGCGACCCCTGGGAGCTGGCGCCCGGCACAGGGGGACGGGTCGGGCGCACTCAATAAGAGTCGGGCCGGTAGGCGCGAATACGCGTCATCTGCGGACCGCCGGATGGGCGAGCGGCGTGTGCTTCTGCCGTGAGCGGAGCTGGCGGACGAGGAGGTCGTAGACCGGCGCGCCGACGAGCTCGACCAGCTCGTCCTCCAGGTACTGGTAGACGGGACGGCGGCCGCGGAAGGCATCCGGCGACTCGGTGCACCACCAGTGGAACTCGTGCCCGCCGGCACCCCAGTCGCGGCGCTTCCACTCCCGCACGAAGCTGGTCACGTGGCCGTGGTCGTCCGTGCGTTCCTCGAGGCGGAGCGGGAGCTGCCAGCAGACATCCGGCTTCCAGTCAAGGGGCCGCTCCTCGGCCTCCAGCGCGGCGACGTGCAGCGCGCAGCCCACGCCGCCCTTGAACCCGGGGCGGTTGAGGAAGATGCACGCGCCGTCGACCACGCGGGTCGTGCGGGCGCCGTCGTCGTCGGTGCCGACGATGCCGCCGCGCTTGCCCTTCGCCCGCAGCTGCCATTGGTCCTTGCGCAGCCGGGCGGCAGCGGCCTCGACCGCGGCGAGGTCGTCGTCGTCGATGAAGTGGGCGCCGTAGCTGCAGCAGCCCTGCTCGAGGTGTTCGGCCGGGCCGGTCAGCACGCCCTGGCAGCCGTGCCCGTAGATGCAGGTCCACGCCGAGAGGAGGAACGTCACGTCGAAGACCCACGTGCGGTCCTCTTCCGGATCCTCGAACGAGATCCACTCGTGGAGGTCCTCGGGCGCGACGTCCCCCTTCGCCTTGGCGGCCATCCTCAGACCATAGGGCGCTACCTTGATCGATGTGATCACCCCGGTCGTTGCTCCCGCTCCGCTCGTGGCCGATCTCCGGGCCGCGCTGGGCAGGGACCGGGTGCACACCGGGCCGACGGAGCTCAACCTCTACCGCCGTGACGGCTCGAACATGGAGGGCTCCAGCTCGGTCATCTGCTTCCCGACGTCGACCGAGGAGGTGCAGGCCTGCGTCCAGGCGGCCCGCCGGCACGGGGTGCCCTTCGTCGCCCGCGGCTCGGGGACCGGCCTGGCCGGCGGCGCCGTCCCTCTTCATGGCGCTGTCGTGATCGTCACGACGAAGATGAACCGGGTGGTGTCGGTCGACCTCGACTGCCGCCAGGCGTGGGTCGAGCCGGGCGTCCTGAACGCCGACCTCAGCCGGCAGCTGGCCGAGCACGGTGTGCACTACGCCCCCGACCCGTCCAGCCAGCAGAGCTGCTCCGTCGGCGGCAACGTGGCGACCAACGCCGGCGGACCCCACTGCCTGTCCGAAGGCGTCACCGCGATGCACGTCCTGGCCGCCGAGGTGGTCCTCCCGGACGGCACGGTCACCGTCCTCGGCGGGGAGGACCCGGAGCCGGTCGGGCTCGACCTGCGGGGTGTGTTCGTCGGTGGCGAGGGCATGCTCGGCATCGCCACTCGCATCTGCGTGCGTCTCACGCAGGATCCGCCGGTGGTGCGGACGCTGCTGCTCGACTTCGAGCGGGTCGAGGACGGCGCCGCGACGGTGAGCGCGATCATCGCCTCCGGCCTGGTGCCGGCCGCGCTCGAGATGATGGACGCGCCGGTCACGCGGGCCGTCGAGGCGTACGTCCACGCCGGCTTCCCGACGGACGCCGCGGCGATCCTGATCGTGGAGGTCGACGGCCTGCCGGGCGCGGTGGCCGCCGGTGTCGAGCAGGTCGGAGAGATCGGCCGAGCCCACGGTGCCCGCACGGTCCGCCTCGCCGCGGACGAGGCCGAGCGGGCGCTGATCTGGAAGGGGCGCAAGACGGCGTTCGGGGCGATCGCCCGGATCAAGCCGAACTACTACCTCCACGACACCGTCGTGCCGCGTGCCCGCCTGGTCGAGGTCCTGGCCAAGGTCTACGAGATCGCGGCGCGCCACGAGCTCATCGTCATGAACGTGTTCCACGCGGGCGACGGCAACCTGCACCCGCTCCTCGTGTTCGACAAGCGCGAGCCAGGCGTCATGGACCGCGTCCACGCCGCCGGCGACGAGATCGTGCGGGTGAGCGTCGCCGCAGGAGGCGTGCTGTCGGGCGAGCACGGCATCGGGCTCGAGAAGCGGGACCTCATGCCGCTCTTGTTCGGCCCGGTCGATCTCGACCTCCAGGCCCGCCTGCGGGAGGCCTTCGACCCCGACGGCGTGGCCAACCCCGACAAGGTCCTGCCCGCCGGCAGTCGCTGCGGCGACCTGCAGCAGGTCCCGGCCGGCGCGTGGATCTGACCGCGTTCGCGGCCGAGGTCGGCCCGGCCGGGCCGGTGACGTGTGTCGGCGCCCGACGGCAGTGGGACGTCGGAGGTCCGGTCGTCCCCGGCACGCGGGAGGTCAAGGCGCCGGCCGGGATCGACTGGATCGCCCCCGAGGAGATGACCGTGGCCTGCGGGGCGGGGACCACGGTGGCGGAGCTCGACGCCGCGCTCGCGGACCGCGGCCAGCTGGTCGCCCTGCCCGACTGGGGCACGGTCGGCGGCGTGCTCGCCGTGGGCCGCAGCGGCGTGCGCCGGCTCGGCTACGGGCCGGTGCGGGACACCCTCCTCCAGGCCGGCGTGGTGACCGCGGACGGTCTGGTGGCCAAGGTCGGCGGACCGACGGTCAAGAACGTGAGCGGCTTCGACCTGGCCCGCCTCCTCGTCGGGTCGCTCGGCACCCTCGCCCTGATCGGCGATGTCATCCTGCGCACCCGGCCCCGCCCGCGGGCGGAAGGGTGGTTCCGGGCCGCGGACGGTGCCGACCCCTTCGCGCTGTTCCGAGCCCTCTACCGCCCCGTCAGCCTCCTCTGGGACGGCACGACCACGTGGGCCCGACTCGAAGGTGACCCGGTCGACCTTCGCCAGCAGGCGGCCGAGCACGCGCTGGAGGAGGTGGCCGGACCGCCGCACCTGCCGCCGCACCGGGCGTCGGTGCCGCCGGGCGACCTGCGGGACCTCACGGGCACCTTCGTGGCCGAGATCGGCGTCGGCGTCGTGCACCGGGACCAGCCCGTCGCGGGACCGCCGCCGTCGTCCGCGGTGGCGGACCTCCACCGCGCGATCCGATCCCGCTTCGATCCGACCGGTCGCCTCAACCCCGGCCGCGACCCGCTCACCCGCTGACTCGCTGACCGAACGGCCGGACCGCGGTCCCCCTGACCGAGGTGTGACCCCAGCGCGCCACACGTGGCGCGTGGCTGTCGCACTTCCCGGGGCGCGAGCTTGCCGCGAGCCGGCTTCCGCACCATGGCTCCCGGTGGACCGAGGGCCGAACTGGGTACGGTGGCGACGGATGGACCTGCACCTCGTGGACGACGAGCTGGCGTCCTGCGTCAACTGCGGACTGTGCCTGCCCCACTGCCCGACGTTCCGGGTGACGGGGGAGGAGGCGCTGTCACCACGCGGACGCATCGCCGCCATGCGAGCGGTCCAGTGGGAGGGCGCGGCCCCGGACGACGAGTTCGTCCACTTCATGGAGACGTGCGTGCAGTGCCGGGGCTGCGAGCCGGCCTGCCCGAGCGGTGTCCCCTTTGGACGGCTGATGGAGGGCACCCGCGCCACCCTGGCTCGGCACCACCGCGTCACGGGACCTGCGCAGCGGACCGCGTTCTGGGCGCTCGGCCACCACCGGCTGGTGCTGGCCGGCTCGCGGGCGCTCGCCGTCGTGCAGCGCCTCCACCTGGTGCCGAAGCGCCTCGGCCTCCCGCCGCTTCCCCTACGCCGGCCGCAGCTCCGAGCCAGCGGGACCGACGTCTGGCTGTTCACCGGCTGCGTGATGGACGCGTGGCTGCGCCCGACCCACGTCGCCACCGTCCAGGTGATCGAGGCCACGGGTGCGACCGTGGCCCTGCCGGGTCGGGGCGCGGACTGCTGCGGCGCGCTGCACGTGCACGCCGGTCTCGACAGCCAGGCTCGGCGGCTGGCGAAGCGGGTCATGCGGGCCTTCCCCGGTGATGCGCCGATCCTGGTCAACTCGGCCGGCTGCGGCGCCGCCATGAAGGACTACGGGCACCTGCTGGGAACGGACGAGGCGCGGCGCTTCAGCGCCCGCGTCCTCGACATCCACGAGTGGCTCGCCGAGCGGATCGACCTCCTGCCCCCGGTGCCCCGTCGCCTCGCACCGGTCATCGTCCAGGACCCCTGCCACCTGCGTCACGTCCAGAAGACCTCTGCCGCGGTGCGCACCGTGCTCAACCATGTGGCCGACGTGGTCGAGCTCGACGACGACGGGCTGTGCTGTGGGGCCGGCGGTGCGTACAGCGCCACCGAGCCGGAGCTGGCTGGTGCCATCCGCCAGCGCAAGCTGGAGGCGATCGCTCGGGCGACCAGCCGCAGCGGGGCGCGGACGGTCGCCAGCGCCAACCCCGGCTGCGCCATCCACCTGCGGGCGGCCGGGCTGATCGTCCGGCACCCGATCAACCTGGTCGCGCAGGGCATCAGCGGCCAGCCCACCGACCAGCTGGCACCATCGCTGGCGGCCGATCCCGCGGGGTTCTGATGGGTGGCGATCGACGGGAGGAGCTGGCCGACCGGCTCGACGTGGTCGCCGAGGAGCTGGGAGACCTGGCCCTGGAGTCGCTGCGGGAGGCGCTCGAGCGGGGTGACAGCAGCCGGCCGGCGGAGGAGAAGCGGCTGACCCAGGCCCGCCGGGCCGTCGAGAAGGCGGCGCACCTGCTGCGCAACACCCACGACGGGACGGCCGACGGGTGAAGCCGGCCGGGGGCGGCCCACCGATGGTCGCGCTCGACGAGTACGAGGAGACGGCGCGGGCCGCGTTCGCCCAGTCGGGCTACGGGGGCGAGATCGTGGAGGTCACCGAGCTCAGCCCGATGGTCTCGACCAACCACGTGTACCGCCTGAGCTTGGCGGGCGGTCACCACCTGGTGGCCAAGGTGTCCTCCTACGGCTCCTACTGGCTGTTCAAGGAGGACCACGACCGCCTGCACCGCTGTCGGCAGCAGCTCCAGGAGACCCGCTACGCCAACCTGCTGGCCGACACCGTGACCAAGGATGGTCGGGTGTTCGTGCACCGCGACGGTGATCTGTGGGCTGCGCTCTACGACGAGGTGCCGAAGCGCCGGTCGCTGCCCCGCATCGTCTCCGGCGAGGACGTGCAGAACCTGGCCGTGGAGATGGCCCGCTTCCACCAGGCCTGCCGCGAGGTGGCGCGGTTGGTGCCCCCGACGTCCACGTCGATCAAGTCCGACGCCATCCACCTGCTCGACCTGCTGTCGGACCCGGCCACCGCCGGTCGCTTCCCCTACGGCGCTCGCGAGCGAGCCACCATCCAGGCCCACGCCGAGCGGTTCCTCGAGCAGCTCGAGGTCCTCGGCTACGACGACTGGGTGAAGATCCCGGTCCTGATCGACTGGAACCTGGGCAACTTCTCGGTCGACTACCACGGCGACCGCTTCCGCCTCTACAGCCGCTGGGACTACGACTGGTTCCGCATGGACCCGCGGACGCTCGACTTCTACTTCCTGTCCCGCGTCTCGAGCCGTACGGGCGACCGCACGGTCTTCACCTACGGACCCCACACCTTCGTCGAGCCCCGCTTCCAGATGTTCTTGGCCGCCTACCACCGCGTCTACCCGCTGCGGCCGAACGAGGTCCGCTTCCTGCGCGAGGTGTACCGCTTCTTCATCCTCAACTACGTGATCCGCCAGGGCTACGCCTTCTTCCAGCCCGAGCTCGCCGCCCGCCTGCAGCGGGAGGCCGTGACCTCCTACCTGCCGGCGGCCGACGAGCTCGACCTCGAACCACTGCTCTCCATCCTCGACTAAGTCGTCGTCGCCTCGCTCGGCAATTCCTCGGGCGCCGTTGCCGTGCGCCGGCCGAGCCCCGAACAACCACTTTCGCGACAACGTCGCGCCAGGTGCCGTCCCGACCGCCAATCTCGCGACATGTTCGCGATTTTGGGGGGTCCGGGTCGGGCGAGCGGGACGCTCGACGACAGCGTCGGCGCCGGAGGATTGCCGAGCGTCAGCGAGCAGGAGGCGGCTGAAGCGCAGCCGACGAAGATTCGACCAGGTCGTTCAGGGCGTCGACCAGATCGCGGAGCTGGGAGAAGCCGTGCCGGGCGAACGTGAAGCGGATGCGCTGGAGGTCGAGCGCATCCGCTTCCTTCACCTCGATGGCCAGTGGCTCGCTCCGCTCGATCCGGCCGCGGCGGCAGAGGTGGCCGAAGCGCCGGTTGAGCTCGGACAGCTGCACATCGTCGGGAGCTTGGCGCAGGCGGATGACCAACTGGTCTCCGACGTAGCGCAGCGACTGGTAGTTGGCGTAGAAGTGGAGCACCTCGTGGGCCGCGACGGTGCAGTCGTCCGTGACGAGGTAGAGGCCGACGTCGTCCGGGGTGACGAGGCCGCGGGTCACGAGCTCCTCTTCGATGAAGTCGTCGACGTGCTTCCAGTACGTGTCGCCCGGCGTGTCGAGGAAGACGATGGGGACGGGGAGCCCCTTGCCGGTCTGGGTCAGCGTCAGGAGCTCGAAGGTCTCGTCGAGCGTGCCGAACCCGCCGGGCAGGCAGATGAAGGCCTTGGACTCCTTGATGAGCATGAGCTTCCGGGTGAAGAAGTACTTCATCGCGACGTACTTGTGATCGCCGGCGATGATCGAGTTGGCCTCCTGCTCCCACGGCAGGCGGATGGAGACGCCGATCGACTGCTCCCGCCCGGCGCCCTCCATGCCGGCAGCCATGATCCCCGGTCCGGCGCCGGTCACGATCATCCAGCCCCGGCCGGCCAGGTCGGCGGCGATCCGACGGGCCTGGTCGTACACCGGGTCGTCCGGACGGGTGCGGGCCGAGCCGAAGATCGTCACCTTGGGCACGTCGTGGTAGGGGGCGAAGACGCGGAAGGCATCGCGCATCTCGGTGAGCGCAGCGGTGGCGATCTTGAGGTCCAGCCGCTCGACGTCGTCGGTCGCCAGGGCCACGGCGGCCGTCAGCAGCTCCCGCGCCACCTTGGCGTTGGCCTTGGGAGCGACGGCCGCGAGCAGACGGTCGATCTCGTCCTGGAGGTCGGGGGCGGCGTCGCGCAGGGTCGCGTCGGGGGTCGTCTGGCTCACCGCGACAGCCTACGGGGGCCGCTCGCGCGGCTGTGGGGGTGCCGCGGCCGTCCGGTCCTTACCAATCGCGAAACGCCGCTGAGGTGACCGCCGACCGGGGCCTGGCGCGCCGTACCGTGGGCACCGTGCAGTGGCCATGGGTGCCGTGAAGGCGGTGGAGGTCCCACCCGGGCCGCCCGCCACATCCCTCCGGCGGGACGGCACCATCGCCGGCCTGGTCTCGTTGGCCGCCGGCCTGGGCGTGGCGCAGCTGGTCTCCGGGCTTTGGCGCGACGGCAAGAGCCCGGTCGTCGCCATGGGGGAGTGGACGATCGATCACGTCCCCCGCGGTGTGAAGGACTGGGCCATCAGCACCTTCGCGACGAACGACAAGCTCGCCCTGATCATCGGCACGCTGATCGTGCTCGTCCTGCTGTCGATGTGGCTCGGCCGGCTGGCCCAGCACCGGCTACGGGCCGCGCTGGTCGGGGTCGGTCTCATCGGGCTGATCGGCGCGCTGGCCTCGCTCGACCACGTCAACGCCAGCGCCGCCAGCGTCCTGCCGTCGCTGATCGGCGCCGGCGTGGCAGGCCTCGCGCTGGCCTGGCTCAGCGGCTGGCGGCCGGGGTGGGCCGCCTCGTCAGGAACGTCAGGAGTGCGGGCGCGGGCCACGCCCTTCGGCACGGATCGGCGCAGCTTCCTGTTGGCCGCCACCGCCATCGGGGCCGGCGCGGTCATCGCGGGCGGGGTCGGCCAGGCGCTGCGTCGTCGCTACGCCGTGTCGGGCGCTCGTAGCCAGCTCGCGCTGCCGCCGGCCACCGACACGCAGGTGATGCCGTCCGGCACCGACCTCGGCGTGCCGGGCGCGGCGCCGTTCGTCACCCCGAACGCGGACTTCTACCGCATCGACACTGCGCTCCTCGTCCCGCAGGTCTCGCCCGACCACTGGCGGCTGAAGGTCCACGGGATGGTCGACAGGGAGATGGAGTTGACCTTCGCCGACCTTCTCGCACGGCCGATGGTCGAGCGGGACGTGACGCTGTCGTGCGTGTCGAACGAGGTCGGCGGCTCGCTCGTCGGCAACGCGGTCTGGCGGGGGGCGCGTCTCGCCGACCTCCTCGCTGAGGCCGGGGTGCAGCCGGGCGCCACGCAGCTCTTCAGCACCTCGGCCGACGGCTGGACCTGCGGATCGCCCGTGTCCGCGATCATGGACGGGCGGGACGCGCTGCTCGCCGTCGCCATGAACGGCGAGCCACTGCCCATCAGCCACGGCTTCCCGGTGCGCCTCGTCGTGCCAGGCCTCTACGGCTACGTCAGCGCCACCAAGTGGGTCGTGGACCTCGAGCTGACGACGTTCGACGACGTCGCGTACTGGGTGCCGAGGGGCTGGGCGCAGCAGGCACCGGTCAAGACGATGAGCCGGATCGACGCCCCGCGCACCGAGCAGGTCTCAGCCGGGACCGTGGCCGTGGCCGGCGTGGCCTGGGCCGTGCACCGCGGGATCGGCAAGGTCGAGATCCAGGTCGACGACGGACCGTGGCAGCCGGCCCGCCTCGGCACCGTGCCGAGCGACGACACCTGGGTGCAGTGGGTGTTCGAGTGGGACGCACGACCGGGCGACCACGTGATCACCGTGCGGGCCACCGACGGGGCCGGTCAGCTGCAGCCCGAGGAGCCGGCCGACCCGGCGCCCGACGGCGCGCAGGGCTGGCACGCCCGCCGCTTCCAGGTGACCGCCTGACGGGACCGGTCGAGGCCGGCTCGGAGCGGCAGCCGGACGAAGGGTCGACCACGGAGCGCGGTCATCTCGATCGGTGCCGCGCTCACGCCAGCACTGGCCGGTGGCCGAGTGGCGACGGCGGGAATCTTCGGCGAATCCGCGTCATGGGCCGACGAGACCGCCGTCTCGGATGGTGTCGGCGCCTGCGGGCGCCAACCGATCAGCGGGAACCAGGTCCGGCACGGTGCCGGCACCCCCGCCGGGAGGGGGGCGGCACCCCTCCCGGCACGATCGCGGTGGATGGGCCGGGCGGACGGCGCATTCACCGCACCGAGCGGCTGGGGCGGGGCGGGCGGAAGCCCCGCCCCGGTCGCACGAAGGTCATCCGGCGGCGCGGCCGGCCGCCGAGGGTCAGTGCGACAGCTCGTTGGCCTTGGTCGTCAGCGCACCGAGGAGCTCGTCGAAGCTCTTCTGGAACGACGACACGCCCTCGCGCTCGAGCTGCGCGGCGACGTCGTCCATGTCGACGCCGACGTCGGCCAGCGTCGACCACACCCTGTGCACCTCGTCCATGTCGGCGTCGACGGTGCGGGCCACCGTGCCGTGGTCGTTGAAGGCCTCGATGGTGGCGTCCGGCAGGGTGTTGACCGTGTCGGGACCGATGAGCGAGTCGACGTAGAGCGTGTCCGGGTAGGCCGGGTTCTTGGTCGACGTCGACGCCCACAACGGCCGCTGCAGATGAGCACCGCGGGCCTGCAGCGCCTCCCAGCGGGGACCGGAGAAGATCGACCGGAACTGCTCGTAGGCGAGCTTGGCCTGCGCGACCGCGGCCTTGCCGCGGAGGGCGAGGGCCTCGGGGGTGCCGATGGCGTCGAGGCGGCGGTCGACCTCCGTGTCGACGCGGCTGACGAAGAAGCTGGCCACGCTGTGGACTCCGGAGAGGTCGCCGTCGCACGCCTCGAGGCCGGAAAGGTAGGCCTCCATCACCTCGCCGTAGCGGCCGAGGCTGAAGATCAACGTGACATTGATGGATCGGCCTTCGCTGATCATCTGCCGGATGGCGGCCACCCCTTCGGCCGTCCCGGGGATCTTCACCAGCAGGTTCGGGCGCGCGATCGTCTCGTGGAGGTGGCGGGCGGCGGCCACGGTCCCGTCGGTGTCGTGAGCCAGCCCGGGGTCGACCTCCACGCTCACGAACCCGTCGGCTCCGCCCGATGAGGCGTAGAGCGGCGCGAAGACATCGAGCGCACCGACGATGTCCTGCAGCACCAGCGCCCAGTAGTCGTCGATGACGGCACCGCCGTCGCCCGCCAGCGTGCGGAACTGCTCGTCGTACTGCGGCGAGCCCTCGATGGCCTTTTGGAAGATCGTGGGATTCGAGGTGAGGCCACGGATGCCGCCGTCACGCAGCTTGGCCAGCTGGCCGGAGGTGATGTAGCCGCGGGTCAGGTTGTCGAGCCAGGGGCTCTGGCCCTGCTCCTCGCACAGCTGGATCAGGCGCTCCATCAGGATCCTCCCGGGTTGTCGTCGACGACCAGGGCGCGCGCCCGGGCCATCACATGCTCTCCGTTGATGCCCAGCTTGTCCAGGGCCTCAGCCCCGGGCGCGCTCTCGCCGAACCGGTCGATGCCGATCGAGTCGTCGGCCCAGCGCTCCCACCCGAAGGTCGCGGCGGCCTCGATCGAGAGCACGGGTACCCCGGGGGGCAGCACCGTCTCCCGGTAGGACCGGGGCTGCCGCTCGAAGCGGTCCCACGAGGGCAACGACACCACGGACGCGTCGATCCCCTCGGAGGCCAGGCGCTCGGCCGCCTCGACGCACAACGCGACCTCGCTGCCCGTCGCCAGGAGCACGAGGCGCGGCGGGCCGCCGGCCTCCCGGACGACTGCGGCCCCGGGTTCGACCGCGGAACCGTCGGTGACGACCGGGATCGACTGGCGGCTGAGGATGAGCGCGGTCGGACCGTCGTGGCCGACCGCCACCCGCCACGCCGCAACGGTCTCGTTGGCGTCGGCCGGCCGGATGACCTGGAGGCCGGGGATGGCCCGCAGCCCGGCCAGCTGCTCGATGGGCTGGTGCGTGGGGCCGTCCTCGCCCACGCCGACCGAGTCATGGCTGAAGACGAACACGGCCGGAGCCGCGCTCATCGCGGCCAGGCGCAGGGTCGGCTTCAGGTAGTCACTGAAGACGAAGAAGGTGCCACCCACAGGGACGACGCCACCGTGGCAGGCCATCCCAACGAGGCTGGCGCCCATGGCGTGCTCGCGGATGCCGTAGTACACCTGCCGGCCGCCGGGGTGCTCGGGTGACTGGCGCTGCGCGCCCTCCAGCTTGACGCCGGTGTTGCCGGTCAGGTCGGCCGACCCCGCCACCAATCCGGGAACGACGTCGTAGCTGGCCGCCAGTGCCTTCTGGATGGCCTGCCGGGTGGCGAGCTTGGTCCCGGCCTCGAACGACGGGAGGTGTTCCTGCCAGCCGGGCTCGCCGGTCCCGGCCCACGCCGCGTCCCAGGCGTTCCGGTCCCCGGTCCACTCGGCCAGGCGCTTCTCCCAGTCCTGCCGCGCCTCCGTCCCGCGCGCGGCGGCGTGAGCCCGATAGGTGGCGACGAGCTCGGGCGGCGCCCAGAACGGCTCGTCGGGGATGCCCATGACGGCCTTGGTGCGGCGGACGTCGTCGGCGTCGAAGGCGAACCCGTGCGCCTCCGGGTCGTCCGTGTGATCTGGTGACGGGTAGCCGATGTGCGTGCGCAGCCGGAGGAAGGAGGGCCGGTCCTCGACGGCCATGGCCTCCCGGATGGCGGCCTCGAGGGCGTCGCAGTCGTTGGCGATCTCGCCGAGCTCCATGACGTGCCAGCCGTAGGCCCGGAAGCGCGCCGCGGCGTCGTCCGAGTACGCGAGCTCGGTGACGCCGTCGATGGTGACGTGGTTGTCGTCGTAGACCACGACCAGGTGGCCGAGTCCGAGGTGCCCGGCCAGCGAGGCGGCCTCGTGGCTGATGCCCTCCTCGAGGCAGCCGTCGCCGGCGATCGCGAAGGTGTGGTGGTCCTGCACGTCGGCGCCGAAGCGGGCGCGGAGCTCGCGCTCAGCGATGGCCATGCCGACGGAGTCGGCGAGCCCCTGGCCGAGCGGCCCGGTCGTCACCTCGATCCCGGGGGTGTGGCGGCGCTCGGGGTGGCCCGGGGTGCGAGAGCCCCACTGGCGGAAGGCCTTGAGGTCGTCCAGCTCGAGCCCGAACCCGCACAGGTACAGCAGCGTGTACTGGAGGATCGAGGAGTGGCCGTTGGAGAGCACGAACCGGTCCCGGTCCGGCCAGGCCGGGTCCGCAGGGTCGAAGCGCATGATGCGGCTGAACAGCACGTGACCGAGCGGCGCGAGCGCCATGGCCGTGCCCTGATGGCCGGACGAGGCCGCCAGCGGCGCGTCCATCGCCATCCCGCGGATGAGATCGATGGCCTGCTGATCGAGCTCGGTGGGGAAGGGAGGCATCGGCGGCAGGGTACCCGCCCTCTCGATCGCCGAACCGACCCCGCTCCGACCGCGGCCCGACCGTTCTGGTCAGGATCTTGCCGCTGGAGGCGGCAATCCCGCGACCAGAACGGGGAGGGCCGGGGGGCGGCCCGGCGGAGCGGTCAGCCGGTGAACAGCGCCATCGAAGCGGTGAAGCCGTGGAGGGCGTTGCGCCCGGCGATCGGCCCGACCTCGCCGGCGCAGAACATCCCGGCCACCGCGCCCCCGAGCAGGCCGTGGATGATGGTGGCGTCGTGGTGGGCGTCCCCGAACATCTCGGTTCCCCGACCGTTGCAGGTGAAGACCAGCGCTCCCGACGCCTCGTGCCCCGCGAGCAGCGCGGTGAGATCCTCACCGGCGGTCGCGGCGTCGCGCACCTGGAACTGGATGGTCGCCCCGATGGGGACCTCGCCGGCCACGGCCAGTGCGCCCGCGTCACGGTCGGCGCCGATCAACCCCCGGACCAGGAAGTCCCCCCGACCGTGGTCGAGGTTGCGCTCGTCGATGACGATGCCGCACAGCAGTCCCTGCGCGGCGAGGGCGCGGTCGACGGAGTCGAGCTCCTCGATGGTCTGCATGAGGCGCTCCAGCGCCGGCCGCCCGGCCAGCTCCTTCACGATCTGGCGCTCGGCGTCGGTGACGGTGAAGGGCCGCCCGATCGGGCGGCAGCCCTGCGAGACGATGGTCGACGGGCTGGCGTCGTCGTCGAGCACCAGACCGACGGCGCCGTGCGCCGCGACCCGTCCGCCGATCACCAGCCGGTTGCCGCCCGGACCGCGTGCCGCCGAGGCCAGCCCACCGATGACCGGCAGGCCGGGGTGGGACGCCCACAGGCGCTGGAGCACCTCGCTGACGGGCACCGTGAACGGGTCGGCGACGAGCACGAGCGAGCCGGCGGCCTCGAGGGCCCCGGTGGTGAACCCCTCCAGCTGCCAGCCTTCCTCGGTCTGGTCGGCCGTGAGGTGCACAGGGGTGACCGAGCCGGCCAGGCGGCCGGTCCACAGCGCGAGGCCCGGCCCGTCCTCGACGCCCCGGTCGCCGGCGAGCACTGCGACCGCAGTCGCCCCGATGAACGCCGCCGGCTCGAGCACGGTCTGCACCGTCGCGGCGATGTCGTCCAGGGCGCCGACGTGGTGCGGGGTCACGAAGAGCACGGCCACATCGGGCGCCGGGCCCAGCCGTTCGATCACTGCGCCGATGGCCGCGCCCACGGCCACCGCGGGCACCGGGTGCTCTGAGAGCGCGGCGGCGAAGGGCACGTCAGCCCACCGGACCGCCGGGCCCGGACTCGGCCGGCGGCAACAAGGTGAAGGGCACGCGGTGCACAGGTCCTCGGTCGATCCTGCAGTGGGCCACGACCGTGCTGTAGTCGGCGAAGTCGAGCTCGCCCCGGACGAGGCGGTAGGTGAACCGACCGGGATCGACGGTGAAGGGACTGACGTTGCGGGCCACCTGTTCGTCGTCCTCGGACAGGCCCCGCCGGAACACGACCTCGAAGATCCCGTTGCCGGGCTCGTCGGCGGCGCAGGAGATCAGGGCCAGCAGGTGAGGCTCGACGGTCACCGGTGCCGGCGACGGCGCGGCCATGGAGAAGAACACACCCGTCAGGTCGATGCGGGTGGAAGGTCCGGCAACCGCCCGCATGTTGAAGCTCTCGACGAACACGGCGGCGACGATCTCCATCGCCGTCCACGGTAGTTGCCGGCCCGAGCCGGCCTTCCGAGTCCGTTCAGGCGGCCCGGCGGGGCGCGGTCTGGATGCGGGCGAGAGCGGGCTCCCGGAGCTTGGCCAGTCCCAGCGCTGACAGGCCGCGGATGGTCAGCCAGCCGAGGTCGAACTGGTACCAGTGGTGCGAGAGGCGAGGAGAGGTCGGCACGGCGTGGTGGTTGTTGTGGAAGCCCTCGCCGGCCGTGATGAAGGCCAGCCAGTGCAGGTTCCCAGCCGTGTTCTCGTAGGGGCGGCGACCGAAGTGGTGCCCGATGGCATTCACCGCCGCGCTGCCGCCCAGGTACAGGTTGGCGTGGAAGAAGGCGGCGAGCAGGCCGATGACGGGCCCGAAGACCACGACCAGGATGCCGATGCCGATGGCCAGGCCGAGCAGCGTGTGGTCGAACAGGCGGCGGTCCCACTTGTCCTGGGGGATGTCCTTGGCGTAACGGGCGATCGTGATCTCGTTCTGCGCCTCCTTGCGGTACATCGCCACGTTCATGACCTGCACGCGGACCCACCCGACGAGCTCGGCCGGGTGCGGGTCGCCCTCCTTGCCGGTGAAGGCGTGGTGCTTGCGGTGCACCGCCACCCACTGGCGGGCCTGGATGCCCGTCGTGATCCAGATCAGGAACCTGAACACCCACTCGACGGAGGGTGCCAGCGTCACGGCTCGGTGGGAGAGCGCCCGGTGGAGGTAGACGGTGGTGCAGACGTTGGCCAGCAGCGTCACGGCGAACCCGATCAGCAGTGCGATCAGGAGGGTGCTCAGAACAGAGATCATTGGATTCCATGCTAGCGGCTCTACCTACCAGTAGGTAGAGGAAGGCGAGAAGACACCTACACTTACCCCGTGACGCGGGCGTCCGATCACGCTGAGGCGAGGTCGACTCGCGAGGCCATCCTGATCGCCGCCATGGCCTGCTTCGCGGAGCACGGCTACGACGGCACCTCGCTCAACGACATCGCAGCCGAGGTCGGCATCCGGCGGCCCAGCCTGCTGCACCACTTCCCGTCGAAGGAGACGCTGTACGCCGAGGTCTTCGAGCGCCTCCTGACGGACTGGTTCTCCCGCCTGGAGAGCGCCATCGCCGTCGAGGTGCGGGGCTGGGAGCGGGTCGATCTGGTCCTGAACGCGGGCTTCCGGTTCTTCGCGGACAACCCCGCCTACGTCCGCCTCATGCGTCGTGAGGCGATCGACACGGGGGCGCACCTCGGGATCGATCTGGCCGCGGCGCTCCGGCCCTACTTCGACGCCGCGGCCGGCTACTTCCGGCGGGAGATGGAGGAGGGCAGGTTCCGCGTCCACGACGCCGACCAGCTGCTCATCACCGGCTACGGCGCGCTGCTGAGCTACTTCAGCGACGCCACCTTCGTGCAGGGCCTCCTCGACCTCGACCCACTCGACCCCGACGCGCTGGCCGAGCGCCTCGAGCACATCACCACGTTCTTCCGGGCCGCGCTCGTGCCCTGAGGGCGTGCTCGCCCATCGCTAACGTTGCCCGCCGTGCCGACCCCGGGTCTCACCCTCTCCGAAGCGGACTCGAAGGCGCTCCTGCGCGCTCACGGGGTGCCCGTCGTCGACGACCGTGA
>JBKPRL010000024.1:0-15022 GCA_046734535.1 bacterium | reverse complement strand
TGCCGGCAGCGAGCAGGAGGTGCGGTCCGTGACCTACTCGATCGTCGCCCGCGATACGGAGACCGGTCAGCTCGGTGTCGCCGTGCAGACGTGCATGTTCGCCGTCGGCTCGGTGGTGCCCTGGGTCCGTGCGGGCGTGGGCGCGGTGGCGAGCCAGGCCATCGCCGAGTCGGCCTACGGACCCCGTTGCCTCGACGCGATGGCGGACGGCGGGACCGCGGCCACGGCGCTCGACGCCGCCCTGGCGGCGGACCCGATGGCCGCGCTGCGCCAGGTCGGCGTCGTCGCGGCCGACGGTTCTGTGGCCGCGACGACGGGCGAGATGTGCATCGACAACGCCGGCCACCAGCTCGGCGACGGCTTCGCCGTGCAGGCGAACATGGTGCGCTCGCCCGAGGTGTGGCCGGCGATGGCCGAGGCGTTCACCAGCTCGTCGGGTCCGCTGGCCCAGCGGCTGCTCGCCGCGCTGCTGGCCGGCGAGGCGGCCGGTGGCGACGCGCGCGGACGCATGTCGGCCGCGCTGGTCGTGGTCGACGGCGTGGTCCCGCCATCCCCCGGAGGCGGCACGGTCGTCGACCTTCGGGTCGACCGCAGCCCGGACCCGCTCGGCGACCTCAGTCGGCTGCTGGTCGCGGCCGACTCGTACGCTGGCTACGGCCGGGCGGTCGACCAGCTCTTCGGCGGTGAGCCGGCGGCGGCGCTCGACACCGTGGAGGACGCGCTCGGCCTGCTCCCCGGCGAGCAGAACCTGCGCTTCCTGCGCTCGGGCGCGCTCATCGCGTCCGGCGCCACCGACGACGGCGTCGCCGAGCTCCGGTCACTGGTCGCGGAGCAGCCGGGGTGGGGCGTGATCGTGCGGGCCTTCGTCGCCAAGGGCATCGTCGCGCTGCCGGAGGGCATGGACCTCGACACCGTGATCGGCTGAGCCACGGCGCGCGGCCCGCGCCCCGATGAGGTTGCGTTTGCAAGCATGCACCCCACGTTCCGGAACCCGGAGCTGGAGGTGCATGCTTCCCGGCCAGGCCCCGACTCCGGAGTCCCGGCTCCATCGATCCTGACCCGCGGCGGGTCAGGCTTGCCCACCTTTGCGCGAGGGCACATGCTGCACGAATGGACGCCCCAGCTCCGTCGGTCGACCTCGACGCCGCCCGCACCGCGGTTCGGCAGGCGGCGGACGACTTCGCCAGCTTGGTTGCATCTGCACCGGACGCTGGCGTGCCCATCCCTGGCTCGGAGTGGACCGTGGGCGACGCGGCCGCCCACGTCGCGCTCGGCACGGAGGCCTACCTGGACTACGCGCGCGGCCGGACCGAGCCCTGGGTGGACGTCTCCGACATCGCGGGTGGATCGTTGGCGCGATCGAACGCGGAGCGGCTCGACCTCGAGCCCGTCCGCGATCCCGCGGCCCTGGCCGCACGCCTTCGGGCGGCCGCGGCGGGGCTGCTCGCGACGACCGAGGGCCGTTCGGGCGACGAGGCCGTGACCTGGAACGGCCTCACCGTCACCCTGAGCGCCATGCTCGGCCTCGGACTGGGTGAGTACCGCCTCCATGGTCGGGACGTGGCGAAGGCGCTCGACCGGCCGTGGCCGATCACACCGGACGACGCCCGCCTCGTGCTCGCGTCGGCGCTGCCGCTGCTGCCCCTGTTGGCCGACCCGCAGGCCACCTCCAACGTGCGCGCCTCCTACGACCTGCGGGTACGCGGCGGGCCCCGGGTCGGTGTGGTCATCCGTGACGGCCGGCTCACGGTGGGCGCTGACGACGGGCCCGTCGACTGCCACGTGAGCGCCGAGCCCGTCGCGCTCCTGCTCGTCTCCTACGGCCGGCGCTCGCAGTGGATCCCCGCGCTGACGGGCAAGCTGCTGGCCTGGGGCCGCAAGCCGTGGCTCGGGCTACGGCTCACCACCTACCTCGTCACGCCGTAGCGCGCCCGCCAGCCGTCGCAGGCCCGCCGTAGCGTGGACGGCAGAGGTCGCGAGGCCGGGAGGGACCGATGACCTGGGAGATGGTGGACGAGGGTTGGGGTCGAAAGGCCGTCGACTTCGCGACCGTGGCCGAGCCCAGCAGCTGCCGTGAGTACGTCTTCGTGCACTCGCGCCTCGGTCTCGGCGCGTCGGACCGCGTGCTCGACGTGGCCTGCGGGTCGGGGCTGGCCATCGAGCTGGCGCGGATGCGCGGCGCCCGGTGCAGTGGCATCGACGCGTCGCCGCGGCTCGTGGCCATCGCGCGCTACCGGAACCCCGAAAGCGACATCCACGTGGGCGACATGAACGCCCTGCCGTGGGACGACGCGAGCTTCGACGTGGCGACGAGCTTCCGCGGGATCTGGGGCACCACCCCGAGGGCGTTGGCGGAGATCCGTCGGGTCCTCCGCCCGGGCGGCCGCTTCTCGATGACCGTGTGGGGAGATGTGAAGAAGTCCCCTGGCGCGTGGATGTTCGAGCCGTTTCGCTGGGCGACGACCGAGAAGGTCGACCACCAGGCCGAGATGGTGTCCCTCGGTCGTCCTGGCGTCGGCGAGGAGTTCCTGCGGGACTGCGGCTTCGAGCCGGAGGAGCGCTTCGTCGTGCCGTTCGCCATCGAGTACCCGGATCCCGAGATGTACGCCAGGGGCATCGCGTCGACGGGGCCCGCCTACGAGTCCATGCAGAACGTCGGCGAGGACGCCTTCCTGTCGCGCGCGGCCGAGCTGGCCCGCGAGCACGTCGTCGAGGGTGTGCCGCTTCGCGGCCACATCGAGCTGTTCTGCTACATCGGCACGAAGCCGTGACCCGCTATCCCGCGAGGTGCGTGACGAGGTGGTCGCTGAGCTCTTCGGCGTCGTAGCCCGCCCCGTGGATGAAGCTCGACCGTCGCCGGCGGAGGAACGGCGTCCCGATCACGTACAGGCCCGGCGCGGAAGTCACCACACCGCCGTCGTGGCGGATGCGGCCCTTGTGGTCGACCACTGGAACGTCGAGCCACGAGTAGTCCGGGCGGAAGCCCGTCGCCCACACGATCGTCCGGATCTGCCCACTCGTCAGGTCGAGCGTCAGCGGTGCCTCCTTCACCGTCGTCGCGGTCGGCCGGTCCATGGGGTCGCCGCGCCCGAAGCCCTGCTCGAGGGCCCACTCGTCGATCGTGTCGAGGAGGCGGTGCATCTTGAGATCGGCGAGGCTGCACTTGTTCAGGAGACCACCCGAGAACAGCGCCTTGCCGTCCCTGATCGCTCCGAGCTTGCCCCGGACCTCGACGCCGAGGGCCTGGAGCGTGTTGAGGTCGAGGCTGGTGCGTTCCGGCGTGCCGACCAGCTGTGGTGACGGCACATTGCGGGCGCGGGTGATGTCGTCCACCTCGTCGAAGCGCTCGTCGAGCAGGCCGGTCGCATCCATCCACCAGAAGATGTCCTTGCCCCGGTACGTCCGGGGCATGCGCACGTGCTCTCCGGCCGAGATCGTCACCGGGCGGCCGGAGCGGTGGATCTCCTCGGCCAGCTGCAGTCCGGTGGCGGACGCGCCGACCACGAGGACGCCGCCGTCGGCGAGCTGCGCCGGGTTCTTGTAGTCCTTCGGTGTGATCGATGCGGTGGACGTCGGCACCGCCGACGCGAACGCGGGCACGGTCGGCACGCTGCACGCTCCGCTCGCGAGGGCCACCGAGCGCGCCCGCCACGGCCCCTGGTCGGTCTCGACGACATAGCCACCGTCGTCGGCGCGCACCGACGTCACGGTGACGTTCGTCGTGACGGGGGCGTCGATCACCGAGGCGTACGTCTGGATGAGGGCGCCGACCTCGAGCCCGCTCATGAACCCGTCGGGGTCGTCACCCTCGTAGGCGAACCCGGGCAGCCGGGTCTGCCAGTTCGGCGTGAGCAGGGTCAGGGAGTCCCAGCGCTCTGTCGTCCACGAGTTGGCGACGGAGCCGCGCTCCAGCACCACGTGGTCGACCGAGCGCTCGGTGAGGCACCGGCTCATGGCCAGGCCGCTGTGGCCGCCGCCGACGACGACCGTCGTGACCTCGCGTACGGTCACGTCACCACCTCACGTCGTCACGTCGACGTCAGGATTCGCGATGCCTCGGGCGTCAGTTGACCTCCACGACGACGTTCGTCGGGTTGGTGACCACGTCGAAGACCGCGGAGCGCTTCTGCGACTGGGCGACAAGGGCCTCGATCTCCTCCGGCGTCGCGTCGGCATCGATGTCGAAGTGGACCTTGACGTCGCTGAACCCGTTGCGCACCTCTGGATCGATGCCGAGGATGCCCTGGACGTCCATCTGACCCTCGAGCGTCGCCTTCACGGATCGCAGCTGGATCTCGCGGTTCTGCGCCACGGCCGCGATGCCGGCCGTGAGGCAGCTCGCCAAGCCGACGAGCACGAACTCGATCGGCGTCGCGCCGTGGTCCTCGGACGCGAACAGCTCCGGGTGGTCGGCGTCGTACTCGAACTGCGTCTTGTGCGACTGCTCCTCGCCGAGCCCGAAGAAGCCCTCGACGCTCGAGTGGCTGTGGGTGCCGTTCACCCACTCGCACGTGGCGCGCCATTGGAACTGCGCAGCCTCGGGCGCGCCACTGAGCGCTTCGCGCGCCTCGAGCAGCGCGGCGACGTTGACCCCGTTGTCAACGGGCGAATCGGTCACGGTCATCTGACCCCTCCTGCTTCGTGCGTGATGATGAGCGGACGCTGTTCGAGTCGACGCGACCACCCGAGCGGACGGCCCATGGGCTCGCGCCGGGCCGTTCGGCCCACCGCTCGGCAAAGGTACTCCTGATCCGCGCCGGCATCCAGACGCCACATGTCACGGGGAGCCGGCTGGCGTCCCCTGTCCCCACCAGCGAACCGGCCCGGTCAGACGTTGAAGCGGATCTCCAGCACGTCCCCGTCGGAGACCTCGTAGTCCTTGCCCTCGACGCGCAGCTTCCCGAGCTCCTTGGCCTTGCTCCACGAGCCGATCTCGAGCAGGTCATCCCAATGGATGACCTCCGCCCGGATGAAGCCCCGCTGCAGGTCGCTGTGGATGACGCCGGCGCACTCGGGCGCCTTGGCTCCGGCCCGGAAGGTCCACGCCCGGCTCTCCTTGTCACCCGTGGTCAGGAAGGTGCGCAGGCCGAGCAGGTGGTACGCCGAACGGACGAGCCTGGACAGCGCCCCCTCGCCCAGGGACAACCCTTCGAGCATCTCGGCTCGCTCGGCGGCGTCGAGCTGGGAGACCTCGGCCTCGATCTGGGCGCAGATCGACAGGACCTCGACGTCGCCCAGCTCGGTCCGCACCGGCTCCTCGACCGCGGCCGTGTCGGCGAGCTGGTCCTCACCCACGTTCAGGACAGCCAGCACGGGCTTGTTGGTCAAGAGGAAGTACGGCCGCAGCAGGTCACGGGTGGGTCGGTCCAGGCCGGCCCGGTAGATCGGTCGGCCATCCCGGAGCGCCGCGGCCGCGACCTCGAGCGCGGCGACCTCCGCGGCCAGTGACTTGTCGGCACGGGCGGCCTTCTGCCGTTTGACGATCTGCCCCTCGACGCTGTCCAGGTCGGCGAGGGCGAGCTCGAGCTCGAGGATCGTCAGCTGCTCGAGCGGGTCGGTCAGCCCCGTCACGTCCTCGTCGACGAACGAGCGCAGGACGTACACGATGGCGTCGACCTCGCGGATCCCGGCCAGGAACCGGTTCCCCAACCCCTCGCCACGACTGGCCCCCTCGACGAGTCCCCCGACGTCGACGACCTGCACGGCCGCGTGGACGACGTTCCGGCTCCTCGACATCTCGGCCAGCGCATCGAGGCGATGGTCGGGCAACTTGGCCACCCCGACGTTGGAGTCCTTCGTGGAGAACGGATATGCCGTCACCAGCGCGCCGCCGCCGGTGAGCGCGTTGTAGAGGGATGACTTGCCCACGTTGGGGAGGCCGACGAGCCCGAAGCGTTCCATACCGAACCAGAGAGGCTACGGGCTGGCTGAGGGCGGCGCCTCGGTCGCCAGCGCGGCCAGCGGCGCGCCGGCCAGACGGTGCACGGTCCAGCCGTCCATGCCGACCGCCCCCAAACCGACGTAGAAGTCGATGGCCGGCGTGTTCCAGTCGAGCACGGACCACTCCAGCCGGCCGTACCCTCGCTCGACGCAGCGCCGGGCCAGTGTCGCCAGCAGGGCCTTCCCGTGACCCCTGCCGCGTTGCGATGGCGTCACGTACAGGTCCTCCAGGTAGATGCCGTGGCGACCGAGCCACGTCGAGAAGCTGAGGAACCACAGCGCCATGCCCACGACGACACCCTCGACCTCGGCCACGTCGCAGCACACAGCCGCCCGCGGTCCGAACAGCACGTCGTGGAGCTGGGCCTCGGTGGCCACGGCCTCGTCGGGCGCTCGCTCGTACTCGGCCAGCTCCCGCACGAGCTGCACGAGGGCGGGCACATCAGCGGGCACGGCGGAGCGGATCACGGCGCGACGCTAGAGGCCCTCGGTTTTGAGAGCCCTCCCGGTGGCTTCTGGCGCAGGATCGTCTCGCCCGTGCGAAGATCCCGCGCCAGAACCGGGGCGCCCCGACCCCCCGGTGGCTTCTGGCGCGAGATCGTCCCGCCGGCGCAACAGCGCCGCGCCAGAACGGGCAGTGCTTCCGGGCGAGAGCCGCGCGGGCGGCGGCCGTAACCTGGCGCGGTGACCCCCGTCGAGGCCCTGCAACGGATCGTCCACTGCCTGGACCGCGCCCATGTGGGCGGCTTCAAGACCAAGGCCTGGGTGCGGGCCCTCGACGTCGTGAAGACCACGGACCCGACCGAGCTCCAGGACCGGGCCCGGGCGGGCACGCTCACCGAGCTCCCGGGCATCGGCGACTCGACCGCGCGGGTGATCCGTGAGGCCATCGACGGCGAGGTCCCCGCCTACCTCACGAAGCTCGAGGCCGAGACCGTGATCGAGATGAGCCCCGAGGCAGCCGCGTACCGCGCCGCGCTCCGTGGCGACTGCCACACCCACTCCACCTGGAGCGACGGCGGGGCGAGCATCGAGGAGATGGCTGCGACGGCCATCGCCCTCGGCCACGAGTACATGGTGCTCACCGACCATTCGGGTCGGCTGACCATCGCCCACGGCCTCGACCGGGAGCGGCTCCTCGCCCAGCTCGACGACCTGGCCGTGCTGAACGAGCGCCTTGCCCCGTTCCGGATCCTGACCGGGATGGAGGTCGACATCCTGGAAGACGGCCAGCTCGACCTGGAGGACGAGCTGCTGGCCCGCCTCGACGTCGTCGTGGCCAGCGTCCACTCGAAGCTGCGCATGGAGCGACCGCTGATGACCCAGCGCATGGTGCTGGCCGCCGCCTCGCCCCACGTCGACATCCTGGGCCACTGCACGGGCCGGCTGATCGGCAAGCGCCCGCAGTCCGTCTTCGACGCCGACTACGTGTTCGCGGCCTGCGCCCAATACGGCACCGCGGTCGAGATCAACAGCCGGCCGGAGCGGCTCGACCCGCCGAAGGAGCTGCTGGACCTCGCCCTGTCGTACGGCTGCTTCATATCGATCGACTCCGACGCGCACGCCACGGGCCAGCTGGAGTGGCAGCCGCACGGCTGCGAGAAGGCGGCCCAGAGCGCGGTCCCGGTCGAGCGCGTGATCAACACGTGGCCGATCGACGTCCTGCTGGCCTGGACCGAGACGGGCAAGGCAGCCTGATCCGAGACGGCAGCGGGCCCTGGGTGAACCGCGTCGCGAGGCCGTAGGGTGGTACCTCATGTCCAAGAAGACCAAGAAGAAGAAGGCGCGGATGCGGCGCTCCAAGGCCAACCACGGCAAGCGTCCCAACATGGGGCGTTGACCGACCCGTGCTGAGCCCGCCTCCGCCGGCGCGGCGGGAGGCGACGGCGGACGTGCTGCATGGCCGGGCGGTGGCGGACCCCTACCGGTGGCTCGAGGACGGCGACGGGGACGAGGTCATCGCGTGGGTCGCGGGGCAGAACGAACGGACCCGGGCCGCGCTCGACGCCCGCCCGGACCGGCGGGCGTGGCTGGCCCGGCTCGTCAGCCTGCTCGAGCTGCCCATCTCGACGGGCGTGCGCCTGGCCGGTGACCGGGTCTTCTCGCTCGAGCGAGGAGGAGGGCAGAAGCAGCTGTCGCTCGTGGTCAGGCCGGTCGACGAGCCGGTCGCGCCGGCGCGCCTCCTGGTCGACCCCGCCGCGCTGTCGGCCGACGCGGCGACGGCCATCGACTGGTACCACCCGTCGCTCGACGGCGGGCTGGTGGCCTACGGGGTCTCCGAGGGAGGTGACGAGCGCAGCGTCCTGCGGGTCCTCGATGTCGAGACCCGGAAGCACCTGAGCGACGAGATCCCCGACACCCGCGCCGCCAGCATCGCGTGGTCGCCCGACGGGACCGCCTTCCTCTACTCCCGCTACCCGGCCGGGGACCAGTACAACCGGCGCATCTACCGGCACCGTCTCGGTGAGCCGTGGACCGACGACGAGCTGGTGTGGGCCGAGCTGCCCACGCCCGAGTCGTGGGCCGACGTCGCCGCCTCGCCCGACGGACGGTTCGCGCTCGTCACCGCGCTCGTCGGCTGGTCCCGCACCGACCTGCACCTGCGGGACGAGCGGTCCGGAGCGTGGCGGACCCTCATCGAGGGCGTCGACGCCGTCACGTACGCCCGGTTCGACGGCGCTCGGCTCGTCGCCGTCACGACACTCGAGGCGCCACGTGGCCGCGTCGTCGGCATCCCTCTCGACCGCGTCGTCCCGCCCGAGGCGTGGACGACCCTGGTGCCCGAGGGAGACGGCGTCATCCAGCACGCCGAGCCGATCGCCGATGGCCTGCTGGTCGTGACCACCCACTCGGCCGCCGCCCGGATCACCGGCCACGCGCCCGACGGCGCGGTGACCGGTGAGGTCGCTCTGCCGGAGCTCTGCTCCGTCGTCGGCCTGGATGCCGGGACCGACCGGACGCTGGCCTTCGTGCAGCTCGAGGGCTTCACCCGTCCCGCCAGCCTCTTCCGCTGGAGCGGCGGCGGCGAGCTGCAGGCGCACGGCGAGCAGGATCATGACGACGTGCTCGAGGCGCACTTCACCGTGTCGCAGGAGCGCTACCGGTCCGCCGATGGCACCGAGATCGGGCTGTTCCTGATCCACCGCGCCGACGAGCCGCCCGACGTGGACACGCCCTGCATCCTGACGGGCTACGGCGGGTTCGCCATCGCCGAGACGCCCTCGTGGTCACCGACCATCGCCGCGTGGGCCGAGGCCGGTGGCCTGTTCGGAGTGGCGGGACTCCGAGGTGGCTACGAGGAGGGCGAGGCATGGCACCAGGCGGGCCGCCGCGAGCACAAGCAGCGGGTCTTCGACGACTTCCACGCGGCCGCGGACCACCTCGTCGCGTCGCAGCGCACCTCGCGGGATCGCCTGGCCATCCGCGGTGGATCCAACGGCGGCCTCCTGGTGGGCGTGGCGCTGACGCAGCGGCCCGACCTCTGCCGGGCCGTGCACTGCGCCGTCCCCCTGCTGGACATGGTGCGCTACCCGCAGTTCCTCATCGCCCGCCTCTGGACCGACGAGTACGGCGACCCCGACGTGGCGGAGGAGCTCGACTGGTTGCTCGGCTATTCGCCGTACCACCACGTCGAGCAGGGCGTCTGCTACCCGGCCGTCCTGATGACGACGGCCGAGAGCGACAGCCGCGTGGACCCGCTCCACGCCCGGAAGATGGCGGCTGCGTTGCAGGCCGCCAGCTCCTGCCCGCACGACCACCCGATCCTCTTGCAGCAGGAGTCGCGCGCCGGTCACGGCCAGGGCAAGCCGCTGCACAAGCAGGCCGACGAGCTGGCCGACGTGCTCGCGTTCTTCACCTGGCAGCTCGGCGTGGAGGCTGGGCTGTGACTCGGCGGTGTTCGCGGTCGATGGCCCGGTCATGATCGGGCGGCCGTCGCGGCGGTCGATCGGTCGGTCGTGACCCGGCTGGCCGAGCTGGTGCTGTCGGCCCACCCGCAGGCGTGGCGGGACGCCGGCTTCGCGGTCGATGAGCGAGGGATCAGCCAGATAGGGCTCGTCCGGCTGCGCCTCGACCCGGACGGCGCTGATCCCGGGCTCCGGTCGTGGGCGCTCGCCGCCGCGCCCGACGTCGGCATCACGTCGGTCGACGGCCTGCCCACCCGCCACACCGCGGCGCCCTCGACGCCGGCCGCGCCGAGCTCCCACCCGATCGGGGCCTGGGTCATCGACCATGTGGTGGTGGCGACTCCTGACCTGGCTCGTACCATCGCGGCCATCGAGGCCGGCCTCGGTCTGCCTCTGCTGCGCACCCGCGCCGCCGATTCGGCGGCGGTGCCGATGCGCCAGGCGTTCTTCCGCATGGGCGAGGTCGTGCTCGAGGTCGTCGGGCGGCCGGAGCCCGACCCGCGCGGAGGACCGGCCCGCTTCTACGGACTCGCGATCACGGTGGAGGACCTCGCCGCCGCCGTCGAGCGCGCCGGCGACCGCATCGGGCGGCCGAAGCCGGCTGTGCAACGCGGGCGCTCGATCGCCACCTTCCGCACGGAGGCGGGCTTGGGCGTGCCGGTGGCGATCATGAGCCCGGCGCCGGCCCGGCGTGCGCCCTGACGGGCCGGGTCGGTCTGGCGTCGGCGTCCGTCGCCTCTTCTCGGTCGGGTTCTCGGTCGGGGTCGGTGGCCGTCACCACCCGTCGTCGTCCATGTCCGCCTGCCGGGCCAGCTCGGCCGCGCCCTCCGAGCAGGTGGTCCGCAGCGAGCACCACCGGCAGGTCGGGCCGGGCTGGAGCCGTGGCGGCCGGTCCCCCCGACGCAGACCGACCATCGTGGTCACGCCGTCGATCGTCCGCCGGACGGCCGAGCGCAGCATCGCGACCGTGACCTCCTCCGGCTGAGCCCGGCCGGACTCCAAGTAGTAGGAGGCGAGCTGGCGAGGAGGGACGCCCAGCTTGACGGTCTCCAACAGGGCGTAGAAGCGCAGATCCTCCCGATGGGTCAGGCTGGGCCGGCCCGACTTGAGGTCGATGATGACCTTGTTGGCGGCCAGGCCACTCGCCCGGCCGAGGCTGAGGTCGGTCTTGCCCGACAGCACGATCGCGCCGCGGCACAGCTCGACGCGGACGCGGCTCTCCGTGACCGGGATCCACGACGATCGCAGGGCCGGGAAGCACTCCTGGAAGCTGCTCACCAGGTCGACGGCGAGACCCCGCAGCTCGGCCCGGTCGCCCGGCCCGAGACCAGCGAGGAAGTGCTGGATGCCCTGGCGGTCGTCGTCGACAAGGCGGGCCAGCGCCTCGTCCACCAGGTCCATGGGTGCGGCCTCACCCTGCCAGTGCACGCTGAGCTCGATGGCCTTGTGGGCGACGGTCCCTCGGGCTGCGGGCACGGTCCAGTCGAAGCGCCGCCGAGCCGACTCGACATGGTGCGCTTCGCAGCCGTGGACGGTGGTGAGCGCGTGCTTGCTGACCCACAGCGGGTCCGCCGCGGTCAGGTGGTGGGTGATGGGCTCCAGCGCCTCCTCCATCTCTCCGCGCAGCTCGTCCGCCAGGGCGGCCGAGAACGTGGGCGAGACCTCCGGCCGGCCGAGGAGCGCGATGACCGCCTGCTGCGCCGGGTTGTAGCCCGGTGCGGAGGCGAGGTCGGCGACCATGGCGGGAACCGTACGCAGCGGGTGTGTCGGAGGAGCGGATGACCACGGCCGCCCCGCTCGCCAACCCTGACGCACCCCGTTGCGATGATCGGTGCGATGGAGCCGGCCACCACCACCCGCTTCGCCCTGGCCGCCAGGGTCCTCGCGCAAGCCGCCCGCGGGCTCGGCCTGCGGGCTCCCGGCTTCCGCAGCCCGCCCCGCCTCGTCGGCGCCGACCGCACGCTCCTCACCCGCGCCGGCCGGCCGACGGTCGCCGTCCGGGTCCGTGGCCGGGCCTGGGTCCCGGTCCTGTCGGACATGGTGGAAGGCGTCGTCGCGGCCAACGGCCTGGTCGGCCCGCCGGCCGATCGCGCCCGGGACGCGCTCTGGGGAGCGGTCGCACCCGAGCTGGCCGTCGAGGGCCGCGCCAGCCCCGAGCCGAGGAGGGTGGCGTGAGCGCGCGGCTGACCGCGCCAGGCTCCTGGTCCGTCGCCGCCGGGCCCGGGAGGCCACACTGGAGGGATGCCGGGCGGAGCGCGCATCGACCTGGGGCGCCGGTGAGCGCGCGCCGGCAGTGGCCAGGGCGTCCCTTCCCGCTCGGCGCCACCTATGACGGCGCGGGCACGAACTTCTCCCTCTTCTCGGAGGTGGCAGAGGCGGTCGAGCTGTGCCTGTTCGACGATCACACGGAGGAGCGCATCCCGCTTGCCGAGCACACCGCCCTGTGCTTCCACGCCTACCTGCCCGACGTCCGGCCGGGCCAGCACTACGGCTACCGGGTCCACGCGCCGTGGGTCCCGGCCCGGGGCGTGCGTGGCAACCCGGCCAAGCTCCTGCTCGACCCCTACGCGAAGGCCATCGACGGGACGATGCAGTGGCATCCGTCGCTGTACGCCCACCGGGCGGAGGACCCGATGGAGCCCGAGACGACCGACAACGCGGCGTACACCCCCCGCTCGGTCGTCGCCGACCCGTTCTTCGACTGGACGGGTGACCGGCCGCCCGGCGTCGCCCTGAGCGACACCGTCATCTACGAGGCCCACGTCAAGGGGGCCACCATCCGCCATCCAGAGATCGAGCCCGAGCTGCGGGGGACCTACAGCGGCATCGCCCACCCGGCCTTCGTCGCCCACCTCCTGCACCTCGGGGTGACAGCCATCGAGCTGATGCCGGTCCACCAGATCATCCACGACGCCCGCCTGGTGGAGGCCGGCCTGCGCAACTACTGGGGCTACAACTCGATCGGCTTCTTCGCGCCGCACGACGAGTACGCGTCCCGGCCTGGTGTGGGCCAGCAGGTGCAGGAGTTCAAGTCGATGGTCCGGACCCTGCACGAGGCGGACATCGAGGTCATCCTCGACGTCGTCTACAACCACACCGCGGAGGGCAACCACCTCGGACCGACGCTGGCCTTCAAGGGGATCGACAACGCGGCGTACTACCGCCTCGTCCCCGGCGACCCGATGCACTACATGGACTACACGGGCACCGGGAACTCGCTCAACATGCGCAACCCCCATGCCCTGCAGCTGGTCATGGACAGCCTGCGTTACTGGGTCACGGAGATGCACGTCGACGGCTTCCGCTTCGACCTGGCGTCAGCCCTGGCCCGCGAGCTGCACGAGGTCGATCGGCTGTCGGCCTTCTTCGACCTCATCCAGCAGGACCCGGTCATCAGCCAGGTCAAGTTGATCGCCGAGCCGTGGGATGTCGGGGAGGGGGGCTACCAGGTCGGCAACTTCCCTCCGCTGTGGGCGGAGTGGAACGGCAAGTACCGCGACTGCCTGCGCGACTTCTGGCGGGGGGAGGAGCGGGGGCTCGCCGAGGTCGCCTACCGCCTCACCGGCTCGTCGGACCTATACGAGTCCAACGGCCGCAAGCCCTACGCCAGCGTCAACTTCATCACCGCACACGACGGCTTCACGCTGCGGGACCTTGTCTCCTACAACGAGAAGCACAACGACGCGAACGGTGAAGGCAACGCGGACGGCGACAACCACAACCGCTCGTGGAACTGCGGAGCCGAGGGCCCGACGGACGACGCGGCCGTGCTCGAGCTGCGGTCCCGGCAGATCCGGAACTTCGTCGCCACGCTGCTGCTGTCACAGGGCATCCCGATGGTGCTGGCGGGAGACGAGCTCGGTCGCACCCAGGGCGGCAACAACAACGCGTACTGCCAGGACAACGAGGTCTCCTGGATCGACTGGGAGCAGGCGGACACCGAGCTGGCCGACTTCGTGAGCGGCCTGATCGGCCTGCGTAGGGACCATCCCGTGCTGCGCCGCCGTCGCTTCTTCCAGGGCCGGGCCATCCACGGCTCCGAGGTCGAGGACATCGAGTGGTTCACTCCATCCGGCGAGGTCATGGACGACGAGCGCTGGAGCGCCTCGGCCACCCGCTCCCTCATGATCTTCCTCAATGGCCGGGGCATCACCGAGCCGGGCCGGCGGGGCGAGCAGATCCTGGACGACTCGTTCATCCTCTGCATCCACGCCGGCCAGGAGCCGCTCGAGTTCACGGTGCCGGATGCCCGGTGGGGCGCGGAGTGGTGCGTCGAGGTGGACACCCGGACCTCGGAGCTCGGAGTGGACCAGGTGGTGTCGGCGGGTGGCGCGCTCACGCTGGAAGGTCGATCGCTCGTCCTGCTGCGCCAGCTGAGCGACTGACCTGCCCCGTCGCGGCCGCGCTGCGCGATCTCCGTCCCCGTGGCGGTCGCGGTCGGGCAGACTGTTCGACCCTGTGTCCGAGCTCTTCCCCGACCTCGTCGACGAGCGGCGGCACCTCGTCCACGCCCGTCGCTGCCGCGAGGCGATGGTCCGGCGCCTGACGGCCATCGCCGCGGGTGACGGCGCCGCGGACGAGATCACGCAGGAGTACATCGAGATGGTCGTCGCGGACGCCTTGGCGGACCTGGCCCAACCCGGTGCCGGCGACTTCTTCGGCCGCATCGACGAGGAAGGTGGACCACGTTGGTACGTGGGCCGCCGCCACATCGAGGACGAGCAGCACGACCCTGTCGTCGTCGACTGGCGGGCTGCCGTGGCGGCACCGTTCTACCGGGCGACCGTGCACGACCCGCTCGGGCTGCGGATGCGCCGGCGCTTCACGCTGGCGCAAGGCGAGCTGACGGCATACCTCGACGAGCATCTGGACGACCCCCATGCGGCCGACGTCGCCGGTGGCATTCCGGATCCGGTGCTGGCCGAGATCGGCGCCGCTCGCACCGGCGAGATGCGGGAGATCGTGGCGACGATCCAGGCCGAGCAGGACCACATCATCCGCGCGCCACTGGACAGGGCGGTCATCGTGCAGGGCGGCCCCGGCACCGGCAAGACCGCGGTCGGCCTCCACCGGGCGGCGTACCTGCTCTTCGAGCATCGCCGTCAGCTGTCGCGCGACGGCGTGCTCGTGGTCGGCCCGAACCGGGTCTTCCTCGACTACATCGCCAACGTCCTGCC
>JBKPRL010000023.1:0-13025 GCA_046734535.1 bacterium | reverse complement strand
CCGTAGGAGTCTGGGCCGTGTCTCAGTCCCAGTGTGGCTGATCATCCTCTCAGACCAGCTACCCGTCGATGCCTTGGTAGGCCGTTACCCCACCAACAAGCTGATAGGCCGCGAGACCGTCCCGAACCGGCGGACCTTTCTACGCCAAGCCATGCGACTCGGCGGAGGTATCCGGTATTAGCAGGCGTTTCCGCCTGTTATCCCAGAGTTCGGGGTGGGTTTCTCACGTGTTACGCACCCGTTCGCCACTAGATCTTCACGAGTGTTGCCACTCGTTGGATCTCGTTCGACTTGCATGTGTTAAGCACGCCGCCAGCGTTCGTCCTGAGCCAGGATCAAACTCTCCATTGAAGAGTCGGTCCTCGAGCTTGGGAAAGCTCTCCGACCAATCCTTGAAGGATCGACACCAGGGTGATCGCTCACCCACCGCGGTACCGATCCAGTGCTCTTGTGCTCACCGAGGGGGGTTACCCCCGGCAAGGAATTGATGTGTGGTAACGCCTCGACCGATCCGGCGAGGCCGGACAGGTGGAAGCGCCCGCACTGGCGTTCCGTCCTCTCTTCCGTTGTCAAGGAGCGGCCATCGCTCGACCGGCACACGGTGGGTCTCACCGGCGGTGCTGGATCAGCCTCCCCGAGACCCGCAAGGGCGCTCAGGGGCGAATGAAGACTCTACCGGGGCTGACGTGCGGCGTCAACCTGCGCCGGCAAGTTCGGCCACGTGGTAGGTGGTCTTGCCGCGACGGAGGAGCAGGTAGCGGCCCCCGATCCGCGGCAGGTCGCGGAGCGAGCCCTCGCCGTCGCCCAACACCCGTCCGTTGATCTGGAAGCCGTGCTGGGCCATCGTCCGCCGGGCGTCCCCGTTGGACGCCGCGAGGCCGGTCCGGACGAGGAGCGCCACGGGGTCGTCGAGGTCGGTCTCGGGCACGGGCGTGCAGCCGACCTCCCGACGGACGACGTCGAACGCGTCGGGGGACGCGGCCAGGGGGTCGCCTCCGAAGAGCACGGTCGCCGCCTCCCCCGCCGCGGCGGCCGCCGCTGGTCCGTGGACCAGCTCGGTCAGCTCGCCCGCGAGGGCCCGCTGGGCTCCGCGCCGCTCCGGTGCCTGCTGGTGGGCGCTGATCAGGTCCTCCACCTCGGTCAGGGGGCGCAGGCTGAGCCGCCGGAGGTACCCGCCGACCTCCGCATCGTCCGCCTGCACCCAGAACTGGCGGAACTGATAGGGCGAGGTCTTGTTCGGGTCGAGCCAGACCGCGCCGCCGGCGCTCTTGCCCATCTTGGCGCCGCCGGGGAGGGTGAGGAGCGGCCAGGTCAGTCCGAACGCGGTCCGTCCGAGCGTGCGCCGGATGAGGTCGATCCCCGTCGTGATGTTGCCCCACTGGTCGGATCCGCCCATCTGGAGCTCCACGTCGTGGCGCTCGCAGAGGAACCGGAAGTCGTTGGCCTGGAGCAGCATGTAGCTGAACTCGGTGTAGGAGATCCCGTGCTCGCCCTCCATCCGATGGCGGACCGACTCCTTGGCCACCATCTGGTTGACAGTCATGTGCTTGCCGACGTCACGGAGGAACTCGAGCACCCCGAGCGGCGCGGTCCAGTCGGCGTTGTCGACCAGGGTGGCCTGTCGGGGACCAGGCTCGAAGTCGAGCAGGCGCTCGAGCTGCACCTTGATCGCTGCGATGTTGTGGTCGAGCGTCTCCCGGTCGAGCAGGTTGCGCTCTTCGCTGCGACCGCCGGGGTCACCGACCATGCCCGTGGCCCCGCCGGCCAGCGCGAACGGCCGGTGACCGGCCAGCTGCATCCGGCGCAACGTGAGCTGGCCGAGCAGGTGCCCGACGTGCAGGCTGTCGGCGGTCGGGTCGAAGCCGACGTAGACGCCGATCGGTCCCGAGGCCAGCCGGGCGGCGAGGGCCTCCCGGTCCGTCGAGTCCTGCACGAGGCCGCGGGCCTCCAGCTCGGCGAAGAGGTCCATAGCGGGATCATGGTGCCACGGCACCCACAGGCCGGGCGAGCGACATGTCCGGGTCGCCGAGCCCGCGCGGCGGACGGCGGGGACGCCACCATCGGCCAGCTCGAACCGGCGCCGCCGGTGCGGAGCGGGTAGAACGACCACCGTGGCGACCCGGCACTCGGTGGCGGAGGCGCTGGAGTTCCAGCGCGCGAGCAGCGAGGCGTTGGGCTCCGCGCTCTACGCGCGCCTGCTGGCCGGGCTCGAGGCCGACCACGAAGCGGGCGGACTGACGACGCAACTCCTCGAGGGCCGCAGCGATCGCCCGATCCATGAGGCGGTCGTGCTGCGCCTGCTCGGCGCCGCCCACCGCCTGGTGCTCGAGGGCCGGGCTCCGGAGCTGGCGCGCTTCTACCCGTCGGCGGGAGGGACCGACGTCGGCGATCCGACTCCGGCCTTCCTCGCAACCGTCGCCGCGCACCGCGCCGAGGTCGAGGACGCGATGAGCCGCGGTGTGCAGACGAACGAGGTGGGCCGGGCGGCGGTGCTGGCGCCGGGCTTCGCGCTGGCCGCCCGGCGCGCCCGCCGGCCGTTGCGGCTCCTGGAGGTCGGGAGCTCGGCCGGACTGCTGTTGCGCTGGGACCGGTACCGCTACGTGGCCGGAGCCACGGAGCTCGGCGACCCCGCCAGCCCGCTCGTGTTCGACGACGTCTGGGTCGATCGGCTCCCCGACCTGTCCGGGCCGGTCACCGTCGCCGGGCGCCGCGGCTGCGACGTCGCGCCGATCGACGCCACCAGCGACGACGGTCGGCTGACCCTCCTCTCGTTCGTCTGGCCGGACCAGGCGGCCCGGTTCACCCGCCTACGAACGGCGCTGGACCTGGCCCGGACGGCGCCGGTGACCATCGATCGCGCCGATGCCGGGGCGTGGGTCGAGGATCAGCTCGCCCAGCCCCGGACCGGTGTCGCCACCGTCGTGTTCCACTCCATCGTGCTGCAGTACCTGCCCACGGAGAGCCGCCACCAGATGCGCGACGCCCTGCACGCCGCCGGTGCGAAGGCGACCGACGCGGAACCGTTGGCGTGGTTGCGGATGGAACCAGCTGGCGAGTCCGCCGACTTGCGCCTCACCTGGTGGCCGGGCGGCGAGGAGGAGGAGCTGGCCACGGCTGGCTACCACGGCGGCACGATCCGCTGGAACGGCTCGACCAGCGGTTGACCGTCCGCCGACGTCTGGCCGGCGAGCGCCACGGATCCGGCATCCTGAGCGGCTCAGCCGTACCGCCGGACCTGCTCGGCTTCGATGATGATGCGCACCAGGCCGTCGGCCGACTGCTCCCACGACTGCAACGTCCGCACGCGGTCGGGATCGGCGAGGTCCCAGTACCTACCGGCCAAGCGGGCCGCCAGCTCGAAGCCACCCGTACGGTCCACGTGCGCCGGACCGGCGACCGATACCCAGTGCTCGGGCTGCCCCAGGTGATTGACCGCGACGAGCGACGCGTAGGGAGTCCGCTCGACGCGCTGGACCTTGGGCGCCGACGCCAACGAGAAGAGCTGGACGGTGGTCCGCGTGCACTCGAACCACACGGGTACCGGCAACGGCCAGGTCTCGGGCTCAGGAGCGACCGTCAGCAGACCCAGTCGCGGCCCGGCCAGGAAGCGGCGGTCGTCGTCGGTGAACATCTCTCAGACCCCCTCAGGGTGGACGAAACCATGTCCCGCGCACTCACGAACCTCGACCGACAGCTCGCCGCCGCATGCCTGGTGATCGCAACCGCGGACGATCCGCGATCCTCCCATGTGCGTCAGCGGGACACGTTCGGGTCTCCCCGCACGAACCAGCGCCACGGTCGGTCGACGGCTCGGGTGATCCCGATGCGGACGCTGTTGCCGGGGTCGTCCGGCGGCGGGATCCCGTCGTCGACGATGCGCACCCATCCGCGGACCAGGTCGGTGCCGTCCGCGGTCCGGTCGATGCCAAGGGCCTGGCACAGCCGCGCGGGACCGCTCGTCAGATCGCGATCACGGCGGACGGTAGGCCGGCGCTCTCGCATCTGGGCCAGCCCGGCCAGGGGCGCCAGGGCCCGGAGGAGCACCGCCTGCCCCTCGCCGTCCTCCCCGGTCACCGCGTTCGCGCAGTAGTGCATCCCGTACGTGAAGTAGACGTACAGGTGCCCTGGCGGACCGAACATCGTCGTCGTGCGCGCGCTCAGCCCGCGATACGCGTGGCTCGCCGGGTCGAGCCCGCCGGCGTAGGCCTCGACCTCGACGATCCGCCCCCGGCACGGTCCGGCCACCAGCACCTTGTTCAGCAGCTCCGGCGCCACCGCCAGGCTGGCGCGGCGATAGAAGGAGCGGGGCAGGACCGAGGACCTCACCCTGCCGGCGGTCCGCCCAGTGCCCGCCGGACGGCGTCGGGCACCGGACAGGGGGTGGCCTTCCCGGGGACGGTGCTCACGTAGACGATGGTGGCCTCGAGGACCGGGCGCTCACCGACGCGGCCGGTCACGCCGACGTCGAACGACGACCTCCCCCACCGACGGACGTCGACGTCGAGGGCCAGCTGCTCGCCGAAGCGAGCGGCCGACTGCCACTCGATCGTGATCTTCTTGACCATGAAGTCGAAGCCCGCCGTCTCGAACTCGCCGAGCGCCGCGCGCATCCAGGTGTCCGTGGCGTCGTCGATGTAGGCCAGGTAGTTCGCGTTGAACACCACCTTCTGCATGTCGCACTCGCCGTAGCGGACGCGAACCGGGTGTCGGTAGGGCACGGCTGGCGAGCCTACGGGGAAGCCGATCGGCGCGAGGAGAACCGGCAGGGGCGACGAGCCCGAGATGGATCGCCCGAGGAGAACCGGCAGGGGCGACGAGCCCGAGGTGTCTCGCTGCGGGCGGGTAGGGCATCGGGCCAGACGGCGTCCGCTCGCTACGGTGGGCCGACCATGGGTACCGTCCTCACCTCCCTCCCCATCGGCGAACGGGTCGGCATCGCCTTCTCCGGAGGGCTGGACACGTCGGCCGCCGTCGCCTGGATGCGGGACAAGGGCGCCGTGCCCTACGCCTACACCGCCGACCTCGGGCAGTACGACGAGCCGGATCTCTCCGGCGTGCCCGGCCGGGCCAAGGAGTACGGAGCCGAGCTGGCGCGGGTCGTCGACTGCCGGGGGCAGCTCGTGCACGAGGGCCTGGTCGCCCTGCAGTGCGGCGCCTTCCACATCGCCACCGCCGGCCGGACGTACTTCAACACCACGCCTCTCGGCCGGGCGGTCACCGGGACCCTCCTCGTGCAGGCGATGCAGGACGACGGGGTCGACATCTGGGGCGACGGCTCGACCTACAAGGGCAACGACATCGAGCGCTTCTACCGCTACGGCCTGCTCGTCAACCCGAACCTGCGGATCTACAAGCCGTGGCTGGACGCCGCCTTCGTCGATGAGCTCGGCGGCCGGGCGGAGATGAGCGAGTGGCTGAGCGCGCACGGCCTCCCCTACCGCGACAGCAAGGAGAAGGCCTACTCCACCGACGCCAACATCTGGGGAGCCACCCACGAGGCGAAGCGGCTCGAGCAGCTGGAAGAGGGGATGGACCTGGTCGAGCCGATCATGGGCCTGCCGCACTGGGACGACGCGGTGGCGATCGAACCGGAGACCGTGACGGTCGCGTTCCGGGAGGGCTGGCCGGTGTCGATCGACGGCGACGAGCCAGGCGATCCGGTGGAGCTCGTCCGGCGGGCCAACGCGGTCGGGGGACGCCACGGCCTGGGCATGAGCGACCAGATCGAGAACCGCATCATCGAGGCCAAGAGCCGCGGCATCTACGAGGGGCCGGGCATGGCCCTCCTCCACATCGCCTACGAGCGGCTCGTCAGCGCCATCCACAACGAGGGGACCATCGAGAACTATCGCACCATGGGCCGACGGCTCGGGCGCCTCCTGTACGAGGGGCGCTGGTTCGACCCCCAGGCCCTCATGTTGCGCGAGCCCTTGTTGCGCTGGGTCGGCTCCGCCGTCACGGGAGAGGTGACGGTGCGCCTCCGCCGGGGCGACGACTACACCATCATCGACACCTCGGGCCCGAACCTGACCTACCAACCCGAGCGCCTCTCGATGGAGAAGACCGAGGGCGCGTTCGGACCGCTCGACCGCATCGGCCAGCTCACGTTGCGCAACCTCGACATCACCGACACCCGTCAGAAGCTCGACCTCTACCGCTCGGTCGGCACGCTCGGGCCGGGCGGGGTCGTGGCACTCGAGAGCGGCGAGGAGTAGAGGAGTCTGTCGTCGCCAGCACACCTCCCCGCGGGTGAAGTGTGACACCAGCGCGCTGTTGGTGGCGCGTTTCTGGCCCACTTCGGGCGGGCCCCGGTCGGCGCCGGCTCAGGCGGGGAGGCGCGCGCGGAGGTCGTCGAGTGCGGCCGCGAACTGCTCCATCTGGACTGCCACGGGGCCCGGCCCACCCCCGCCCGGTGTGGTGCGGCGGCTGACCGCGATGCCGGGGCCGACCAGGGCCGCTGCGTCCGGACCGAGGTCGGGATGGTCGGCGATCAGCGACGCCAGGTCGCCCTCGCCGTCCAGTGACCGGCGCACGACCGAGCCGACCACCGCGTGCGCATCCCGGAAGGGCATCCCCCGCTCGACCAGCCACTCGGCGAGGTCGGTGGCCGCCAGCCCCGGTGCGTCGGCGGCGGCCTGCATGCGCTCGGGCAAGAACGTTGCTGTTGCAATCATCCCGGTCAGCGCGCCGAGCGCGAGCTGAACCTGGTCCACCGCGTCGAAGAGCGGCTCCTTGTCCTCCTGGAGGTCGCGGTTGTAGGCGAGCGGCAGGCCCTTCAGCACGACGAGCAACCCCGTGAGGTCGCCGATCACGCGGCCCGCCTTCCCCCGCGCCAGCTCGGCGATGTCAGGGTTCTTCTTCTGCGGCATCATCGACGAGCCGGTGGCGTAGCCGTCATCGAGGCGGGCGTACCCCAGCTCGTCGCTCGTCCACAGCACCCACTCCTCGCCCATCCGCGAGAGGTGGATGGCGACCAAGGTCAGGTCGAACAGCGCCTCTGCCACGAAGTCCCGGTCGGAGACGGCGTCGAGGCTGTTGGTGAAGACGCCGGCGAAGCCGAGGTCGGCCGCGGTCGCTACCGGGTCCAAGGGCAGCGACGAGCCGGCGAGGGCACCCGCGCCGAGCGGGGACACGTCGAGGCGCGCCACCGTGGCCAGCAGCCGGTCGACGTCGCGCCCGAGGGCCCACCCGTGGGCCAGTAGGTGGTGGGCCAGCAACACGGGCTGCGCTCGCTGCAGGTGGGTGAAGCCGGGCAGGTAGGCGCCGCCCGCGGCGCGGGCCCGCTCGAGCAGGACCTGCTGGAGGCCGACGATGCGCGCGGCCACCGCGGGGAGCTCGTCCTTGCACCACAGGCGCAGGTCGGTGGCCACCTGGTCGTTCCGGCTGCGGCCGGTGTGCAGGCGGGCGCCAGGCGGACCAGCGAGCTCCGTGACCCGGCGCTCGATGGCCGTGTGCACGTCCTCGTCCGTCGGCGCGAAGGCGAAGGTGCCCGCGGACAGCTCTCGCGCGACCTGTTCGAGCGCGTCGAGGACCGCGGCCACCGACGACTCGTCCAGCAGCCCGGCCCGCCTCAACCCCCGGACGTGAGCCTGCGAACCGCGGATGTCCTGAGGCCACAGCCGCTGGTCGATCGGGAGGCTGGCCGTGTACGCGAGGAGCTCCTCGGCCGGACCGGACGCGAACCGTCCGTGCCACAGCGTCGCTCCGGTGGCGGCCGGGCGGTCGGACGCCTCGTCCTGGCTCGGGGTCACCCGCGGCCCCGGGACGACTCGGCCAGGCCGGCGAGGTCCCGCAGCCGCGCGGCCAGACGGGCGCCGCCCACGCCTTCCTCGGCCACGCACAGCATGGTGTCATCGCCGGCCACGGTGCCCAGGAGGCCGGCCAGACCGGAGCGATCGAGAGCCGAAGCGACGACGTGCGCGCAGCCGGGCGGAGTCCGGAGGACGACCAGCGACCCCGAGTGCGCGACCTCGGCCACCCACTCGGCCATGACCCGGCGGAGCTGGTCCTCGGGCGCGATGCGGTCGGGCTCGTACTCCGGGATGGCGTACACGCTCTCCCCCGCGGGGACCCGGACCTTCACCGCACCGAGGTCCTCCAGGTCGCGGGACACGGTGGCCTGTGTCGCCTCGATGCCCTCTCCAGCGAGGAGCTCGACCAGCTGCGGCTGGCTCGTGACGGCGTGTCGCCCGAGGAGCTGGGCGATGAGGTGCTGGCGTTGCGCCTTGGTCGTGCGGGCCGGCACCCGCCCGGGCGCGGTCACGACGAGTGCCCCGCGGTGGTCACGGGCGAACCCCGGCCAGGAAGGCCAGCAGGCCGCGTGCGGCGTGGAGGCGGTTGTGGCCCTGCGGGAAGACCCAGGAGCGGGGGCCGTCGATGACCTCAGCCGCCACCTCCAAGCCGCGGTGGGCGGGCAGGCAGTGGAAGAACAGCGCATCGGGGCCGGCCTCGGCCATCAGCGCCTCGGTCACGGTGAACCCGGCGAAGGCCGCCCGGCGCTGCGTGTCCTCGTCCTCCTGCCCCATCGACGTCCAGACGTCGGTGTGCACCGCGTCGGCGCCCTTGACCGCCGTGGCCGGATCCGGGTGCTGCTCGACTCCGGCGGCGCCCAGCGCGGCGATCCGCTCGAGCTCGGCCGTGGGCGCGGCGTAGTCGGGCGGGCAGCCCAGCCGAACGTGCATGCCCGAGATCGCGCAGGCCTCGGCCAGCGATCGTGCCACGTTGTTGTAGTCGCCCACCCAGGCGACCGTCCGACCCTCCAGCGCCCCCAGCGCCTGGACCATGGTCAGGACGTCGGTCAGGGCCTGCAGCGGGTGCGAGCGGTCGGACAGCATGTTGACAACGGGCACCGGCGAGACGGCGGCCATCCGCTCGACCACCTCGTGACGGAACACCCGAGCCGCGAGCACGGCGTGGTAGCCGGCCATGATCCGGGTCACGTCCTCGACGGTCTCGCGGCTGTCGAAGCCGACCTCGTCGCCGCGCGTGTACACCGGGTGACCGCCCAGCTCGAACACGGCGATCTCCATCGACTGGCGGGTGCGGTTGGACGGCTTCTCGAAGATCAACGCGGCACCCCGACCCTCCAGCGGGCGCCCGAGCTCCCCGGCGGGCACCTGCGCGAGGGCCAGCACGGCCGCCAGGTCGGCGGCGTCCAGATCGGTGACGTCGAGCAGGTGGCGAGTCGCGCCCTCGTCCGCCCCGATCATGCCAGCACCTCCTTCACGATCGCCACGGCCTCGTCGATCTCGTCGTCGCTCACGGTGAGGGGCGGCGCGAAGCGCAGCGCGGTCGGCGTCACGTTGTTGACGACCAAGCCCCGCTCGAGGCACGCCGCGGCGACGGGCTTGGTGTCCCGCCCGTCGAGCTCCGCCGCCAGGAGCAGGCCGGCGCCGCGGACCGCCGTCACGCCGGGCGTCGACAGGAGCAGCCGCTGTAGTCGCGCGCCGGCCAGCAGGGCCAGCGTCGGGGCATCGATGCGCCGCAGCTCGGCGATGGTCGCCCGCGCCGCCGCGGTCGCGATGGGGGTGCCGCTGTAGGTCGAGCCGTGGTCGCCCGGCTGCAGCACGGCGGCCACGTCACGACGGGCCCAGCACGCTCCGATCGGCATCCCGTTGCCCATGGCCTTGGCCAGGCACACCACGTCGGGCCGAACGTCGGCGTGCTCGAACCCGAACCAACGGCCGGTGCGCGCGAAGCCGGTCTGCACCTCGTCGACGATCATCAGCAGCCCACGCTCGTCACACAGCGCGCGGATACCCTCGAGGTACCCGGGCGGGGCGGGCACCACCCCGCCTTCGCCCTGCACGGGCTCGATGAGCACGGCCGTGACGCTCGGGTCGATGGCCGCGGTGAGCGCATCGAGGTCGCCGTAGGGCACGTGGCGGAACCCCTCGGGCATGGGTTGGAACGGCTCGTGCTTGGTCGGCTGGCCGGTGGCGGCGAGTGCGGCCAGGGTCCGGCCGTGGAAGCTCCCGAACGCGCTGACGACAACGTGACGCCCGCGCCCGCCGAACTTCCGCGCCACCTTGAACGCGGCCTCATTGGCCTCGGCGCCCGAGTTGCAGAAGAACACCTGCCCACCGCCGCCGAGCAGCTCGTCGACGGCGATGGCCGTCTCGGTGGCCACCGGGTTGGCGAAGAAGTTCGAGACGTGGAGCAGCGTCCGGCTCTGCTCGGCGATGGCCTCGGCCACGACCGGGTGGGAGTGGCCGAGCGAGGTCACCGCCAGCCCGCAGAGGAAGTCGAGGTACCGGCGCCCCTCGTCGTCCCAGAGCTCGGTCCCCTGTCCGCGCACGAACATCACCTGGGGCGGCCCGAACACCGGCCAGTAGGGGCAGGCGTCGAGGCCCGCCGTGACGAAGGCGTGCGCGCTCACGTGGACCTTCCGTCCTGGTCGGCGGCGACCGTGACCATGGTGCCGATGCCGGCGTCGGTGAAGAGCTCGAGGAGCAGCACGTGGGGAACCCTTCCGTCGAGGATGTGGGCGCGGCCGACGCCGCCGCGGACAGCGGCAACGCAGGACTCGATCTTCGGGATCATGCCGCCGGAGAGCGTGCCGTCGGCCACGAGGGCCTCGAGCTCGGCAGCCGTCGTCTGGCGGATCAGGCTGGACGGGTCGCCGACATCCCGCCGCAGCCCTTCGATGTCGGTCAGGTACACCAGCTTCTCCGCCGCCAGCGCGACGGCGAGCGCGCCGGCGACGGTGTCGGCGTTGATGTTGTACGCCTGACCGGTGGCGTCGGAACCGATCGTGGCCACGACGGGGATCAGGTCCTCGTTCAGCAGGCGGTGCAGGATCGTCGGGTTCACGGAGCCGACGTGCCCGACGAAGCCGAGATCGCCGGCGGCCGGCGCGGCGCTGATGAGCCCGGCATCCTCGCCCGACACGCCCACGGCGAGCGCGCCGTGCACGTTGATGGCCGCCACGAGGCGGGGGTTGACCTGGCCCCGCAGCACCATGCGGGCGATGTCGACCGTCTCGGCGTCGGTCACTCGCAGGCCGTTGCGGAATTCGGGGACCTTGCCGAGCCGTTGCATCAGGTCGCTGATCTGGGGACCGCCGCCGTGCACGACGACCGGGCGCAGGCCGACGGAGCGCATCAGCACGACGTCCTGCGCGAACAGCTCCAGCGCGTCGGCCTCGCTGCCTCCGGCCAGCGCGTTGCCGCCGTACTTGACCACGACGACGCTGCCCCAGAACCGGCGGATGTAGGGCAAGGCCTCCACGAGGATGGCGGCCTTGGCCCCGGCGTCCGAAGCCGGAGCAGTGCTCACGGCAGCAGCCCGACCGACGTCAGGCCCGTGGACTCGACCAGCCCGAGTGCGACGTTGGCCGATTGGAGCGCGCCGCCCGACGCGCCCTTCGTCAGGTTGTCGATGGCGCAGAGCACGACGACGGTGTCGGTGCGGTCGTCGAACCGGGCCGTGAGGTGGACGGCATTCGTCCCCAGTGTCGCCTTGGTCGAGGGTGGCGCGGTGCGGACGGCGACGAAGGGCTCGCTGGCATAGCACCCCGACAGCGCGGCGAGGAGGTCATCGGTGCTGAGCGACCGGGACGGCCGGGCGTAGCAGGTCGCGAGGATGCCCCGGCTCATGGGCGCAAGGTGGGGCGTGAAGAGCACCTGGGCCCCGGTGACCTGCTCGATCTCCGGCGTGTGGCGGTGGTCGAGGAGCCCGTAGGCGGTGAAGTCCTCGTCCACGGAGGCGAAGAGCGACGAGTGCTTGAGCCCGCGGCCCGCCCCCGTCACGCCGGACGCGGCGTCCACGATGACGCCCACCGGCTCGATCAGGCCCTCCTGCAAAAGCGGCGTCAAGGCCAACGCAGCCGCCGTCACGTAGCAGCCGGGGGTCGCGATCAGGCGCGCACCCTTGAGCTCGGAGCGGTAGAGCTCGGGCAGGCCGTAGACCGCGTCGGCCAGCAGCTCGGGTTGGTCGTGCTGGAAGCCGTACCACCGCGGGTACAGCGAGGCGTCCTTCAGCCGGAAGGCGGCCGAGAGGTCGACCAGGCATCCGACCTTCCCGTGGAGCGCTGGTGCCAGCGCCATCGAGGCTTCGTGAGGCAGGCCGAGGAAGACGAGATCGAGGCCGGTGACCCGTTCCAGGTCGAAGCGCTCGAAGACCAGGTCCGGGTAGGCGACAGCCAGGCTCGGATAGAGCTCGACCGCCGCGCCACCGGCCTGGCTGTCGCCGGTCGCGACGACGAGCTCCAGGTCGGGGTGCTGGGCGATGAGCCTCAGCAGCTCGGCGCCCGTGTAGCCGGACGCACCGACGATCCCGACGCTGACCATCGAGCATGATCATACACATACGTGCATGATCATGCGGTCCGGACCGGCTCGGCGGCGCTGCCGCGAGTACGCGCGCTGCGCAGCGGGCATGATGAGAGCGTGGGCGCCGCGGTGCTGAAGGGGAAGCTGTTGCTGGCCACCCCTCCCCTGGTGGATCCGAACTTCGACCGGACCGTGGTGCTCGTCCTCGAGCACGGCGACGACGGCTCGTTGGGGCTGGTGCTCAACCGGCCGACCGACGAGGAGGTCGAGGAGATGCTGCCGACGTGGCGGCCGCTCATCACCGGGCAGGCGGTGCTGTTCGACGGCGGTCCGGTCGAGGAGGAGGCCATCATCGGCCTGGCGTGGGTGCGGGACCTGCCCGAGGTCGGCTTCGCCGATCTGGACGAGGGCCTGGGGACGCTCGACCTGTCCGAGGACCCCGACACCTTCGATGGCCGGGTCGAGGATCTCCGGCTCTTCCGAGGCTACGCCGGCTGGGCGCCCGGGCAGCTGGAGGACGAGCTCGCCGCCAACGCCTGGATCGTGGTCGATGCCGATCGCTCCGACCCCTTCACGTTCGCCCCCGACACCCTGTGGCGCGACGTCCTCCGCCGGCAGGGCGGCTCGCTGGCCCGCATGGGCGAGCGCATCCCCGACGACGTGTCGCAGAACTGATTCTTCGTCGCCAGCCGCCGCTGCGCTTCGGCTGGCTCCTACTCGCTTCGCTCGGCAACCCCTCGGGCATCGCTACGG
>JBKPRL010000022.1:0-31369 GCA_046734535.1 bacterium | reverse complement strand
GCAGCGCGCGCTGGCCGCCCGAGCGCTCCCGGTCTGCGGACCAGGCCGTACGGTGGAGCGGTGGCCACCGAGGTGGACGAGCTCTTCACGATGGCACCCACGGAGTTCGTGGCCGCCCGGAACGCGCTGGCCAGGGCGCTGAAGGCCGAAGGGCACCGCGAGGAGGCCTCGGCGGTCGCGGCGTTACGCCGGCCGACGGTGCCCGATTGGGCGCTGAACTCCGTGGCACTCCAGGCGCCCGATGTCGTGGCCGACGTCGTCGATGCCGCCGAGCAGCTGCGGTCGGTCCAGGCGGCGGCACTGGGAGACCCGGCGGCAGCGCCCGATCTTCGCGATGCGATGGCACAGGCTCGCCAGGCGGCCGGGGCGCTGCGGAAGGCGGCCGAGGACGTGCTGCGGCGAGCGGGCCGGCCGGCGGGGGACATGAGCGCCCTCACCACGAGGCTGAACGAGACGATGGTGCACCCCGGTCTGCTCGCTCAGCTGCAGGCCGGTCGCCTGGGGACCGCGGCGGTCGACGCGCTCGATCCCTTCAGCGGTGCGCCGGCGGAGCCGCCGACGTCCGCCCCGCGGGCGCGGTCGGGCCGTGGCGCGACCCGGCCGAGCCGGGCACCCGCGCCGGCCACCCGGAAGCCCGCGGTTCCGAAGGCGCCCCCGCCCGAGGTCGAGCGGGTGGACGAACGAGCCGAGCGGCAGGCGCGCCGGGCAGCCGAGATGCTGGAGCGGCGGCGGGAGCAGGCCGCCGAACGGGTCGCGCAGGCCGAGGCCGTCGTGGCGGAGGCCAAGGCCGCCGTGCAGGATGCCGAGGCCGAGGTGAAGGCCGCCTCCGCGGCGCTCGAACGGGCACGGCGGGCGGAGACCGCAGCCCGCACCCGCTTCGAGCGGGCCGATGCGCAGCGCGCCGAGGTCGCGGCCCGGCTGGCCGCGCTCGACGACTGACTCCGGCTCAGAGCTTCGGAAGACGCTGCGCCACGCCGAGGAGGGACCGGAACGGGTCCCCACGCGCGTCGAGGCGCTCGAACGCCGTCCTGATCGTCCAGCCGTCCGGGCGCAGGTCGGGGTCGTCGAGCTCGTCCCACTCCAAGGGGATGGACACGGGCGCTCCCGGTGCCGCCCGCGTGCTGTACGGCGCGACGAGTGTGCGGTTGACGGCGTTCTGCGTGTAGTCGAGACGGGCCAGGCCGCGACGGTCGTCCTTGTGCCACGACCAGCTGACCAGCTCGGGGACGGTCGCGCCGACGGCGCGCGAGAGCGACTCGACCCAGGCCCGTGTCTGGTCGAACGTGTAGCCCTCGGCGAGCGGGATCGAGATCTGGATCCCCCGCCGGCCGCTGACCCGCGGGCGTCCGATCACGCCGAGGTGGTCGAGGGCGGTCCGGTGGAGTCGGGCGAGCACCAGCACGTCGTCGAAGGAGGTGTCCGAGCCGGGGTCGATGTCGATGAGAGCCCATGTCGGCTGGTGGTGGTCTTCGGTGGTCGACGTCCACGGGTGCAGCTCGACCACGCCGTAGTTGGCCAGCCAGGGGAGGCTCGGCGGCGTGTCCGCCACGACATACCACTCCGTCTCGCCGGGGTCGGCGTCGGGGTACCGCCACCGCGTGAGCCACGCCGGCGCGTGCGGGGGGACCTTCTTCTGCCAGAAGCCTGGGCGGTCGACTCCGTCGGGGTTGCGGCGGGCGTTGACGGGCCGCCCGACCAGGTACGGGAGCATCGTGGGCGCGATGCGGGCGAAGTACGCGATGAGCTCCCGCTTCGTGACCGGCGGTTCGTCGCCCCGACCGGGGAAGAGCACCTTGTCGAGGTTGGTCAGGCTGAGCTGGTGGCCGCCGAACGTCCACCGTCCCTTCGCACCGAGGGCTGCCAGCTGCTCCAGCTCCTCTGCCGTTGGTCCGGCAAGCTCTTCGGTCGGTGCCTTCGTAGCGGCGGCGACGTTGACCTGAGCTTCGCCCGCCGGACGGTCGCTGTGCCAGAGCGCGTCCGGCGTCCGGGCGACGTCGTCATTGGTGCGACCGGTCTTCACGGACTCCGGGTGCTCCTCGGGATCCCAGCCAGGCACCGCATGCTCGTCGTGCTTGTGGATGAGCAGCCACTGCTCCTTGCCCTGTCCCTTCGACGTCCGGACGAGCACGAACCGCCCGGACAGCTTCTCCCCGTCGAGGTCGAAGTGCAGCTCGCCGTCGGCGATGGCCTTGGCGGCATCGACGCCGGGCGCGGGACTCCACTGGCCGCGGTCCCACACGATGACGTCGCCTCCGCCGTACTCACCGGAGGGGATCACGCCCTCGAAGTCGGCGTACTCGATCGGATGGTCCTCGACCTTCACCGCGAGGCGGCGGACGCTCGGATCCAGCGTCGGCCCCTGGGGCACGGCCCAGCTGACCAGGACGCCCTCGAGCTCGAGGCGCAGGTCATAGTGGAGACGGCGCGCTCGGTGGCGCTGCACGACCAGCCGGCCCCCGGCTGCAGCGGCCTTCCGCCGCCCGCGGGCCTTCTGGCCGCGTGGCTCCGGCGTCGTGGCGAAATCCCGCTTGCGGTCGTACTCGGCCAGTGCGACGTCGCTCCCGTCGCCGGCTGAGACCTTGGCCGAGCGGCGGCCCGGGCTCAACGGGCGCCCCTGGTCTGGAGAAGGAAGGACATGGGCGGCTCCTCGACCAGCAGTCTGATCGATCGGGCCGCATCTGCGCTCCGGGTCACGATCCCGGCCGTCGGCGTCAGCTCACACGGCGGCCGCCGCTGCCGCGGGCGCGGCAGCCGCTGTCGGGGTGCTCGCGGCCGTCGCCAGGGGCGCAGCCGTGCGGGGCCGGAACTCGTCGTCTTCGGTGGCCACCATCGCCGCTTGGGTGCGGTTGCTGACGCCAAGCTTGTGGAACAGCCGGCGGAGGTGGGTCTTGACGGTGTTCTCGCTCAGGTAGAGGCGCTCAGCGATCTCCCGGTTGGTGTAGCCCTGGCGCAGGAGCACGAGCAGCTCGCTGTCGCGGGCGCTGAGGTCTCTCGCCCGGCCGGGCCAGCCCAACGCGCCGTCTCGATGCCGGTGCGGCGCTGGGGTCAGCACGACGCGATGCCCCTCGGCGACCGTGACGATGGCGTCGGCCAGCTGCCGGCCGTTGACGGTCTTGGAGACGAAGCCGCCCGCGCCAGCACCCAGCGCGGCGGTCACCAGCTGGGGCGCGGTGCTGAAGCTGAACACCACCACGGCGCCGGCCATCGGATCCTTGGCGAGCGACTTCACCCGATCGAGCTGACCGTCGGTCGCGCCGTAGGTGTCGAACAGCGAGACGTCGACCGCCCGGTCAGGCGTCCGCTCCAAGGCCCGGTCGAGGACGACGAGCCGGTCGCGGTACGGCCGCAGCATCGCCGCGACGCCCGCCAGCACGAGCTCGTAGTCGTTCACGAGAGCAACCGTCACAGGTGCCACGTTCCTGCTCATACCCGCTCCTCCATGGAGTGAATCCGTCGGTCGCTGTCGGCGGCGATCGCCCGCCTGACGACGAGGACGGCGATGTCGTCGTCGTGGTCTCGTTGCATCGCGGCGACGTCGAGCAGCCGCCGGCACAGCTCGTCCGGCTCGCTGTGCTCCGCGACGGCGTCCTGAACCCAGCCGAGCACCGCATCGAGGGGGGTCCGCCGGCGCTCCACGAGTCCGTCCGTGTACAGCACCACCAGGTCTCCGGGCGCGAAGGGCACGGCCCACTGGTCGGGCCGACCGTCAACGGGATCGAGCAGACCCAGGCCGAGGGGCGGTGCGGGGGGCTGGCCGAGCTGCTCGACCAGCCCCCAGCCTCGGCGGACGACGGGCCAGCAGTGACCGGCGCTGGCCATGCGGACCAGGTCGCGGCCGGTGTCGATCTCGACGCACAGCAGTGTCACCATCGTGGCCGCGCCACCGGCGACGAGCTCCGCCTCCACCGCGGTGAGCACATCAGCGGGCCCCGCGGCCCGCGCCAGCTCCCGGTGGACGAGGGCGCGGACGCTCCGGCTGGCCTCGGCCGCACCGCCGCCGTGGCCGGCGATGTCGCCGATGATGATGGCGGTGCGCTCGGACCCGAGGGGGACGACGTCGAAGAAGTCGCCGCCGGCGCGAACGTCGAGATCGGCCGCCTGATAACGGCCTTCGATCTCCAGCCCGGCCACCGGGAGCACCCGGGAGAGCTGCGACAGGTTGGTCGGCGAGCCCCCTTCGGGGTGGTCCTGGTCAACCACGCGGGCACCATAACGACGGTCGCTCCACGGGCCCGGCCCTTGGGCCGGGAACCACTCGTTCGGGTGACATCCGCCGGGTTCACACGTTTGGGCGACAGGGGTGGCGGGTATGGGAGCCTGGCTGGCGCGAGCAGCGACGATCGGGCCGCGCCTGGCGGGCCGGAGGAGGACCCTGGATGACCGACGACGCCGCGACCGACCTGAGCGTGGACCTGACGGAGGAGGGCGACGTGACGGTCGTCACCGTCCGTGGTGAGCTCGATGCCTACTCCGCTCCGACGCTCGATGCGGCCTTCGACCGTGCTCTCGCGGACGGCGCGCAACGGCTGGTGCTCGACCTCTCGGAGGTGGGCTTCATCGACTCCTCCGGCCTGCGCTCGATGATCAGGGCCCGCAAGCAGGTCGGCGACGCGCCGGAGGCACTTCGCATCCGCAACCCGCAACCGGCCACCGTCCGGCTGCTCGACATCACTGGCCTGACCGACCACTTCCCGCTGACGTGACCTGGTCGCCCGCCGACGCGGCCGTCACCACCGTCCGGACCACCGTCCAGCCGTGGTCCTGCTCCACGGTGAGCGGGCCCGCGACCTCGGACACCACTCGCAGCCCCCGTCCGCCCACGGCCCACGGATCCAGTACGGCCTCGGTCGCGGGCGGCACGAAGCGACCCGCCGAGTCACTGACCGCCACCCCCCAGCCGCGGGCCTCGCCCGTCAGCTCCACACGGATCTCGTCGCCCGGGCGGGAGGCCCTCACGGCGTTCGTGACGAGCTCCGAGAGCACGAGCTCGACGTCCTGCGTGACCGGGACCGGGGCTCCCACGCTCGCCAGCCATCCGGCGGCGACCCGCCGCGCGCGCGGAACCGATGCGCTCTCGGCCGGAAAGGTCCACGCGTTCAGCGGCCCGCCTGCCGCCCGACCGGACGACTGGTCCTCGGGAAGCCGCATCGTGTGGCGGTACCCACCCGTCGCCGCCGCAAACCCGTGTCCGCACACGTCGCGCCGAAAGAGCGCGCCCGCACCGCCGCGGAGGACGATCTCATGGCCGTGACCCTGACCTTTCCGGCCGACACCTCGTCGATCCGGCTGGCCCGCCTCGTCGCTAGCGGCTTCGCGTCGCAGCTCGGGGCCACGGTGGCCGACCTCGACGATCTCCGCACCGTGGTCGACGAGCTGTGCTCGATGCTCGTCGCGCAGAGCGAGCTGGGTGACGAGATCACTGTCCGGCTGGACAGCGACGGGGCGGTCGTGCACGCGACGGCCAGGGCGCCGTCCCGCCACGAGTGGCGACCCGACGAGCTGTCCGAGGGGATCGTGCGGGTCCTGGCCGACGACTACCGGGCCGAGCGGCGCGACGGCGTCGTCGAGCTCGTGGTCCACAAGAACGTCGAGGCGCCGGCCGTCGAGCAGCCCTCGACGTGATGGACACGAGGGAGCCGGAACGCGAGCTCGAGGCGTTCCGGGCCTACAAGAAGGATCCGACGCTCGAGCACCGCAACGCGCTGGTGGCCGAGCACCTTGGCCTCGCGCGCAGCTTGGCCCGGCGGTTCTTCGGCCGCGGCGAGCCGCTCGACGACCTCGAGCAGGTCGCCTTCGAGGGTCTCGTCAAGGCCGTGGAGCGATTCGACGTCGACCGCGGCACGAGCTTCGCCGCGTTCGCCGTCCCGACCATCGTCGGAGAGATCAAGCGCCACTTCCGGGACCACACGTGGGCGACGAAGGTGCCCCGCGCCGCCAAGGAGCTGTCGACCCGGATCACCGCCGCGACGGAGGCGTTGAGCAGCCAGCTCCACCGAGCCCCGACGGTGAGCGAGCTGGCCGACGCCCTGGGGGTCGGTGACGACGTGGTGCTCGAAGCGCTGGACGCTCGCGCCGCGTACCGGCCGAGCTCCCTGAGCACGCCGACCGATCGCGACGGGGGCCGGACCCTCGGCGATTCGCTGGCCAACGACGACCGTGGGTTCGCCCGCGTCGAGGCCCGCCTCACGGTCGAGGACCTCCTCTCGTCCCTGCCCGATCGCGAGCGTCGCATCCTCGAGCTGCGCTACTTCGAGGAGCTCAGCCAGGACCAGATCGCGGCCCGGGTCGGCATCTCCCAGATGCACGTCTCGCGCCTGCTGCGGCGGGTGACCGACCTGCTGGCCGCGGGTGTCGAGGACGAGGACGAGCCCTGACCGTGAGCGTCGTCCTGTGTGGCCGCGATCTCCCGGCCGTCTCGGGCTCGGGCCCGGCCCTGGCCGCGCTGGACGGCGCCGCGATCGACCACGAGCTCGGCCTCGGCGGTGACCGGGTGGTGATGGTGAACCCCAGCGCCCCGTCCGAACGGAGCTTCGGCCGGCTGGCTCAGGAGGTCTTCGGATTGCGGACCCTCGTGGTGCTCATGCTCGTGTACCCGATGGCGGCGCCCTCCGGCCGGGATCTGCAGCGCTGGTGCGAGGGGATCGCAGACTTCGGCCACGCCACCAGCGGGATGCCCCTCGCCGCGGGAGCAGTCAGCCCAGCCTGGGTCCGCCGGAAGAAGGTGGCTCGCAGGTGGCGGCCTGCCCCGAGTCGGTGCGCAGTGCGGCGCCGCTCGCGGCCAGCGAGCTCGTGAGCAACGCGTTGCAGCATGTCGGCCGACGGCCGCCTCGAGGTCGAGGTGACGCGGCAGAGAGTGACCCTTGCCGTCTTCGACAGCGAGCCGACGAGCTGGCCCATCCTCACCAGCGCCGGCCCGTCGGCCTCGGCTGGCCGCGGGCTGAACATCGTGGCTGCCATCTCCTCGGCCTGGGGGATCACCGCCGGGCCGGCGGAGACGTGCGTCTGGTGCGAGCTGCGCTGAGGCCCGCTCCGCCAGGACGGTGGCAGGCGCGACAGAGCGGGGGCGACCCGTTCCGGTCGCCCCCGCTCACGTGCGAGAGACCTACAGCTTGTCCTTGACCTTGTCGGCGGCCTCGTCGATCTTCTCCTTGACCTTCCCGACGGCCTGATCGGTCTTGCCTTCGCGCTTCAGCTTCTCGTCATCGGTCAGGTCGCCGACGGCCTCCTTGGCCCGGCCCTTCATGTCATCCATCGCACCGCTCACAGGTGTCCTCCTCTGGGGTCCGTCATGTGGCTTCTGCCGAAGCGACTACCCGACCGTGCGCGCCTCCCAAACCGCTCGCCGGGCCGGTGTGACCGGCTTCAGGGGCGGGTACGGCACGCAGTGCCATCTGGAGGCTGGGAGAAACGCCATGATGTGGAGCTACCCGGACACGCGCTACTACTACGACTGGTACGAGGGGCTGCCGCCCGCCGCCGCGCACCCGAGCGACGGCACGATCAAGGCGGCGGTGGTCGACCGCCTCCGCGTGAATCCGCTGACCAAGGACGACGACCTCCGGGTCGACGTGAAGCGGGGCGTCGTGATCCTGCAGGGCGTCGTCGGATCTCGGCTGGCCAAGCGGTCGGCCGGCGACGACTGCTGGGACACCGCAGGCGTGACCGACGTGAGCAACCAGCTCGAGGTGGCGGACGCGGTCGAGCAGGGCGCCGACGACGAGCCCATCAGCACGATCATGTCGACGCAGGTGGTGGCCCTCGAGGCAGGTGCGCCGCTGCGCACGGCGGCCGAGGTGATGCGCGACGAGGACGTCGGCTCGGTCGTCGTGACCGACGGCGGCCACGTCACGGGGATCGTCACCGACCGGGACATGGTGATCCGCGCCGCGGCCGAGGGCCGCGACCTGGCCGCGACCACGCTGGGGTCCATCTCCAGCAGCCCGGTCCTGAGTGTCGACCGCGAAGCGCCGATCGCCGAGGTGATCCGTCTCGTGCGCGACCAGGCCGTCCGACGGGTCGTCGTCACGGAGTCCGGGGACCGGCCGGTCGGAGTGGTGTCCCTCGGCGATCTGGCCCGCCGGCGCGATCCCGGCTCGGTGCTGGCCGACATCGTGGGAGCTCCGCCCGACGCGGCGTGAACCGGCGGTCCTGCGACCGCGACGCCGGCGAACGGACCCCGCACGCGAAAGAGGCCGAGCGCCGACCGACGGAAGAGGGGCGGTATCCCGACGGTCGACGCTCGTCGCCTCTGGTTTTCGGTTCCCGCATCCCCCGCAGGTCAAACCTCACCCATCACGGCCAGTGCCAGTCGAAGATCGTCCAGGACGGCGCCGCGGGCCCGCTCGCGCTCGCCGGGGTCGTCGGTGCGCAGGAGCGACGATGGATGGGCCGTGACGATCAGCTGGCCGGGACCGGTCCACTCGATCGGCCGCCCGCGCACCGCTCGCAGCACGACGTTCTTCTCGAGCAGCGCAGAGGCCGCGACCACCCCGAGCGCCACGACGACTCGGGGTTGCACCGCCGCCAGCTCGGCCGCCAGCCATGGATGGCAGGCGCTGGCCTCGGCCCGGTTCGGGCGCTGGTGGATCCGCCGCTTGCCGCGGGGCTCGAACTTGAAGTGCTTGACGGCGTTCGTCAGGTAGCAGTCCTCGATCGGTAGCCCGACCTCCTCCAGCAGCTGGCGGAGCACCTTTCCGGCCGGGCCGACGAAGGGGTGTCCTTGCCGGTCCTCCTGGTCGCCCGGCTGCTCGCCGACCAGCATGACCGCGGCGTCCTCGGGGCCTTCGCCGAACACGGTCTGCGTCGCCGGCGCGTACAGCGGGCAGGCCTGGCACCCCTTGGCCTGCTCTTGGAGCTCGGGCAGGGTCGTTCCGGCCCCGCCGTCGTCGAACAACGTCATGTCCGGCCCGCTACCCGGCGTCGCTGGCGCTCAACCGGGATCAGGCGACGAGCAGGTTTCGGATCGGTTCGGAGTGGGAACGCAGGAGCGTCCGCTCCGACCGCCCTGGAGGTGCTGACCGTGGGCTGGAAGCAGTCGGCACCGCTTCGCTGGTGGCGCCGCCAGCGTGAGATCAGGATGATCCGCTCCTGGTACGTGTCAGTCGGACCCGAGGACATGAGCCGCGGACGGGGCCGGTTGGTGACGATCGCGCTGGCCGGCGGTCCGATCGCGGCCGTGGTCGGGGTGCCCGTGATGGTGCTCGCAGCCATCGGGAGCGACGCCTCTGTCATGCTGCTGGCCGCAGTCGCGGCGGCCGGGCTCGTCGTCGTGGCCAGCGCGCTCTGGCGGTCGGCGGGTTCCCTGACCCTCTGTGTCGCCCTTCTGGGCTCGGTCGCCGCCGTCCTCAGTGTGCACGGAGCCGAGCACCCGCTCCTCCACTGGACCAGCGTGGGGACCTTGATGGCGCTCTCCGTGGTGACCCTGAGCGCGTGCCTGGTCCGGGCCTGTCGCGAGCCTGACGCGATCAGCTGGGTCGAGCAGGAGCCGGCCGAGCAGCACGTCCCGGGGGCCGCTGACGGATCGTAGGCGCTCCGCACTGGACAGCGAGGCGGGCGTGAGGCAGGGTGGGCGATCGGTCCCGAGTCTGCTGCTCCCGCGTCCTTGGCCGTTCGCCGTGAAGGGAGCGCGGCCGTGCTCACGCTGGTCGGCGACTTCGACATGCACACCGTGCAGGCTGTCGTCGAGCCCGTCGAGGCGCTCCTCCAGGATCCGCCCCACGACGTGGTCGTCGACTTGTCCGGCGTGCAGTTCATCGATTCCAGCGGGATCGCCCTGCTCGTCAAGGTGTACACCCGGGTGGTCCGCGAGGGACAGGGAACGATGCGGGTCGACCGGAGCTCGTCCGTCGCCCGCCGGCTGCTCGAGGTCTGCGGCCTGCTCGACACCTTCGGGATGAACGGTTCGGGGCCGGAGCGGCCCAGCTGACGAACGCGCCTCCCCGCGGAGCCGTCCCAGGGTGGGGTCAGCCTGCCGCTCAGCGCGAGGCGACGAGCTCCTTCAGCCAGCCCGCGAAGGCGTCCTTCGGATCGGTCGAGCCCGGCTTCTTGCCGACCGTCATGACCGCGCTGTACTTGCCCTTGGGGTGGATGTCGCCGATCGACGCCGCCGACGCGCTGGCGACCCGGCCGTCCACGGTGAGGACGGACTGGCTGCCCCGGCGCTCGGCGACCACGGTGTGCCAGCCGCCGTCGTCGATGCGGCCCTTGGCGTTCACGACCACCTTGTGTGTGCCGTCCGAGAGGACCCAGCGCAGCTTGCCCAGCGTGGTGCCGCTGCCGCTGAGCTCGAGCTTCCAGAAGCCGCCCGGGTCGTCCGAGCGTGCCTTCTGGACGATGTTGTAAGAGGCGCCGGATGCGGTGGGCAGGCGCCCATTGTTCAGGAGTGCCGAGCGGATCTGCACCGCGACGGTGAAGCTCGCCGTGCGGGGATCGAGGACGTCGGCCGGGTCGGGCACCTTGACCGCGCCCGCCTCCGCCGGCACCCTGCCCGTCAGGTGGCCGGTGCCGTCGACGTTCCCGGTCCAGCCGGGGAACTGGTACATGCCGCCGCCGAGTGTCACCGCCGACCCGATCGACCCGTCGAGCCCCGACGGCGAGCTGTCGTGCATGACGTTGCCGCTCGACTCGTCCATCCGCCAGTGGCCGACCTCGGCTCCTGCGGCCCCTGCCGGCGTCGCCCACAGCGTTCCCGCGGCGAGCGCGGCCGCACCCACGGTCAAGAGCAGACCACGGATGCGTCGGGTCGCGCGCGCGGGTGCCATGTCGGCCGATCCTGCCGCGCCGCGCCCGTGCCATGCCACTCGCAGCGCGTCTCGTAGGGGGCGACCAGGGTGTTCGCGGACGCCCGGCACGGATGCGGCTCGTGAGGGCACAAGGAGTGGGGGCCGGATGGCGACGCCGGCGGTTGGACACGAGGGTGCGGCGGGTACGGCAGCGGCATGGCCGGCACGGGTGTCCAGGGCGGGAGCGCGCCGGGCCGGGTGACGATCTTCGATCCCTTCCCGGTCCTCACGGTCACCATCGAAGACGCGGAGGGACGCGACGAGGTCCACCTCCACGCCGGAGGGCAGGGGCTATGGATCGGACGCATGGCGGTGGCGCTCGGCGGCGAGATCACGCTCGTCTGCGCGACCGGTGGGGAGTCCGGGGTGGTCCTGACGCACCTGATCCGAGGTGAGGGCATCCAGACGACCGGGGTGACCACGGCCGGCGACTCGCCGGTCTACGTGCACGACCGGCGTTCCGGCGGTCGGGAGGAGCTGGCCGAGGTCGAGCCGCCGCCGCTGTCCCGCCATGAGCTCGATGGGCTCTACGAGCAGGCGCTCGTCGAGGCCCTCGACGCCGACGCGTTCGTGCTCGCCGGCCCGCGGGTGGAATCGACGATCCCGCCGGAGACCTACCGGCGCCTGGCCGCTGACGTCGCCACGGTCCAACCGAATGTCATCGCCGACCTGTCCGGGGGAGCGTTGACGGAGGCGCTGACCGCCGGCGCGCTGCGAGCGCTCAAGGTCAGCGACGAGGAGCTGGAGCGCGCTGGGCTGGCCGAGGGTCGGGAGCGCCCTCAGCTGCTTCAGGCGATGGCCCGCATCCACGATCGGGGCGCGGTGGACGTCGTGGTCACCCGAGGTCCGCGCCCGACGCTGGCGCTGATCGACGGGACCGCGGTCGAGGTCGACGCCCCTCGCTTCACCTCGCACGACCAACGTGGCGGAGGTGACGCCATCACCGCCACCCTCGCCGTGGGCCTGTCCCGTGGTGAGTCGCTGGGCGATGCGCTGCGCATCGCGGCAGCGGCCGGCGCCCTCAACGTGACCCGGCGAGGACTGGCCAGCGTCGAGCCGGAGCACGCGGCCCGTCTGGCCGAGCGGGTGGCGCTCTGCCCCGTGCCCATGGAGGGGAGCTGACGTGCGCATCCTGGTGACCAACGACGACGGGATCGACGCGCTCGGCCTGCGCGTTCTGGCGCGGGTGGTCGACGGCCTCGGCCACGACGTGTTCGTCGCCGCACCCCACCAGGAGGCCAGCGGCACGAGCTGCTCGCTCTCGTCAGTGCAGCAGGACGGTCGCACGGTCGTCGAGCGACGACAGCTCGACGGGGACGGCCGCGTGCCGGCGTACTCGGTGGTGGCGTCCCCCGCCTTCATCAGCCTGATCGCGCTGCGCAGTGCGTTCGGGCCACCGCCGGACATGGTCGTCAGTGGGATCAACGACGGGCCCAACACCGGTCGTGCAGTGATCCACTCGGGGACGGTCGGGGCGGCGTTGACGGCGGCCACCTATGGGACCCGGGGTTTGGCGGTGTCGTTGGAGCTCGGCCAGCCCCGCCACTGGGAGGCGAGCGAGGAGCTCGTCGGGACGGCGCTGCGGGCGCTCGCCGCGTCGCCCGTCGGCACGACGCTCAACCTGAACATCCCCAACCGCCCGGTGGACGAGATCCTCGGGCTGCGCCAAGCGACGCTGGCCCCGTTCGGCACCGTCCAGCACCAGGTGGCGGAGAAGGGTGAGGGGTTCGTGAAGCTGGCCTACGCCGAGCCGGCCGAGGCCGCACCGGAAGGGAGCGACGCCGCGCTGCTGGCCGAGGGGTACGCGACCGTGACCGCGCTCCAGGCCACGGCCGAGCTGCACTTCGACGAGCTCGATGACCTCTTGGCCGAGTGAAGCGAACCCGTCCGAGTGACGGCGCGCGGTCGACGGTGCGGCGGCTGCCGTTTGACCGGGTGATGTAACGGGAACTGCACTCCCGATGGACGGTGACGACCCGGCACCGTCGACGGACGGCCGCGACGGGCGGGTGTTGACGGTCGACCTCGACTGGAGGACGGCGTTGGGTGCGGCCATCGCGTTCGTTGCCGCGGTCGCGCTGTTCGGTGCCGCGAGGACGGCGCGCAACGCGCTGACCTGGATCGTGCTCGGCCTGCTGTTCGCGTTGGCCCTCGAGCCGGTCGTCGGCCGGGTGGAGCGGCTCGTGAAGCGGCGGTGGGCCGCGGTGCTCACAGTCGTCCTCGTCGCGACCGCCGCAGTGGTGGCCCTCGCGTTCGTCGTCGCTCCGATCGCCGCCCGGGAGGCCGGTCACTTCGCCGACGACGCCCCGAAGCTGGTGGAGCGCATCGGCGACCTCCCGCTCGTCGGCGATCGGCTGGTGAAGGCCGAGGTGCCGGAGCACATCCAGCAGTGGGTCGAGCAGCTCCCGGGCCAGCTGGGGACCGAGGACGCCCCGCTGGTGAGCGCCTTCCGCTCCGCGCTGAGCGGGCTCACCGCAGCGATCGCCACGGTGGCGATGGTGCTCGCCGTACTGCTCGACGGTCGCCGGCTGCGCAACGGCATCCGTCGGATGGTCCCCGCGGAGCACCGCGACGGTGCCGATCGTGCCTTGGACATCCTCTACCTCACGGTCGGCCGCTACTTCGCCGGCTCGTTGCTCATCGCCGTCCTGGCCGGTTGCGGGATCCTCATCGTCGGTCTGCTCGCGGGCGTGCCGCTGGCCCCAGTGGCCGCGGCGTGGGTCATGGTCACCAACCTCATCCCCCAGGTGGGCGGGTTCCTCGGCGGCGCGCTCTTCGTCCTGCTCGGCGCCACCCAAGGCCCGACGACGCTCCTGATCTGCCTGGCGTACTTCCTCGTCTACCAGCAGTTCGAGAACCACGTCCTGCAACCGGTCATCGTCGGCGACGCCGTCGACCTCTCCCCGCCCGTCACGATGATCGCCGCGCTCGTCGGGGCGTCCGCCTTCGGTGTGCCGGGGGCGCTCGTGGCCATCCCCGTCATCGGCACCGTGAAGGCCATCGCCATCGAGCTGGGTTGGGTCCGGCCCCGAGGCGAGGTCAAGGGTGAGGAGGTCGGACACGACGAGGGACGGATACGGCGGCTCCTCGGTGCTGGTCGCCGATGACCCCGATCGGGACGAGGGCGCCGCGCCTGCGCGTGCGGGTCCGATCGATCATGGTGGCCACGCTCATCGTCGCCGGCGTACTGGTGACCGCCTGGGTGCTCGGAAGGGCCACCCGGGTCCTCGGGTGGGTCATGGCGGCCATCGTGCTCGCCGCGCTGATCTATCCCGTGGTCGAGGGGTTGGCGCTGCGCATCCCGCGCCCGCTGGCCCTCGTCACCGTGCTGCTCTCGGTCGCCGGGGTGGCCGCGCTCGTCGTCTGGGCCAGCGTGGGTGACCTGCAGCACGGCTTGCAGCGGCTGCGCAACGTGGCCCCTGACACAGCCGCGGACATCGAGTCCCGCCGTTCCTGGGTCGGTGATGCGGCGCGTCAGTTCGGGTTGCAGCAGCGCGTCAAGGACTTCCTGGACGAGATCCCTGGCCGCTTGGCCGGCGGTAGCCCGGCCGCCGCAGTGCGGGCCGCGGCCTCTCGAAGCATCGCCGTCCTTATCACGCTGGTGCTCACCATCTTCCTGTTGAGCCACGGCCCTCGGCTGGTGCGAGGGCTCCTTCGCCAGGTGCCGGAGCACCGCCGGGCGGTCGTCAGCTCGGCCCTCTTCCACGGCTACTACCGGGCCTGGGGCTACCTGGTCGCCATGCTCGGGAAGGCCCTCGTCGTGGGCTTCGCCGTGTGGTTCCTGGCCGACCTGCTGCACGAACCGGCCCCCTCCGTGCTCGGCGTGGTGGCCGGCGCGACCAGCCTCGTGCCTCGATTCGGGCTGGCGCTCGGCGGCTTGCCCGTCATCCTGCTCGCCGCCGGGCTCGGCGGCGCCGGACGCGCGTTCTGGGCGATCCTGGCCGTCCTCGCGCTGCAGGTGGCCGACGCCTGGGTCACGGCGCGGCTCATCGAGCCCCGGACCGTCCGTGTCGGCCCGGCCGTGTCGCTCGCCGTCGTCCTGCTGGCCACCAACCTCTACGGGGTCGGCGGCGCCATCGTCGCCCTGGCCGTCGTCACCGTCGCGATGGCCGTCCTCGAACAGCTCGTGCCGGAGCTGCCGGAGGAGTCGGACGACGCGCCGGCACGGGTCCTTCCCTGACGCCCCCGGAGCGCCACGCCCATTGCTGAAACCTCGCTGAACATGGCCGCCCGAGGTCGGCTGGCGCTCAGGAGCGGTGGGTAACGCACGCCCCGACTGGGCGGACCACCACTGGAAGGAAAATCCGATGAAGCGCATCCTGACCCTCTTGGCCATCGCCGCCGCGACCGCGGTGACCGCGGCGTTGACCGCGCCGAGCACGGCCAGCTCCGCGAGCGCCGGCCCGCAGTCGTTGCCGCCGCTCCCGCCGGCGTCGGCGTTCGGCACCGGCACGGTCAACCCCTGGTTCCCCATCGTGCCTGGCACCACGTCCACCTTCACCGGCGCCATCGACGGCGTCGCGGCCCGTGAGCTGTTCACGGTCACCGGTGGGGTGAAGGTCGTCGACGGCGTGCCCGCCAACGTGATCCACGACCGCCTCTACCTCGCCCGTGAGAGCGGCGCTGGCCGCTACCTGGCCGAGGACACCATGGACTGGTACGCCACGGCCGACAACGGCGACGTGTGGTACCTGGGCGAGGCCACCACCGAGTACGACGAGCAGGGGCATGTCGTGTCCACGGATGGGTCGTGGCAGGCCGGGGTCGGCGGCGCCCGCGCCGGCATCTTCATGCCGGCCACGCCGACGGTTGGCGCGACCTACCAGCAGGAGTCGGCTGTCGACGCGAAGGATCTCTTCCGCATCACGAGCGTGGACGGGGACACGTTGACGACCCGCGAGTGGACGCCGCTCGAGCCGGGGCTCGTCACGAGGAAGGTCTACGCGTCCGGCACCGGCCAGGTCCTGGAGGACACGGTCAAGGGCCAGGCGATCGAAGACCTGTGGTTGCACCTGGTCGGCCGGAGCTGACCCCGGCCGGCGCGATCCGGCCTGACCCGCTCCGAGGTAGTCAGCCGAGGTTCCGAGATCCGCAACCTCGGCTGCCTACCTTCCTCAGGATCCCCAAATCGCGAACATGTCGCGAGAGTGGCGGTCGGGACAGCACCTGGCGCGAAGTTGTCGCGAAAATGGTGCGTCCGGCTGGGCCGGCGCACCGCAGCGCGGCCTGACGGATGGCCGAGCGAAGCGAGTAGGAGCCAGCCGAAGCGCAGCGGAGGCTGGCGACGAAGACCTAGAAGAGACGGCGGACCGGGGTGACGACCCGCTCCGCGGTCCGCTGCCAGAGGGGGCGCCGCTCCCATCGCCCGGGCTCGATGCGCACACTGCGCTCGAGGTCGTCCTCGAAGTGCGCATCGAGCTCGGCGACGATCCCCTCGTCGATCACGACGGTGTTGATCTCCTCGTCGAGCGCGACGGAGCGGGTGTTCAGGTTGGCCGAGCCGACGCTGGCGATGCACCGGTCGACGGTCATGACCTTGGCGTGGAGCATCGACGGCTGGAAGTGCCAGAGGCGCACGCCGCACTCCAGCAGGCGGTCGTACTCCGCCTCTCCGGCCAGCTGCACGAAGCGCTTGTCGGCGTGGGGGCCCGGCAGCAGGATGTCGACCTCCACCCCCCGTTCCGTGGCCGAGCACAGGCGGTCGGTGAGGTCCGCGTCGGGCACGAAGTACGCGGTGGCGATCCTGACCCGCTCGTTCGCCAGCTGCAGCAGGGTCCGGAACAGCGTGGCCACATCGCTCCAGCCGACCTCCGACGCGCCCCGCACGCACTGCACCAGCGACGAGCCGGGCTGGGGCTGATCGGGGAAGCGGTCGATCGACTCGTCGAAGAGCTCCGAGCCGGTCTCGACCCAGTTGTCCAGGAAGGCGGCCCGCAGGCCGTCGACCGCGGGCCCTTCGATGCGGAAGTGGGTGTCGCGCCACTCGTTCTCGTTCCGGGCGTCGCCCTGCCAGCAGTCGGCGATGCCGACCCCGCCGGTGAAGCCGACGGCCTCGTCGGTGATCAGGACCTTGCGGTGGGTGCGGTGATTGACCTGACCGGGACGGAGCTTCCGCAGGGGCCGGAACCAGTGGACGTGGGCCCCGGCGTCCTCGAGACGAGAGAGCACCCCCTTGTCCATGGTGTGAGAGCCCCAGGAGTCGAGCAGCACCCGCACCCGCACGCCGGCCTCGGCCCGTTCGGCGAGGTGGCGTCCGAACTCCTTGCCGACCTCACCGGTCCAGTAGACGAAGGTGAGGAAGTCGATGGTGTGCTCGGCCCGGTCGATGGCGTCGAGCATCGCGGGGAAGATCTGTTCCCCGTTGCGGAGGACCTGGACGAGGTTGCCCTCCGTGGCCGGGACGCCGAGCACCCCCTCGAGGGTGCGACGGATGCGGGCCGCGGAGTCGGTGAGGTCGGTGCGCGCCGGGTCGAGCTCGGTCACGGGGCTCACTGTGGCACGGCGGCCGACGGGACGCGGACCGTGATGGCGAGCGGCTCCACCCGGATCTTCAGCCGGCGGGTGGGTGGCCGGTCGCCGCCGTCGAGCTCGTAGGGCGTCTTGTCCTTGAGCTGGACGTCGATCCGGCGGCCGTTCGTCATGCTCACGAGCGCCGACTTGTCCGAGCGCCCGACGGCCATGCGCGTCAGCACCCTGGCCCACTGCCACGGCCCCGACGCGGTGACGACGCCGACCTCCAGCCGGCCGTCGTCCGGGCGGGCGTCGTCGAAGGCGCTGATGCCACCGGTGATGGTGCCCAGGTTGCCGACGAGGATGCAGCTCGCCTTGCCCTTGAACCAGCGCTCGTCGTCGACCCAGACCGTCATCTGCTGGCGCCCGGCCCGGGTGGCCCGCAGGCCGGTCCACGCGTAGGCCACCCGGCCGACCCGGTCCTTCATGCCCTTGTCGGCCTCGGCGATCATCCGCGCGTCGAAGCCCGCCCCGGCCATCACGCCGAAGCGCTCCCCGTTGACGCGGCCGGCGTCGAGGCGGCGGTCGGTACCGTGGAGGGCCACGTCGAGCGCCTTCTCGAGGTCGATCGGCACGCCGAGGTTGTTGGCGAAGAGGTTGGCCGTTCCCGCAGGGATGATGCCGAGCGGGGGCGGTTCGTTCGCGGGGAGCGCGTCCACGCATCGCTGCACCATGCCATCGCCGCCCCACACGAGCACGAGCGACGCGCCGTCGTCGATGGCTCGGCGGACCCGCTTGGGCGCCTGTCGGCTCTTCTGCACCTCGTACCAGATCGGGTCGTCGTAGCCCTCACGGACCAATCGTTCGCGCAGCTCGGGGAGGCCGCCCCCGAGCGACTTCGCGGCATGGGCGATGACGGCGATGGGCTTCATGGCTGTACCTCCAGCATCGGCCCGGTAGCGGACCCGGGTGGGGACTCCGGCGGGCTGTGCCGGCTGTGCGCATGGCGCCGCTCGCCGACCGCGATGACAACCCGGACGGCGAAGGCGGAAGCAGCCAGCGCACCGACGCCGAGCAGGGCGCCCGCCACGACGTCGGTCAGGTGGTGCATGCCGCGGTAGGTCCGGGCGAAGGCGACGGTCAGGCTCACGGCGACGGCGACGACCCACGCGATGATCCGCACGACGCGGTTGCGGACGGTGGCGTTGACGATCAACGCCGTGCCGCACCACAGCGCGAGGGTGGCCGCGATGTGGCCCGACGGGAAGCTGCTCGTCGACGGGGTGGAGTCCAGCCGGGGGACGTCCGGGCGCGGCCGGTCGACGATCGAGTTGGCGACCAGGAAGACGCCGAGCTCGAACCCCAGCGCGCCGACGAGGAACAACGCCTCCCGCCAGCGGTGGAGCACGACGAGCACGGCCGCGACGAGCACGAGCAGCACGACCACGGGCAGCGTGTTGGCGATGAAGGTCGCGGCGCTGGTGACGTGGTTCCACAGCGCCACGCGATGGTCGGCCAGCCATCGGTTGATGGACGCGTCCCAACGGCCGTGGCCGTCCGAGAGCACCGCCTTGGTCAGCAGGAGGCCGGCGGCGGTGATGCCCGCCGCCAGCACCACGAAGGCCGCCAGGTAGCCGCCGACGATCGTCACCGCCGCGGGTCGGCCCTCCGTGCGCTCGACCCAGTGCGTGGAGAGGTCGTCGGGTGCCGGGATGAGGAAGTCCGCCGTGTTCGTGGTGTGGTCGGTCCGTCGCCCTCTTCCGACACTGCTCGCGGAGCCGGTCCTGGCTCCACGGGGATCCGCGTCATCGTGGGCTACCGACAGGGAGTTGCCCATAGCAACAGTGACGTTTACCCGCCGTTCACGCGGGCAAACGTGGTGCGCAGGGAGGGGCGAGGAGGAGCAGCCATGTGGCCGGTGATCGTCGATCTCGTGGCGGCCGTGGTCGCCGGCGGTGCGGTGGTGCTGCTCGTCCGGCGCTGGCCCCACACGCCGGTCGCCGCGCCGAAGGTGTCGACGACGACCATCCGTACGGAGGTACGGCGGCACGATCGGGTCGCGCAGATGCTCCGGGCCCGCGTCGACCCGGAGACCACGACCGGCCTCGTGCTGACCCTGGCCGCAGCGATCGTCATCGTCGGCGGCGTCGGCGTCGGCGTGCTGTTGTTGATGGTTCGGCGCAGCCTCGGGTTCGCGAAGTGGGACCTCTCCGCGGCGCGCTTCGGCGCCCAGCACGCCACCAGCATCTCGACCGCGGTGCTGAAGGACATCTCCTTGTTCGGCGGCACCCTCGGTCTCATCGTCGTCGTCCTGGTGACGCTCGTGGTCGAGCAGCGGCGCATACCCAGCCGGGCCGCCATCGGCTTCCTGCTGCTCGTCGTCGTGGGCCAGAACCTGCTGGCCAACGGGATCAAGGCCCTCGTGGACCGAGCTCGCCCCGATCTCAGCCAGCTCACGGGCTTCGCCGGCTCGTCCTTTCCGTCCGGCCACTCCACCGCCGCTGCGGCGACGTACGCGGGCATCGCGCTGCTCCTCAGCCGGCGCCGCTCGCCCGGCGCCCGCGCCCTGCTGGCCGGTGGGGCCGTCGCCATCGCGGTCGCCGTCGCGGCGAGCCGGGTGCTGCTCGGGGTCCACTGGCTCACCGACGTGATGGCCGGGCTGGCCCTCGGGTGGGCCTGGTTCGCGGCGTGCTCCATCGCCTTCGGTGGCCGGCTGATGCGCTTCGGTGCCCCGGTCGTCGCGGCCGAGCAGGCGGCGGACGCCGGCACGAACGCCGCCACCGTTCCGACCGCCTCCGCGCTGCCTTCATCGGCGCGCGATCACCGACCCTGACCCGCCCGCCGGCCGGCCCGCGGCGGCTGGGTCCTGGCGCGGGATCCTCGCACCGACGAGACGATCTCGCGCCAGAACGTCGGGGGCCGGGCGGGCGGCTGGATGAGGTGTCAATCGCGCGTGGAGTGGGCAAGCCGCTCGAGTGCAAGCACTCGAGAACCTCAGCCGCCGCATCGAGGGTCTGAGCGCCCTCGATCCGGTCGCGAATCGGTTGGCGAACGCGGTCAGCGCGGTCAGTCACCGTCCTGTCGTCGCCTCCGCCTTGGCCGGCACGCCGCTCGGTCACCCGCTCCACCCCCTGCTGACCGACTTGCCCATCGGCTCGTGGACGAGCGCCTTCATCCTCGACCTGTTCGGCGGCGCGTCGGCCCGTCCGGGCTCGCGGAGCCTCATCGGTGTCGGCGTCCTGACAGCGGTGCCCACGGCGGTCACGGGCCTCGCCGACTGGGCGGACACGTCGGGCAGCACCCGGCGCATCGGTGCGGTCCACGCCGCGATCAACACGACGGCCCTCGGGCTCTACGCCCTGTCGTGGAGGAGCCGGCGTCGCGGCCGGCACGCTCGCGGGGTCGCGCTCGCCATGCTCGGTGCCACGGCGGCGACCGCCGGCGCCTACCTCGGTGGCCACCTCGTGTACCGGACCGGCACAGGGGTCGACGTCAACGCGGGTCGGTCCGAGCCCGACGACTGGACGGAGGCCCGCACGGTCAACCCCCTCCCTGAGGACAAGGGCGTGTACGTCGTCGCCGACGGCACGGAGGTGCTGGCCACCCGGCAGGAAGGGCGCTGGACGGGCATCGGGGCGCGCTGCAGCCATCGTGGTGGACCCCTCCAGGATGGCGAGATCGAAGGTGGCTGCGTCACCTGTCCGTGGCACTTCAGCCGATTCGCCCTCGAGGACGGCGCGGTCGTGGCCGGGCCGGCCACCGCGCCCCAGCCCCGCTACGCGGTGCGCGAAGAGGGTGGCGCGTTCTCGCTCCGCCCGGCGTCGACCGGCGGCTGACGCTCCACCGCCGCTTCTTCCGCCGGTTTGGCACCGCGTGCGGTACGGGTAGCGCGGCGGCAACCTTCGACGAGAGGAGCCACCATGGCCAAGAAGATGGTCAAGCGAGCCCGCCGGACCACGGGGATGGCGATCGGCGCGGCGCTGATGTACTTCTGTGATCCGCAGCTGGGCGCCCGACGGCGTCAGGACACCAAGGACCGGGTCACGGGCTGGTGGAACGGCTTGGGCCAGGCTCGTCGCCGCCCCGGTACGCCGCAGACCTCACCCGAGGTCAAGGCCGACGTCCAGCCGGTCCCGCCGCTCGAGCGGGTGGCCTCCGCCTCCTAGCAGCCACGCAGCCTCGACAAATCAGGAGCAACCCGGGTTTGCACCGCCGTCGGCGCGGGCACATGACGCCCTGGTCTCCAAGCCCTCGCCTCGGCGGAGCCACAGATCGCGGGGTGGGTGGTGCGACAGGGCGCCCACCCGCCCCGCGGCCCCCAGGTGCGTCAGGCGGAGATCGGATGGAGCGCGAGGTCGACCTCGAGCGTGACGGTGGTGCCCCGCGGCCCCCGCCCCACCTCCACCTTGTTGACCAGCCGCCGCATGATCAGGAGGCCTCGGCCTCGGTCGGCGCTGGCGGCATCCCGTTCTTGCCAGCGACCGGAGTCCGTGACCGAGATGAGGAGCTGCGCGCCTCGGACCCCCGCCTCGACCTGGACGACGGAGTCCGGCCGCTCTGCGCTGCCGTGCTCGATGGCGTTTCCCATCGCCTCGTTCACGGCGAGCAGGAGGTCGCCGAGGCGCTCGGCCGGCAACGACAACGTGCCCAACCATTCGCCGAAGCGCTGCCGCGCGGCGCGGAGCTGCGCGCCGTCGGCGGAGAAGACGTCGGCGAAGCACCGACCCGGCACCGATCCGACGCGGCGCACGACGATGACGACTGCATCGTCCTTCACGACGGCGGCCGAGTCGCCGGACGCGGCGAGCAGGGCGTCGGACAGGATGGCGGCCGGAAGCGCGGCGTGGTCCTCCGCGGCCCGACGGACACGCTCGAGGCCCACGTCGAGGGATTCGTGCCGGCGCTCGAAGAGCCCGTCGGTGAAGAGCACGATCGCTTCTGCGGGATCCAACTCGACGCGACCGATGGTCCGCGGGCGAGGTCCCGGCCAGGACGCGCCGATCGGCCACGAGCGCCCTCCCTCCTCCTGGCGGACGGCACCGTCGCGTCCGATATGCAGGAGCGGCGGGTGGCCGGCGTAGCAGAAGGTCACCTCGTCGGTCTCGGGCTCGAGCGCGGCGACGGCGACCGTGGCGAAGGTCGACGGCCCCAGCGCCTCGGCGAAGCGGTCGACCACCTCCAGTGCGCCGATCGGGTCCGCGCTGCCGAGGAGCGCGGCCCGTAGCGCGCTGCGCAGCTGGCCCATGACGGTTGCCGCGACCAGACCTTGACCGACCACGTCACCGACGGTGACGAGCACCCGGCCGCCGTCGACCACGAGGTCGTACCAGTCGCCGCCGACGAGCATCGGCGACTCGGCCGGCCGGTAGCGGGTGGCGAACACGACATCGAGGCTGTGCGAGTCGGTCGTCAGCAGCGCGTCCTGCAGCGCCTCCGCCGTCGATGCCTCCCGGTCGAACACGCCCGCCCGGAGGATGGCCTGCGTGACGATGTCGGCCACGTCGGCCAGGCCGCTGTGGCCTTCCTCGTGCTGAGGTCGCCAACCGGCCACCACGACGGCCTGGAACGGCCCACCAGGGATCACCAGCGCTTCGCACCGCCCGAAGGGCTCGCCGCCCCCGAGTCGCTGCAGCACCGCGTCGGGCGTCCAGGGCATCGCCCCGGGCGCCAGGTCGTCGAAGGCCGGGACGTCCCAGTCCTGCTGCTCCCGCCGGTCAGGCAGGGTGGCCCGGACGACTGGCCCGTCGCCGGTGGCGTCGCCGACCGCGACGTAGCCCCAGGCCACCTCCAGCTGACGGGACAGGACGGCGAGCGTGCGCCGGGCCACGCGGTCGACGGTGGTGGCGTCCATGAGCGCGGTCGCGATGTCGGCCCGCTGCTGCTCCGACGCCGCCTGGGTGCGGACCTGCTCCATCGAGCGGGCGCGGGCCAGGGCGCCTCCGACGAGCTCGGCGACCGTGCTCGCGACGTCGAGGTCCGCCAGCTTCAGCTCCTGCGGCTCTGTCCAGCCGAAGGCCAGCGCCCCGTGCACCGTGCCCTCGGTCAGCTCGGGCAGGGGGACGGCCAGGATGGTCGCCAAGCCGGGCGTGTCGAAGCCGACCGGTGGGTCCGAGTAGCGGGTGGACAGATCAGCGGCGCCCTCGACGACGACCGGGCGGCCGCTGCGCCGTGCGTCCGACAGCGGGCCCGTGGGGCTGCTCCCGATGGCCCGCTGGCCGGCGCCCTCGGCGTCGGCGTCCTCCACGTCGAGGGCGACCTCGCTCGCCTCGAAGGGTCGCCCCGCTTCGCGGCGGACGACCGCCTCCAGGTTGGACGCGCCCCGCGCCCCGCCGAGCACGCGGGCCAGTCGCGCCACCTTCGCGGTGCGCTCCACGTCTCGCTCCTGCGCCGCGGTCAGCTCCTCGAGCTGGGACTCGTAGCGCAGCGTGCGCGCCGCGAGCAGGGTGAGGAGCGCGACGAGGACGAGCCCGGAGGCCAGCACCGTCCACGAGCCGGCGTAGGAGGGATGCATCTCCTCGGTCAGCTGCACCATCCACTCCCGACCCCCGACGGGGATCGTCCGCCGGGGCGCGTCGAGCGGCGCCGCAGGACCGAAGACCAGGGCGTCGCCGTCCGTGACCCGCCACCGCACGCCTCTCCGTGCGTCGAGTCCGGCGTTGGTGAGGAGCGTGTCGGTTCGCGTGCCCAGGCTGACGAAGCCGATGGGCTCCCCCTGCCCGGGGGCCCTGCCCGGTGGGTACAGCGCACGGAACAACGAGACGGACGGCCGGCCGCTCGGCACGCCCGCGAACGGCGCGGTGAGGACGACGTCGCCGGTCGCCGCGGCCGCGTCCGCCGCCGCGCGCCGGGGCGCGCTCGAGCAGACGTCGAACCCCTCGCTGCCCGGCACACCCTGTGGGCCGACCACGACGCTGACGATCGGGCAGTACCGATCCCTGACGGCCGCGGGCACGAGCTTGCCGTTCGGCCCCTGGTCCTGGATCGTCAGGCCGGTGGCCGCCTCGAACGCCGCCCGGTCCGGCCCGGCCACGACGGCCTCGTAGGCCAACCCGCTGCCGGTCTTCGCGTCGAGCACGTCCGCGCCGTAGGCCTGGAAGGCGGCGACGTCGACCGTCCCGTCGGGGCGGACGATGGCCGGCACACCCCGCAGCGCGGATTCCGAGATCCGCAGTGACGTCTGGAGTGCCGACGCCGCGGCGTCGAGCGCCTCTTCGCGCTGGTTGTGGGCTTCGTCGTCCTCCCGCACACGGACGAACAGCCACGACAGCAGGGTGCCGGTCAAGAGGAGCAGGAGGATCGCGAAGGCGAGCGCCCGCCGAGCGGGGCGGGGGAAGCGTGAGGGCGCACCGGGCGCGACCGGTTCGGCCACGAACGCAGCCTGCCATCCCGAGCCGCTGCGCAGGGTGCGTGAACCGGCCTCCAACGGGGTATCCCACGGAGTCCGCGCAGAGTGGAGGTGCAGCGTGAACCAGCTGGAGAGCACCCTGGAGATCATCAAGGATCGCTCCGGTGATGCGGTCGAAGCCGTGCAGCACGGGGTCGAGGCCCTCGGGACACGCCTCGGGGTCATCGAGCCGCCGCGGCGCCGCCGCCGGACACCGTGGATCCTCGTGGCCGTCGTCGCCGTTGTCGCCGGTGTGGTCTGGTGGAAGGCGAGAGCCCGCCGGGCATCCGCGGATGCCGACTTCGAGCAGGTGACCGGTTCGATGCCGAGCTCCCGGAGCGCCTGAACCGACGGTGGCGCGCACCCGGTTGGAGTAGCCGCTCGCCGGGTACTCAGCCGTTCGAGGGGCACCGAACCGGGCAGCGTCCCGGCAGTGAGGTGGTAACCCATGTTGCGTCATCGTGAGATCAGGACGGTCGACGCGGACGGTGAGCCCGTCGTGGTCGAGAGTGGCGCCCGGCGCGCTCGCCGTTCCTTCCTCGTCACCCCGGCCCAGATCGTCAGCGCCGTCGGCGGTGTCGTGCTCATCGCCTTCGGGATCTTCGCGGTCGTGAGGGCCGGGCTCAGCTCGCCGCTGTCGGACCCTCAGGTGCAGGTCCTCGGGCTCCAACACACCGCGGCGATCGGTCTGGTGGAGTTGGCCGTCGGCGCGGTGCTCGTGCTCTGCGCCTTGAGTCCCGCGACGCGTGCACTCTCCGCGTTGATCGGCATCGCACTCGTCGTCGGGGGCATCGTGCTCTTGGCCGGCTCGGACCAGCTGCTGTCCGATCTGCACACGGAGGCCGCGCTGGGTTGGGTCGGCGTGATCGTCGGCGGCGTCGTGCTGCTGTCCGCGCTCGTCGTCCCCCGTCGGACGGCCGCGGTCTGAGCGGGCCTCGCTCCGACCGCATCGCGAAGGGAGTCGTCGGATGACGCTCACCGATCCGACGGGTGAGCCGGACCTGCTCCAGGCCATGGTCGCGACGGCGCACGACCGCTTGGACAGCCTGCTCACGGAGGCCGTCCGCCAGACCGAGACCCCCGGGGTCAACGACGAGCTCGGGACCGGTCTGGTGGCGGAGCTGCTCGGCCACCTCAACGCGGAGGCGATGGTCCTCCAGCCGGAGGTGGCCGAGGTGCTCGGGGACTCCGAGCGGCGGCAGCTGTCCGACGAGTCCGCGGTGCTCAGCGCCCTGGCCACGACGGCCCGCGTCACCGGGCAGCTCGACCTCCTCGCCGGCGCGCTGGCCGATCACCGTCAGCTGGTCGACGCCCTGCTCGGTCGGCTCCGGACGGAGTCCGACCCGACGCGCATGGCCAACCTCGGCTACGAGTACGCCCACGCCGCCGAGGCCGCCTCGCGCACGCATCTGACCTGACGCCGGCCACGGCCGGGCGGGGACGACAGCGCGCCGTGGTGGCGAGACGCCTCCAGCCCCCGTTGGTCCGTGCCATCATCCCGCCATGCAGGTCGTGGTGCTGGGGGCGGGCTCGTGGGGAACCACGGTGGCGTCGGTGGTGGCCGGACGCCACCCGACCGTGCTCTGGGCGCGGAAGCCCGAGGTCGCGGACGAGATCAACGAGAACCGGACCAACGAGACCTACCTGTCGGGGTGCACGCTCCCGGCCCGGCTCACCTCGACGGCCGACCTCGACAAGGCGGTGGCGCAGGCGGAGCTGCTGATCGTCGGTGTGCCGTCCCACGGGTTCCGTGAGACGCTCGAGGCGGCGAAGGCGACGATCCACCCGTGGATCCCCGTGGTGAGCCTGACCAAGGGCCTCGAGCGGGACTCGTTGCTCCGGATGACGGAGGTCATCAAGGACGTCTTGCCCGGCCATCCGGCTGCCGCTCTGACCGGTCCGAACATCGCCAGGGAGATCATGGAGGGGCAGGCGGCGGCGAGTGTCATCGCCACCGAGGACCTCGAGGTGGCGCGAGAGCTCCAGCGGGTCCTGCGTCGGGGCCTCCTGCGGCTCTACACGAACCACGACGTGATCGGCTGCGAGCTCGGCGGCGCGCTGAAGAACGTCGTCGCCCTGGCCTGCGGCATGGCGCAGGGGCTGTCCGTCGGCGACAACACGCGCGCCGCGGTGATGACCCGCGGGCTGGCCGAGCTGACCCGCTTGGGGGTCGCGATGGGTGGTGAGCCGGCCACGTTCGCCGGTCTCGCGGGCATGGGCGATCTGATCGCCACGTGCATCAGCCCGCACAGCCGCAACCGCTACGTCGGTGAGCAGCTCGGCCTCGGCCGCACCCTCGACGACATCCTGGCGGAGATGTCGATGGTGGCCGAGGGCGTCAAGACCGCGGTCACGGTGCACGGCCTTGCCGAGCAGCTCGGCGTGCCGATGCCCGTCTGCGACCAGATGTACAGGGTCGTCAGCGGGGAGATCACGCCCGACATGGCCTACGGCGGCCTGCGCGTCCCGCCGGGGCACGAGGCTGACCCCGGCTAGGCGCCGGGCTCGATCTCCGTCTGGTCACCCTCGTCGAACAGGAAGACCCGGACGCCGTACCCGGTCAGCGGGTGGATCTGGGCCAGGTACGCGGTCACGGCCTCGCCCACGATGTCCTCGATGGCCCGCACGAAGTCCTCACGGGTCGCGCTGTTCAGCGCCTCGTGGTGGCGGCGCACCGCCTCCTGCGCGCCCCGATCGTTGAGCGTGCGGTCAGCCGCGGTGAGCGAGTCCACGGAGAGGGCGACGATCGAGACCGGCGTCTCTTCCGTGACCGAGACCCGCACGGAGCTCGGACCCCGTCCGTAGAACTGGCGCTCCAGCCGGACGATGACCTCGCCGATGGCGGCCCGCTGCTCGCGGCTCACCGTCGGGCTCACCCCGCGAACCGTAGCCAGATGGTCACACGCGGAAACCACCTGGAAACAACCGCTCGATTACCATGGCGACCAACGCATCGAACAGGACGCGTTGGGTCGAAGGCACCGGCATCCCCGGGGTCGTCGATTCGGCGAGCAATGAGGCTTCGGCCCGGGAGGCACACCGAGGGGCGGTGTGAGCTCGGGTCACGAGGAGCAGGAGGCACGTCCGTGACCATGACCGAACCAGGCGTCGGCTCCCGGCGCCGAGCGGAGGCGGATCCCATCGGCACCGAGCCGGCATCCCGGCTCGGCATCAGCGAGCTCGTGGACGTCGTCCGGGCCATCGCCGCCGAGCCCGAGCGCTGGCGCCCGAGGGTCCACCATCAGATCGCCCGCCGCCACTACGAGCGGCTGGTGACGGCCGACGACCACGAGGTCTGGCTCATCTGCTGGGACGTCGGTCAGATGACGTTGCTGCACGACCACGGCTCGTCGGCGGGCGCGTTCATGGTCGTCGAGGGCGCGTTGCTCGAGGATTACGGCCGGACCGGGTCGGGCCGGCTCCGGCAGCGGCGCGTCCCGCGGGGTCGGGCCCGATCGTTCGGGCCCGGGTACGTGCACAACCTGGCCAACGCCGGGCCCGGGCTCGCGACGAGCATCCATGCCTACACCCCCCGCCTGACAGCGATGACGTACTACGCCGTGCTGCCAGGAGGCGCCGTCCCCGTCCGCTCGCTGCCGGTGCGGTGCCCCGAACCGACGGTGCCATGACCGCGACCCGACCCCGGGACGGCGGCCCGGTGACCGCCGACGAGCTGTACGAGCAGGCGGCCAGCCGGATCCGCCGTCTCAGCCCGGACGAGACCGTGGCGGCGGTGCGTCGCGGCGCGCTGCTGGTCGACCTGCGGCCGACCGACTACCGCTGGCGGGAGGGCGAGGTCTCGGGCGCCATCCCGGTGCCCCGGCACGTGCTCGAGTGGCGGCTCGACCCACGCGGCGACTTCCGGCTGGCCGAGCTCTCGGGACCCGACCACGAGGTGGTGCTGATGTGCTCCGAGGGCTACGCGTCCGCGCTCTCGGCCGACCTGCTGCAGCACGACCTGGGGCTGACCAACGTCGCCGACCTGCGGGGCGGCTTCGCGGCGTGGAAGGCGGCCGGGCTCCCCTGGATCAGCCACGCCCCCCGCCAGCTGCCGACCCAGTAGCGCGCACCTTCTGGCGCGAGCTGGTGCCGCCGGCGAGCGGATCTCGCGCCGGAACCGCAGGGGCGCGCCGGTCGGGCCGGTCGGGCCGTCGCCTCCGGCTTCTGGCGCGAGCTGGTGCCGCCGGTGAGCGGATCCCGCGCCAGAACGATCTCGGGTCCCCCCCGAGAAGGCCTACGAGGCGGGACCGTTCCACCTTACGGGACGAATCCACCCTTGACGGCGTAGCCTGACGAGGTGACGGCCGGCCCCGATCCCCTCGCCACCGGACTGTCGGGCCGCCGGCTGGCCACCTCTGCGGCGCCCCTGATCGCCGGGGTCGGCATCCTGATGGTGGGCAACGGGCTCCTGCTCACGCTCTTCGGCGTGCGCGCCACCCGGGCCGGCTTCAGCGCCCTGGTGGTCGGTGCCGTGCTCGCGGCGTACCACGTCGGCTTCCTGGCCGGCTCCCGAGTCACGCCTGGCCTCCTGCGCCGCATCGGCTCCCGCCGCAGCTTCTGCGTGCTGGCGGGCGCGGTCGCGGTCGTCGCGATATTCCCGCCGGTCGCCGTCGTCCCCTGGTTCTGGGTGTCGCTCCGCCTCGGCCAGGGGTTCTGCGTGGCCGGCCTGTACGTCGTCATCGAGAGCTGGCTCAACTCCTCCGCCACCAACGCCAACCGCGGTCGGCTGCTCGGCTCGTACGTCGCCGTGATGATGGCGGGGTTCGCGAGCGGCGCCCTGCTCTACCGGGTGACCGGGGTCGGTGGCGCGGGGCCGTTCCTCGTGGCCAGCGGCGTCACCGTCGTCGCGCTCGTGCCGGTCTGGCTGCTGGCCTCCGAGCCGCCCGCCGCGGTGCGAGGCGTGTCGATCGCCTTCCGCGACCTCGTGGCCATCGCCCCGCTCGGGACCGTCGCCGCGTTCGCCACTGCGATCGCCAACTCCGCCCTCCTCGGCGTGGCCGCCGTCTACGCGACACGCAGCGGCTTCGGGATCGGGCGCACGGCGCTCTTCGTCTCCCTCGGCTCGGCCGGCGCGCTCGTGCTGCAGGCCCCGCTGGTCCACCTGGCCGACCGCCACGCCCGACCGCGCGTCCTCTTGGCGGTCACGATGACGGCGTCGGTCGTCGCCGCGACGCTCGTCTTCGTCCCCGCCGGCGGACTGCTCCCGATGTTCGGGATGCTCCTCCTCGGGGGGCTCTCGTACTCCCAGTACTCGATCGTCCTCGCCGAGGTGAACGACCACCTCGAGCACCACCAGATGGCCAGTGCCGGCGCCCACCTGGTGGCGCTGAACGGGGTCGGGGCGGCCGCGGCCCCGCTGCTCGTGGCGGTCGCGTTCCTCGTGGTCGGCAACCAGGGCTACTTCTGGGTGCTGAGCGGCGTCCACGCCGTGACGGGCCTGGCCGTCGTGGCCGTCGCCTGGGTCGGCCGCCGGTCGCGCCGGCCCCGGGCCGCATGGTCGAGCGCGGTCCCATGAGCGGTGTCCTCGGCCCCGTTCGGTGGGTGACGATCGACGTGTCCGAGCTCGAGCGGTCGAGCCGGTTCTGGACGGAGGCCGCCGGGGTCGAGGTCATCGACGCGGACGAGCACTACGTGTGGATGACGGCGATCGTGCCCGGCGGGCCCGGGCTCGTGCTGCAGCGGGTCGACGGGCCCAAGCGCGAGAAGTGTCGCGTCCACCTCGACTTCCGTCCGGCCGACGTGGACGCGGCGATCTCGTGGGTGGTGGCGAATGGCGGCCGCCACCTCGCCGACGTCGACGAACCGGACTACCGCCTGGCTGTCGTCGCCGACCCCGACGGGAACGAGCTCTGCCTCCTCCGCACCACGACCGACGAGACCAGGCGGGAGAAGACCGCGTGAGCGGGGTCCAATCGGTCGAACGGGCCATCGCCATCCTGCGGGCGCTCACGACCGGCCCGGCCCGAGTGACCGAGCTCGCCAGCCGGACCCACCTGCCGAAGAGCACCGTCTCCCGGCTGCTGTCGACGCTCGAGGGGCTCGAGGCCGTCGAGCAAGCCGGCAGCGGCGGTCCGTACCGGCTGGGACGCCTGGCCGAGGAGATCGGCGCGGCGACAGGGCCGACCCGGGCCCTCCCGGAGCTGGCCCAACCGTTCCTGGCCGAGCTGTCGCTGCTGACCGGAGAGGCGGCCGGGCTCAGCGTCCGCGAAGGGGCGATGGTGCGCTACCTGGCCCAGACCACGCCACCGGACGAGGTCCAGGTCCGGGATTGGACCGGCGCCGAGATCCCGGCCCACGTCACTCCCTCAGGGCTCGTGATCCTGGCCCACCTACCGGACGATGAGGTCGACGGGATCCTCACCCCGCCACTCGCGTCGTTCACCGACGACACCGTCACCGATCCCAGTCGCATCCGGGAGCGCCTCGCCATGATCCGCGACGCAGGCAGCATCTGGTTGCGGGGCGAGTTCGCGCCCGAGGCCAGCTCCGTCGCCGCGCCGGTGTTCGGCGCGGACGGGTCGGTCGTAGCGGCCATCCACGCGCACGGACCCTCATACCGGTTTCCGGGCGACCGCTCCGCGGCGGCGGTCGCCGAGCACGTCCGCGCCGTCGCCGCCCGGCTCAGCCACCGCCTGTCCGGCGCGGTCGAGATCGCCTGAACGAGCCGGGACGCCGCCACCCCGCAGCGCCGCTCAGCCGAACGTGGCGTGGTCGGCGCGGGTGGCGGCCAACCGGTCCTCGTCCAGGTGCAGGC